>JAZDCY010000013.1:0-112418 GCA_036679645.1 Gemmatimonadota bacterium | reverse complement strand
TCTGAGTGAGCATTGCATGAGGGGAATGAGAACGGTAGATATTAACCGTACCGCTCCCTGCGGTGGCCGCTTTTGAAGTGTTCCTCAGTGGCCGGTTTTGGGTGTTCGGTGACACATCAACGCGAATGGGGTTCAGGGGGTCGCCGGTTCGAATCCGGCCGTCCCGACTCACAGACAAGAAAGCGGGCGGTGCCCGCTTTTCTTGTCTGTGGCTGGGCCGCCCGGCTTTCGTCAACGCCGCTCGCCTGGCGGCTCGCGGCTCATGATCCGAATCCGGCCGTCCCGACTACGTAACCTGAAAGGCAACAACTACTTAGAAATGAGCGGTCTGTGAGTGGCCGCTCATTTCTTGTCCTTGTGTGCCAATAGTGTGCCAAATTCAAATGGCGTTCTCGCCGTGTCGCGAATCGCAGCCTATGTTTGCCGACCATGACTGACGTGACTGCCAGGCTCTCGACCGCCCTTGCCGACCGATACAAGATCGAGCGCCGCCTCGTGCAGGAGATCAAGACCACCGCCAATCTCCAACACCCCCACATCCTGCCCCTGTTTGATTCGGGCGAGGCCGACGGGTTCCTGTACTACGTCATGCCGTACATCGAAGGCGAGACGCTCAGGGACAAGCTGAACCGCGAAACGCAACTCTCCATCGACGAGGCAGTCAGCATTACCACCGCCATCGCGGACGCGCTCGACTACGCGCATCGGAACAATGTGATCCACCGTGATATCAAGCCCGAGAACCTTCTCCTCCACGATGGTCGTCCGATGGTGGCGGACTTCGGTATCGCCTTGGCGGTGAGTGCGGCAGCGGGTGGGCGGATGACCGAGACTGGTCTCTCACTCGGCACCCCGCACTACATGTCGCCCGAACAGGCGACGGCGGAGAAGGACCTGACCAACCGTTCGGACATCTACTCGTTGGGTAGTGTGCTGTACGAAATGCTGACGGGCGAGCCGCCGCACATCGGTGGGTCGGCGCAGGCGATCATCATGAAAATCGTGACCGATGACGCACGCCCGGTCACAGAGTTGCGCAAGTCGGTGCCACCCCATGTTGCGGCGGCCACGGCGAAGTCGTTGGAGCGGCTTGCAGCAGATCGGTTCGAGAGTGCGGCAAAGTTCGCCGAGGCGCTGACCAATCCAGCGTTCACGCTTCCGACGACGCAAGCCGCGCAGGTGGTTGCGCCGCCGGCCGCATCTCAGTGGAACCGTTGGACGATCGGTTTCGCTGCGGGACTGGTCGTGATGACGGGCGTCGCGGCATGGTCGATGACGCGACCGGCACCGCCCAAGCCCGTGTCGCGATACAGCGTGTTGCTGCCGGAGGGCCAGGTGATCGCCGGGTTCTTCGCGAGAATCGCGCTGTCGCCGGATGGGTCGCAGTTGGTCTACGTCACTCAAGGTGACGGCGGTCAGTTCCAGCTCTCGGTTCGGCCGCGCGATCAGCTGGACGCGACGGCGCTCGCAGGTACGGAGGGAGCGTTCGCACCGTTCTTTTCTCCCGACGGGGACCACGTGGGATTCTTAGGCGACGGTCTCAAGATCGCCTCCGTTACGGGGCGGACCTCCGGTTAGGGTGACCGACTCGCTGGTGGGCGCTGCGGGCGGATCCTGGGGACCGGATGGCTTCATCTATACTGACGGCGATGGTGCGACCGCACTCGTAAGGGTTCGGGCCGCAGGGGGCGCGCCCGAGTGGTTTACGGTGCTTGACTCGGCGAGCGGAGAGATCGATCACCTCTTCCCCGACGCGTTGCCCAACGGAAAAGGGGTGGTGTTCACCGTCGGGCCCGGAACGAGCTCCAGCGAGTCGAATATCGCGATCGCCAACACGGCAACTGGCACCCACGAGGTGCTCCTTCGTGGCAACTACGCAAGGTACGCGGCCTCTGGACATCTGCTGTACGTGACGGCCGACGGAACGCTGATGGCGGTGCCGTTCGATCAGGATGCTATGGCGATCACGGGCGATCCCACGGCTCTGATCGATGGGATCGCCCTGAGGACGCTCAGTGTTCCGGATCTGGCAGTGTCGCGTAACGGGACGCTGGCGTACACAGTTGGCGGTTCTACCTCAGTGGGTGGCGAGCCGGTCTGGGTGGATCGAGACGGGAGGGCCGAGGCGGTGGCAGCCGACTGGACAGATGCTGTTACAAGCCTCGCGCTTTCGGGTGATGGGACCCAGCTCGCCGTCTCCATCGCCGCCGGCGGGGAGGAACAGCTATGGGTCAGACAGCTCGCGAGGGGAACTGCGTCGAAGTTGACGTTCCAGGGCGTGCTGAATTACAGGCCGGACTGGACCCCCGATGGCCGGTCGGTAGCCTTCGTGAGCAACCGGCAGGGGGACCGCGATATCGCCCAGCGTCGTGCCGACGGCACCGCGGATGCTGAGCTGGTGCTAGACGTAGAACGCGCAGTCCACGAGGCCCGCTTCACGCGCGACGGTTCGTGGCTCGTGAATCGGTAGGGCGGGGGACCTTCCGCGGACCTTTATGCTATTCGCACGGCTGGCGACAGCGCGATGGTTCCCCTAGTTGCCACCGAATTTCAGGAGACTGCACCCGCAGTCTCTCCCGACGGCCGCTGGCTGGCGTACGTATCCAACGAAACAGGTGGGTCAGAAGTCTACGTGCGGCCCTTTCCCAACGTCGCAGATGGTCGGTGGTTGGTATCGACCAGCGGTGGCTCGGAGCCAGTGTGGGCGCACAGTGGCCGCGAATTGTTCTACCGGGATGGTGCGCAACGGCTCGTGGCCGTGGAGGTGCTGCCAGGCGAAGCGTTTGTGACGGGTGCACAACGAACCCTGTTCGACGCACAGGCGTACCGGGCCGACATCTATCATCAGATGTACGACGTCACGCCGGACGGGCAGCGCTTCGTGATGATCCGCGTTCTGGGAGGGGACGCAGCCGACGACCTGCAGCTCATCGTGGTCGAGAACTTCTTCGAGGAGTTGAAGGCGAAGGTGGGGAAGTAGGGGCGACCATGGGGTTGACCGCACATCGCCATCATGTGGCGATGGCGCTCGTGCTCGCCGTCGCTGCGCTCCGGCATCGCATCAGGGGGTCGCCGGTTGACGGCCACCCCACTCACCACCACCCCGCCGTCCGCCGCTCGCCTGATGGGTCGCGGCCCATGATCCGAACTGACCCACTAGACCGCGCGGCGCAACACCTCTTCTTCTAGCCGGCGACCCAGGCGATCCTTCTCGACCTCGAGATCGTAGCGGGTCTGCAGATTGAGCCAGAAACGCTCCGATGTCCCGAAGTAGCGCGCCAAGCGCAGCGCCGTATCCGCCGTTATCGTTCGGCTTCCGTGGACAATCTCATTAATGCGCCGTGCCGGTACGCTAATGTCTTTGGCAACACGATACTGGCTGAGTTCCATTGGCTCGAGAAACTCGGCAAGAAGCACCTCCCCAGGGTGCACGGGCGACTGTTTCTTGGGCGCCATCAATAGCTCCTAGTGATAGTCGACGATCTCCACGTCGTAGGCGTCCCCGCGGTCCCACCGGAAACAGATCCGCCACTGCTCGTTGATCCGGATGCTGTACTGTCCCGCCCGCTTGCCCGAAAGCTTCTCGAGCCGGTTCCCCGGTGGGATCCGCAGGTCACCGAGTTCTTCCGCGGCATCGAGGATCACGAGCTTCCGCAAGGCTGCGCGATGCACGCCACGCGGTAGATGGCGCACGCGCTGGCGCTCAAAGACCTTCTGGGTGAGCCTGTCCCGGAAGCTCTTGATCACGAAGAATAATAACGCATAGCGTTATTAACGTCAAACGTTACGGTCACGGCTCGGCGAGCCGGGCGCTCGGTATTGCTCCTGTGGGATAGCCGTGGGGTCATGACCCACCCACTATGCGGCCGTACGCAGAGGGGACCGTCACCACAACAATGCCGGAGTCATCGAATTCGGATGTCCTCGGGCAAGCTGAACAAGCAGACGTAGTTACGAAATAGGCGGCCCGTTTGGTCTGCCCATTCCGTGTCGTTGTGTGCCAATAGTGTGCCAGATTCCAAATCGCGTTTCTCGCCGTGTCGCGAATCCAACCCTATCTTTGCCGACCGTGGCTGACGTTACTGCCAGGCGCTCAACCGCCCTAGCTAACCGTTACCAGATTGAACGCCGCCTCGGCGAAGGCCTGACAGTGACAACAAGGTGATATCCCCAGGAGAGGTCTGATGACACGTCGTTTTGATGCTATGGTGGCACTCGTTACTATCGCGCTTGTAGTCGTTGCAGCCCCTGCCGGCGCTCAATTGGATGAGCGCACGCAATGGGCCGTCGATCTCGGGCGGGGATACCGTATCCATTCCAATATTCCCTACCTGACCGCCAACAACTTCCAGCTGACACTCGACATCTACCAGCCGCGCGGCGTGCAAGGTCCGCAACCGACGGTGATCTACATCCACGGCGGTGGGTGGGTTGGGGGAAGCAAGGAGCGGTCGGCCTTCGCCCTTCTGCCCTACCTGGCGAACGGTTTTGTTGCTGTAAACGTACAATACCGGCTGGGTCGCGTCTCTCTCGCGCCCGCGGCGGTGGAGGACACGCGGTGCGCGTTACGGTGGGTACGACGGCACGCCGACGACTATGGTATCGATACTAGTCGCATCGTCGTGACCGGTCATTCGGCGGGTGGGCACCTTTCGCTGACGACCGGGATGCTACCAGCGTCTGCGGGGCTCGATCGGCAGTGCGTCGGGCTCGACGACGTGAGCGTGGCGGCGATCATTAATTGGTACGGTATTACCGACGTGGCCGATCTGATCGACGGGCCCAACACCAAGAGCTATGCGGTGGCTTGGCTCAGCAGCATGCCCGATCGGGACGCCATCGCCCGGCGGGTATCCCCGCTCACCTACATCCGGAGCGGATTGCCTCCCACGATCACGATTCACGGCGACGCGGATGGCGTCGTTCCCTATTCGCACGCTACGCGCTTGCAGGAGGCGCTCGACGCGGCGGGGGTGGCGAACCGTCTCGTGACGATCCCCGGTGGTGGTCACGGTGGCTTCAACGCTGAGCAGTCGATGCGTGCGTATGCGACCATCATGGATTTCCTGGTCGAGCACGGCATTCTGGAAGAACTGGCGACGGCAACCGGTGTGGCGCGCACCAACGCCGGCGACCGGGAATCGGTGGCGTTCGACCGCGCCGAGGCGACGTCCGGCGTCTCAAGCGTGCTCGACGCGCTGCACCACAACGCGTCCATTGCCAACGAGGAATCTTATTTCGCGTTGTTCGCTCCCGAAGGTGTGTTCTTTGGCACCGACGCGTCGGAACGTTGGACAGTGGAGGAATTCCGTTCCTACGCCCACCCGTCCTTCGAGCGCGGACAGGGTTGGACCTACGCGCTACGCGACGGTGGCCGGAACATCGACTTCGATCCCAGTGGCTCGGTCGCGTGGTTCGATGAGATTCTGGATAACGAGAACTACGGTGAGACCCGCGGGACGGGAGTCCTGCGCCTCGTCGTCGACGAATGGAGAATCACGCAGTACCACCTGACCATCCCGATACCCAACGAACTCGCCAGAGACGTTGTACAGATGATTCGGGGGCTGGAAAACCGGTAGTGGGCGAGGTCACGAATCCGGCCGTCCCGACCCGGGGGAAGTCCAGCGCCCTCGCCGACCGCTACCGAATCGAACGCGAACTCGGCGCGGGGCCGCGAACCGATTGCTACCGGGGCCAGCGGTTGTTGGATCGGTCCGCGTCTGGATACACCGCACGCGGATCGAGTGCGACAGTCGTAGGCATCCCACGGCCGCCTTGCACCCGGTAGGTAAACCGGGAGCCGAGATTCCACATCTCCACTGGCAGCCGGACCGTATCCCGGGTCCCGTCTGCGAAGGTGACGGCCAGCTCAGCCGGCATCACCATCCTCCCGCGGTTGCTGAGGTGGATCTCCGGACCGTCGGCGCCGGCGGTCACGGAATCGATGGCCTGATCCAGCCGCGCCGTGGTGTAGATCCAGCCGCGCCAGAACCAGTCGAGATCCATGCCGGTCTCGTTTCGCATGACACGAAAAAAATCGGCTGGGGTGGGATGCTTGAACGCCCATGCACGAGTATAGGCGCGGAACGCATCGTCGAATCGCTGCTCGCCCAGTACTTCCCTGCGCAACAGGTTCAACATCAACGCGGGTTTGGTATACGCGGTCGACCAGAGGTCGCGTGACTCCACCGGGCGGGTAATCAACGGCTGCTCGAGTCCGGGGACGGCGTGCTGCGGGTAGGCCTCCACCAGCCCCTGCGCGTAGCCGTCCCCGTACGGCGTGCCGCGGAAGTAGTCCTCGGTGGCACCGATGTCGATGAACATGTTGAATCCTTCGTCCATCCACGGATAGAACCGCTCGTTCGATCCGACCAGCATGGGATACCACTCATGCCCTAACTCGTGCATCAAGGTGAAGTAGAGGTTCTCCCGATCGGTGCCCGCGACGAACGTGAGCATCGGGTATTCCATCCCGGCTATCGGTCCCTCGATGGTGGTGGCATGCGGGTATGGATAGCGGTACACCCGTTCGCTGAAGTGGCGGATGGCATGCTCCGCCATGCGGATGGCCTCCTCCCAGCCCGCCGCCCCAGGCCGGTAGAGTGTCTCGATGAGGATGCCGTCCCAGCCGACGGCATCCCAGCGGAAGTTGGGAGCGGCGGCAAAGGCGAAGTCGCGCACGCTGTCGGCCACGAAGTGCCAGGAGCGCGTACCGCCTCGCGTAGGTCGCGTCTGCGGTGATCCGGCCTCGTCCGCCGCTATGATGGCCACCGGCGTGCTGGACCGCACCGCACGGGCAAGCCGCTCACGCTGCACCGCCGTCAGCACGTCCGCCGGGTTCTGGAGCACGCCCGTCGCGGCCACGACGTAGTCCGCGGGGAGCTCGATCGTGACGTCGAACCCGCCGTACTCGAGGTAGAATTCGCCCCCGCCGATGAAAGGATCGTGGTTCCAGCCGCGCACGTCGTCGTACACGACCATCCGCGGATACCACCAGGCGATCTCGTACAGCGTCCCGTCACGACCCATGCGGCCGGCTCCCATCTCGGGTACGCGGAAGGTCCAGCCGATCTCGAGGGAGAACGTAGCGCCCGGCTGCAGCGGCGCCGGCAATTCCACTCGCATCGTCGTGCCGTAGACCGAGTGCGCCAGGTCGGCGCCTCCGCTACGCAGGTGCCGCAGCGTGATGCCGCCCTCGAACCCCTGACACGAGAAATCGAACGTAACGTCCTCGAACACGAGCGGCGGCTGATTCAATTGATTCGTGATACTTCCCGGGTCGCAGATGTTCTGGTCGAGCAAGATCCACAGATAAGGCAGCGCGTGCGGCGAGTTGTTCCCGTAGCGGATCGTCTCGGTTCCGGTGAGTACCTGGGTCGCGGGATCGAGGGTCGCCGCAATCTGGTAGTCCACGCGTTGCTGCCAGTAGTCGGGCCCCGGGCGGCCGTCGGCGGCGCGGTAGGCGTTGGGCGCGGGCAGGTCGAGCGCCCGGAAGGGCGACGTGTCCTGCACCTGCTGAGTGGCAGACTGCAGGGCGGCAATGACAAGAAGCGACGCAAGCATGACGACGTCCTCGCTGAGGGGTCAGTAGTTCCACGCACAGCAGCAAGAATAACCCTGCCAGACACGAGCCGACCAGCACGGTCCCTTAGCCGTTCCTTGCTCGCCAACTTCTTTGTCCGCCGGATTGTCTATAGTACATATTGGCAGCCTGATCGTTTGAGTCGTGCTTCTCCGAACACCGTCCATCCCCTCCGGCGGTGATCGTGAGTGCTAGACTACTTGGAGTGGATGTCTCGCACACAATGGAGGTTCGGAGTATGGCAGGAGTCGAGGGCCGGATCGCGCTCGTCACGGGCGCAGGCAGAGGCATTGGGCGCGCGGTCGCGGAGCTGCTGGCGGCGCGTGGCGCTCGGGTCATGGGCATCTCGCGCAGCGAACAGGAGTTGGCCGCGCTCGGTCTCGAGTACACGGTAGCGGATCTCGGTACGCCCGATGGTTGTGCGCTTGCCGTAGCGGAAACCGAGCGCTGCTTGGGACCGATCGACATCCTCGTCTGCAATCACGGTATCGGCTCGGCCCACGAGCGGGTGATCTGGGAGCAGGATCCGAAGGTCTGGAGCGAGACGATGCAGATCAACCTCGACGGACCCTTTCACCTCTCGCGGTTGGTGCTGCGCGGCATGGTCGAACGCAGCTACGGACGTCTCGTCTACACCAGTTCGACGGCCGGCCTGGTCGCCGAATACGCGGGAAGCGCATACACGGTAGCCAAACACGGATTAATCGGATTGATGCGATCGATAGCACAGGACGCGGGCACGCACGGCATTATGGCAGGACCGGGCTGCCCTGTATCCACCGGGCCGCGTCGCCACGCCTCAGGAGGTCGCCGAGATGATCGCTTTCTTCGCGTCGGAAGAGTCGAGCGGCGTCAGCGGCGAAGCCGTTCGCGTCGCGCTCGGAAGCGTTTGTTAGGCGCACCGGTCGCCGAGTCGCGAAGAAGGCGAATGTTCTCGGTGACGCACCTCCGCGAGTGAGGGAACGATCGTGACGACCGGTGAACAACCCTTGGACGTGCCGCAATTGGTCCTGGAAGCCAACGAAAGATGCAAGGGCCACCTTTCACCCACTCCTCTCGAATACTCGATGTATCTGAGCGAGGAGATCGAGGGCGAGGTCTGGCTCAAGTTGGACTCGATGCAACGAACCTCTTCCTTCAAGTTCCGTGGAGCCCTCAACAAGATCCTCTCACTCACCGAGTCTGAACTCGACAAGGGGGTCGTCTCCGCCTCGACAGGGAACTACGCCTTGGCGGTTGCCGAGGCAGTGGGAATTCGAAAACGCCGCGCCACAATCTACGTGGCCGAGGATATCGAGCCGTCGCGTCTGGAGCTGTTGCGGGCCCATGGCTTGGATCTGGTCATTCACGGCGAACGTGCCTGGGACGCGGAGAGGGAGGCCAGACGGGTTGCGGGGGAGGAAGACAAGATCTATGTGTCACCCTACAACGACCCCATCGTGATCGGCGGACAAGGCACGTGCGGGTACGAGATCTCCAAGCAACTCCCCGATCTGGACGCAGCCCTCTTCGCTTGCGGAGCGGGGGGCTTGCTGACCGGGTCGGCGGGGTGGCTGAAGTGCCATAACCCCAACGTACAGGCCTTCGGCGTCTCCCCCGAGAATTCCCCAGTAATGTATGAGTCCATGCGGGCCAAGAAGATGGTCGAGATGGAAACCTATCCAACGCTTGCTGACACCTGCGGTGGCGGCGTGGATCTGGACAGCATCACTCTAGAGCTATGTCAGCGATACGTGGAGGAAATTGTTTTGCTCAGCGAGTCAGAGATCGAGGAATCCATTCGCCTTCTCTTCGAGCAGCATCGCCTGGTGGTCGAAGGTTCGGGAGCCTTGGGTGTTGGGGGTCTTCTCAAACGGAGAGAGCGATTCAAGGGGAAGAAAGTTGTGGCCGTCGTCTGCGGACGAAACGTCGATCTGGAAGTGTTCAAACGGATCATTCGGTGTTGAACAACAAGAGGGCCAAGGAGTAGATGTCGACCGCGCGAAAACGGTGACTTATTGCGTCGCAGCTTTATACGCGAGATTGGCGATCGCGGTGTCCTGCACGCCCGTTCCGGTCAGGTCGCAAATGGTGATTTCGTCATCCGCCGCACGTCCCTTCCGCGCACCGATGGTCAGTTCTCCCAACTCGATGATGTCGAGACCGGCGGGGAGTTCGCCATCCTGCAACAGATGCTGAACTTCCCCATTGGCACGACATTGTGACAGGGTGTCGCAGACCAGTTTGTCCGCCTTCAACAACAGCTCTGAATCCAGCTCCTGCTTACCGGGGAAGTCGGCACCGACCGCGGTGATATGCAGGCCCGCATGCAGGTCATCGGCCGTGATCAGTGGCCGGTCGCTGGCGGTTGCTGTAATCACAACCTGACTGGCCGCGACAACATCACTAGGCGAATCACTGACCCGAACGTCTAGACCATGCGTCGCGGTCATTTCGGCGGCGTATGTCTGCGCTTTCTCCCGGGACCGACCCCACACCAGTACGCTCTTGAACTCTCGTAGTAGCGCCAGACATTCCACTTGGTAGCGCGCTTGCACGCCGGTGCCGATAACGCCGACGGTATCGACAGCAGATGGCGCCAAGTATTTGGCGGCTACGGCTCCGGCAAGGCCGGTCCGCAAGTCGGTGAGGTAGCTGTTATCCAGCAGGATTGCTTCGCAAAAACCGGTCTCTGCGTTCAGCAATACCATCATGGCGCTGCCCGCCGGCAACCCCTTCGCCGGATTGTCGTAAAAGCCGGAAGCGATCTTGATGGCGATATACGGCATACCTTTTACGTAGGCGCTCTTTACATCGATGTCGCCGTTTTGGTCCTTCGCAGAGATGTGCATGATCGGCGGCATGCTGACTCGATCCTGTTGCAGCCAACTGAACGCCGCCTCGACAGCCGCGAGGGCTTCGTCATTGATGCCGACCGCCTGCCGCAATTCTGTCTCATTCAGGATCCGAGCACTCATCGGAAACCCTCTCCACACGCGATGCCGGAGGCTAGGAAGTTCAAAGCCCCCCGCCGCTCAGTCTTTGCGCTCGTGTGCCAGTAGGGTGCCATGTTGCGGTGACGTTACTCGCCGGTCGCCAGGACGAACCCTATGTTTGGCCCCCATGCCCGAAATTAACCACACTCGCCGACCGCCGCCTCTACGCGAACCCTCTTTCAGATGACGGTCAGATGACGGTCGCTTCACGTGCCAATGACGGCCCGATCCGATCGTGGGGAGTGAGGGCGGGAGTGGGGTTTTCTGGCGGACGATCTGAAGCACCAACGCAGGGTCGCGCTCAAGGTGCTGAGGCCCGAGCTGGCCACCGCCATCCCCTGGGAGCGGTTCCTCCGGGAGATCCAGGTCGCCGCCAATCTCCACCATCCCCACCTTCTCGCGCTCTATGATTCCGGCGAAGCCGGCGGGTTCTTGTATTACGTCATGCCGTATGTGGAGGGCGAAACCTTCCGGGATCGTCTGAATCGGGAGAAGCAACTCACGATCGACGATGCCACCAGCATTGCGAGCGACGTCTGTGGGGACGTTCGGTGAGGAGGACAAGAGCTTAAAGGCTTCCCGATTCCGTTGTTGTCCTTCGTGTACCATTTCGGGACGTAGATTTGCGGCTACCCTGGAGTCCCTTCGTGACTACCCGCCGTTCCAGCAGGTTGCTGCGGCCGAAGGGGTAGCGCGCTGCGGGCGTGGTCGAAAGCGGATAGGGCGGGTGACGGGAACGCCAGGGCTACGTCGCACGCGAAGCGTCCAGCAGTTCCAGCAGACGCTGCTTCCCGAAGAGGCGGACGGCGGGATCCGGCTCGAGGAACGGCGCCACGTCTCGCTCCGCAGTCTTCCAGTCCACCGATGCGACCCGGTCGCGAATCACCGATCTCCACGTCGACTCATCCAGCGAAGGCCCTTCCCACCCCGTTTGCCGCAGCGCGTTGTTCAGCAAAAGGAGGTTGGGACCCGGCCACCTCGCATCGCTCAGGTACCAGAACAGGTCGAAGAGGTCACGACCCTTGGCCCAGGCGCGCTGGAGAATCGCGTGCAATTTCCCGGCGAGTAGAGAGGCACGGTCGTGGTGCTGCACGTTGAGCAGCGCGTGGCGACGCACGATGCTGGTTGCGAGATGCGCCCCCGCCGGCGGTTTCGTATCGACCTCGATCCGAATGCTCATCCGCTGCGAAGCGCGAGGTGAGAGCCCCGCCTCGTGCAACAGTCCGGTGAAGCCGATCATGAGGCTCTCGATCACGTGCCCGGTCTTGCGTCTCGTCACGAGTTCGTAACCTTCGCTCCTGAGTTGCGCGGTCACGCGTTCACCCGTCCTCGCGAAGTCGAAACCGCCGCGGTGGAATCGCTGGAGGGCGAAATCCAAATCCTCCGAGAAACGCGGCAGGCCAAAAAGGAACCGCAAGGCCGTGCCGCCCTGGAACGCCAGAGGAATCATGGCCCCTGCTTCCTGGAGGGCCAGCAGGAGCCGCGCCTGGAGGTATTCGCGCGCCAGGTTCCGACCGAGTACGGGGTTCTCGGTACGCCGCACGATGTCGAGCAGTTGCTCCCTCACGAGCGAACGTCCTCTGCCGTAACCGCTTCCTGCATCCCCACGATGCGTGCAATCGCCCTGCTGACCTTGGGCTTGCCCCATCGGCGGGCGTGGTCGCACAACGATTGCCGCGGGATGGTACTGAGATCTTCCAGGCGGAGCGATCTCAGGTGCTCCGGGGATTCCCCGCCCGGTGTCAGATACACCAGATCGAGCAGTGCCTTGGCGGCGTCCGCGACGAGAGCATGCTGGTCGCGTAGCACGGGCACTTGGCCGTATCCGAAGAAGGCGGGCGGAGCGATGTGACGATAGATGTATTGGCCGAGCGGCGTCTCGCATCGGAACGGACGGCCTGTGGTGACGGACGTGGTCACCGGAACGGCTTCCGGAATCATACCGTAGTGGGCCAAGGCGGACTGGAGGCTCACATAGGAGGGACGCTGGAGTTCGTTGGCAATCAAGAACGGATGAGGCTGGACGCGTCGCCACGGGGGGGCGAGGACGTAAAGGTTGCGGCGCAGCTGGAGTACCTTGCCGGACGCCTTCCACCGGGCGAGTTGCCGCCTCACGTCCGCTGGGTCCACGTCGCCCGCCAGGAGGAGGCTGCCACGGAACAGCGGCAGGTCTCCGACTGTGTCCAGGAGTTTCGCAAATTTCATGGCAGAAAATGCCATAATTGGCAACTAACTGCAACGTAAATATCGGTCCAAAGACAAGCCTCGGTATCACGTCCTCGTCCATGGGGCATCGCACTCCCCTCCACATGACATCGTCCTCCGTGACACGAAACCGGAGAACACCTCGGCGGGTGGCACCCTAGCGGTGCCATGCCGTGACCAAGATCTTGTGCTCACGTTCCTGCACGTGATGGTACCGTCAACTAGGACGCTGGTCCGACTGCCCCGAGGTTTCATTTGGAAGCATGAGCGACTTCACCCCACGCTGTACCGGCTGCGACGGGCCTCTGGGCCGGGACCACCAGTTTTGTCCCACGTGCGGCGCGCCGACGCCCGTCAACGTCGATCCCGAAGCCACGGTTGTCTTGGGAGCAGGCTCCGAAGTCGGCGATTCGCGGGGCGCCGATCGAGAAGTGGCCGTCCCCAAGAAGGTGCCGGAATCGCCGCCGCCAGTCTCGCGGACCGCCTTCAATTCCTGGTTCAGCGAGCTAGTGAGCGAGGAGTACGAGATTCTCTCCTTGCTCGGCCAGGGCGGTTTCGCCCGCGTGTACAAGGCACGAGACCGGCGACTCGATCGGGACGTCGCCATCAAGGTCATTCGGCCCAATCTGATCGGGACGAAGCTGTTCATGGAGAGCTTCCGGAACGAAGGCATCGCTCTGGCCAAGCTCCGGCACCCCGCGATCGTGCCGATCTACGACATCCGTGAACGAGGCGGATTGATCTACTACGTCATGCCGCACGTCGAGGGGACGACCCTCGAGGCTCGGCTGGCCCGGGGCCGACTGCCGCCCTACGAGTCGAGGCGCATCCTCAGCGAACTGACGGACGCCCTGTCGGCAGCCCATCGGGCCAACATGGTCCACCTGGACATCAAACCGGCCAACGTGTTCCTGGAGGGAGACCTCCAAAAGGTGCTGTTGATGGATTTCGGGACCGCAGTTGCCCTCACCGCGGAGGTCCCGGAAGCGTCGGAAGGACCGGTGGTGGGGACCCCCGAGTACATGTCGCCGGAGCAGGCCCGCGGACTGCCGGACATCGACCACCGGTCGGACATCTATTCACTGGGCGCCCTCGGATACCGCATGCTCATGGGGCGGCCCCCGTTCAGCGGTGGCAACGCCACGGAGATTCTCGAGAAGCACGTCGGGGAGGCCCCGGTACCCATCCGCGACATCAACCCCACGATTCCAAAGGAGTTCGCGGATGCACTCATGCGATGCTTGGAAAAAGATCCTTGGGATCGGTTCTCTACCGCAAAGGAGCTGCAGAGCGCCCTCGAGATGGTGACGTTCCGCAGCACGCGGCAGTTGACCGCGTACCGTGAGGGCTCCTCGGGTGTGCACCGCACCCTCGTCGTCGTCGTTAGCGGCGTGGCGCTCCTCGTCGGATTCCTGATGGGGATCGCGATCGGCTGATGCCGATCTGCTTGGCGAAGGCGCTCATGTTGTCTGCACATCTCCTTGCCGCTCGTCGCCGTCATCCATTCCTTTTCGTGTGAAGGGGCCAGGGGCGTTCTCGCCGTGTCGCTAGCTGGACCCTATCTTTGCCGACCATGTCTGACGTCACCGCCAAGCTCTCGACCGCACTAGCCGATCGCTACCAGATCGAACGCCGCCTCGGCGAAGGCGGTATGGCCACCGTCTACTTGGCCCAAGACCTGAAGCACAAACGCAAAGTCGCGGTCAAAGTGCTGCGACCGGAACTCGCCGCCGTGCTCGGCGCCGAGCGCTTCGTGCAGGAAATCACGACCACGGCAAGTCTCCAACACCCCAACATCCTCCCGCTCTTCGATTCGGGTGAAGCCGACGGCTTCCTCTATTACGTCATGCCGTACATCAAGGGCGAGACGTTGCGCCAGAAGCTCGATCGCGAAACGCAACTCGGCATCGATGAAGCGGTGAAGATCACGACGGATGTCGCCGACGCGCTCGACCACGCACATCGTAACGGCGTGATCCATCGCGACATCAAGCCCGAGAACATACTGCTGCACGACGGGCGCCCAATGATCGCGGACTTCGGTATCGCGCTGGCGGTGAGCGCGGCGGCGGGCGGACGGATGACGGAAACCGGACTCTCGCTGGGCACGCCGCACTACATGAGTCCAGAGCAGGCGACGGCGGAGAAGGATCTCACCAATCGGTCGGACATCTACTCGTTGGGCAGCGTGCTGTACGAGATGCTGACCGGTAGCCCGCCGCACGTGGGCTCATCGGCGCAGCAAATCATCATGAAGATCGTGACGGAAGAAGCACTGCCGGTCACGAATGTGCGCAAGTCCGTGCCGCCTCACGTGGCGGCCGCGGTCGCGACATCGCTCGAGAAACTGCCGGCCGACCGGTTTTCGTCAGCCGCGCACTTTGCTGAGGTGCTGGTCGATCCAGCGTTCGCCGGGACGGCGGCGAGCGTGGCCCACGCCGCGGCGGCGCCCTTCCCTGCGCGTGCGACGGGGCGAACAATCCTCGTAGCGTTGGCTGTGACAGTTGGGCTCCTGGCGGTCGTGGCCTCGTGGGGCTGGCTCCGGCCGGTGCCAAGTGAAGTGCTCCGGCTCGGGATCGTCTTTCCCCAAGGGGAAATGCTGGTTTCGGCAACGACGCATCCGGTGGCCATCTCTCCGGACGGATCCAGGATCGTATACGTGGGGCCCGATCAAGCGGGACGGGGGGGAGACCAGCTATGGGTGCGCGAGCTGAGTCATCACGCGGGCCGGCCGATCCCAGGAACCGAGCAGGCGAGGGCACCGTTCTTTTCGCCCGACGGGGAGTTCGTTGCGTTCTTCAGCGGGGATCCGGGTGACGTGAGGGTCGTGCCTGTGGCCGGCGGTCCGGTGCAGACGGTGTTGGCCGACTCGGCCGTGCCGTGGGGTGGGGATTGGGGGCGTGATGGACATCTCTATGTCACCATCATGGGCGGGCGCCTGGTGCGGATGCCGGCGCGAGGCGGGCCGGTGGAGGTGGTGTCGAGTCCCGACACCAGCCGGGGCGAGACGTTTCACGAGTATCCCCATCTGCATCCGAACGGGAAGTTCGTCCTCATCCAGATCTGGTACTCCGCCGTCACGCAGACGCAGATCGGCGTGGTGTCACTCGAAACCGGAGCGGTCCATACGCTGGCGGACGGTCTGAACGGCCGGTTCCTCGATAACGGCGACGTGATATACGCGACCATGGAACGGCAGCTGCTCGTGGCACCGTTCGATCCGAGCGCCATGGCGTTCGCTGCGTCGCCGGTGATCGTTGAAGAGGGCGTCTACACCGACCTGTTCGCCGGTGTCGGCGTCTTCGCGGTGTCGCATGACGGCAGGCTGGTCTACCATCGGTCTGCGGGAGCGGGAAGCGAACGGGTCGTCTGGGTGGATCGCGCGGGGGAAGCGGTTCCGGTGGACTCGGGGTGGATTGGGGATTTCGGTGACCCCGCGTTGTCGCCGGATGGGTCCCGTCTCGCGGTGACGGTGAACGATCCAGGAGGCACCTTCGTTTGGGTCAAGGAACTCGACAGGGGTCCAATGATCCGCATCACGTTCGGTGACCAGATCAGTTTCCGCTCCGCTTGGATGCCGGACGGGCGATCGCTCGTGTTTGTCGGCGGGTTGGAGCAACGTTCGGAGCTGTGGAGCAGTCCGGCCGATGGAAGCGGTGTGCCGACGCTGCTGCTCCGGCACGACCCGCCTCCCCTCTCGGCGACGTGGTCGCCTGATGGGCAGTGGCTCGTGTTTCGATCGAGCTCGGGGGCCGGCGGCTCTCCGGACATAATGGGTTTGCGGCCCGGCATCGACTCGTCCGCCCGAGTGTTCGTGGGATCACCGGCCTTCGAGCGCGCGCCGGCCATTGCACCGGATGGCAGGTGGATCGCCTACGTCGCCAACGAGTCGGGCCGGGAAGAGGTGTACGTGCGCCCGTTCCCGGACACGGAGCGCGCCAAATGGCTCGTGTCGTTGAGTGGAGGCGCGGAACCACGCTGGGCACACAGCGGGCAGGAGATCTTCTACCGCACGCCGCGCGGTGAGCTGGCATCACGGTCGGTCGAGATCGATGATGAGACGATTCGGTTCGGTGACGTTGAGGTACTCTTCGACGCGTCTCCCTACAAGACTGATAACAGTCACCACGCGTACGACGTCGCACCGGATGATCAGCGGTTCCTCATGATCCGCTCCGCTGAGGCGACTTCGAGCTTGGTCGTCGTCTTCAATTGGCTCGAGGAGTTGAAAGGGCGGTGAGAGTGCCGCTCGGCTTTCGTCAACGTGGCTTGATTGAGACGAGCGCCCTAACATATATTCTCATATATGAGAACTATTTCAGGGAGCACCGGTCCCCTGCTGGGTCCACGTCTCAGGAGTTTGCGCCAGCGTAAGGGACTATCCCTCAAGGAGTTGGCTGATAAGATCGGCAGCAGTGTCTCGGCAATACACCGCTACGAGAGTGGCTGGGGGCGATTCGAGCTGCGCACGCTGCGCCGTCTTGCCGCCGCGCTCGATGCCCGGCTGGACATCAGCCTAGATCCTCTTCGCCCCGACGGCTCCGCTGACCATGCATCGCCGGCTCAACTCGTCCGGAAGCTGCGGCCCCTCTTCTGGGACGTCGATCTGAAGCCCGAACATCTGGACGAGAATCCGCAATGGGTCCTGCGCCGGGTTCTGCGATTCGGGGATTGGCTGGCCGTGCGACGGGTACGAATGCATTTCGGCGACGATGCGGTCCGTGATGCGGCAGCCCATCGTTCCATGGATGCCCGCACCCGCCGGCTGTGGCACGTGATCCTGGGTCCGACCCGGGCGCGTCCGTGAATCCGCGCGTCCTGCCCAAGGAGGTCTGGAAGCTCGTGCGCCAGCTCGACGGGGCGGGACTCCTCGAGCCCTGGACTCTCGCGGGGGGAACCGGATTGGCCCTGCAGCTCGGTCACCGAGTCTCCATTGATCTCGGTTTCTTCAACGATGACGGGTTCGACGTCGGCGAGTTGCGGAGATCACTCACGCCTCTCGGTGCACTCGAGATCCAATACCAGAACGAGAACACGCTGCATGTCCGGCTGAACGGGATTCACCTGAGCTATCTTTGCTCAGAGACACCGTTTCTTTATCCGCCTCTTCAGTATCGCGGCCTGCGACTGGCGGATCCTCGGGACATCGCGGCGATGAAGATCATCGCCATTGCCGGGCGGGGAAGCCGCAAGGATTTCGTCGATCTGTACGCCTATCTGGAGGTCGGCGGTGATTTCCCGGGATTGATGGAGATTGTACGACGGCGCTATGCGAATGTCTCGTTCAACGCGATCCATTTACTCCGGAGCCTGGTCTACTTCGAGGATGCCGAGGAGGAGCCCATGCCGCGGATGCTCCACAAGGTCGGCTGGCCGGGCATCCGAGCTCGACTCGAGGAGGAGGTCCGGCGTTGGGCGCCTTAGCTGACCGCTCTTTGATGAGATAGTGTTCTCGCCGTGTCGTGCAGCGAACCCTATCTTTGCCAACAATGTCTGATGTCACCGCCAAGCTCTCCACCGCCCTCGCCGATCGCTACCAGATCGAGCGCCTCCTCGGCGAAGGCGGTATGGCCACGGTCTATCTCGCCGAGGACCTGAAACACAAACGTAAGGTCGCGGTCAAAGTGCTGCGACCGGAACTCGCTGCTGTGCTCGGCGCCGAACGCTTCGTGCAGGAAATCACGACCACGGCAAGTCTCCAGCACCCGCACATCCTGCCGTTGTTCGACAGTGGGACGGCGGGAAGGCGGGATGGCGAGACGGAGTTCCTCTATTACGTAATGCCGTATGTCGACGGCGAGACGCTGCGCGAAAAGCTGGATCGCGAGACGCAGCTCAGCATAGACGAAGCGGTACGGATCACGACCGACGTCGCTGACGCGCTCGACTACGCCCACCGCAACAGCGTCATCCATCGCGACATCAAGCCAGAGAACATTCTGTTGCACGATGGCCGGCCCATGGTAGCTGACTTCGGTATCGCGCTGGCTGTGAGTGCGGCGGCGGGGGGTCGCATGACCGAGACCGGACTCTCGCTGGGCACGCCACACTACATGTCGCCCGAGCAGGCCACGGCAGAGAAGGATCTCACCAACCGGTCGGACATCTACTCACTCGGCAGCGTACTCTACGAGATGCTGACGGGCGAACCGCCGCACATGGGGAACTCGGCGCAGCAGATCATCATGAAGATCGTGACGGAAGATGCCCAGCCCGTTACCAAGCTGCGGAAGTCCGTGCCACCCAACGTGGCGGCGGCGGTTGCGCAGTCGCTGGAAAAGCTCGCCGCCGATCGGTTCGCAAGCGCCAAGGAATTCGCCGAGGCGCTGGGTGATCCCGCCTTTGCCGCGACCATCGGCGCCGCAGGCACGAGTCCTTCCGCCCTTCCGCCATTCCGCCGTTCCGCCCTCCCACCCGCACTTGCCGCTACCGTCGTGCTCGCGCTCGCACTCGCCGCCTGGGGCTGGCTGCGTCCTCGTGTCGAGCCGACTTCACAGGTCTTGCGGTACGCCATGGCGTTTCCCAAGGGAGAAGAGATCGCCGGCTGGTTCACGCGGCTGGCGCTGTCCCCCGATGGCTCGCGACTGGTGTACTTGGGCGTGCACGATGACGGCGGGCGTCAGTTGTGGATGCGGTCACGGGATCAACTGCATGGCACACCGATGGCAGGTACCGAGGGAGCGGAGGCACCGTTCTTCTCACCGGACGGCAACCAGGTGGGTTTCTTCAGCCCACGGGGCGCGATCCGAATCGCTTCGGTCGGCGGTGGCGAAGCCGTCAGACTCACCGACTCGCTCGTGGGCGTCGCGGGCGCGTCATGGGGAACGGATGGGTTCATCTATGCCGACGCCCAGGGCCAGTCGAGCCTCGTGCGAGTGGCCGCGGCCGGGGGCACGCCGGAGTGGTTCACCACGTTGGACTCGGCCAATGGGGAGGTGGACCATGTTTGGCCCGAGGCGTTACCGGAGGGCAGGGGCGTATTGTTCGTCGTCAAGTTCCGGGACAACCCGTTCAGCTCTCAGATCGCCGTCGCCGATGTGTCCACCGGACGTCACACGATGCTGGTGCCCGGGATCTACGCCCGGTACGCTGCGTCCGGACACCTCCTCTATGTGACCCGGGAAGGCACCCTGATGGCCCAAGGGTTCGATCTCGGTACCCGGACACTCACCGGCGAAGCAGCAGTCCTCGTCGAAGGAATGCTCCTCGCGACTATCGGGGCACCCGACTGGGTTCCCGACATCGTAGTATCGACCAGCGGGACGTTGATGTACATGAACCGCACGGGGCTGCGAGATTCCACCGAAGCGGTGTGGGTGACGCGCGCCGGGGCCGTCCGCGTAGTCGATCCCGATTGGACCGATCAGCTCGAACAGGGGCTCGCTCTCTCTCCGGATGGATCCCGATTGGCGTTTTCGCATAGCGGGCAAGTCTGGATAAGGCAGCTCGACGGCGGGCCAACATCCAAGCTCACGTTTGAAGGTGGCAATCGCCCGTTCTGGACGCCCGACGGGACGGCGATCGGGTTTACGACCGATCGGGACGGACACAACAACGTCTATTGGAGGCGTGCCGACGGGACTGGGTCGGCCGACCTACTCCTCGATCACGAGCCACAGATACTGGAAGGGCAACTCTCGGACGATGGCAGGTGGGCGGTGTATCGGGTGGGCGGTGGCGGTAACAGCGACCTCTATGGGGTCCATCTCGGCGTGGACAGCGTACCGGTCCCATTGGTAGTGTCGTACGAACAGGAGACGCAGCCGGCACTCTCGCCTGGCGGGCGATGGTTGGCGTACGTGTCCCTCGCGACCGGGCGACCGGAGGTGTGGGTCCGACCGTTTCCGAACACCGTGGACGGACGGTGGCAGGTATCGGAGGCCGGCGGTACCGAGCCGGTATGGGCACACAGTGGGCGGGAGCTGTTCTACCGCAGCGGGAGCGACGAACTGGTCAGCGTGGAGATCACGCAAGGATCGACCTTCATCTACGGAGAGCCTCGGGTGCTCTTCTCGGTGCGAGACTATGTCGGCTTCATCTACCGACAGATGTACGATGTCACCCCGGACGATCGGCGCTTCATCATGGTACGCCGAATCATCGATACGGATCGGCAAGAGCTGGTCGCGGTTGAGAATTTCTTTGCAGAGTTGAAGGCGAAGGTGGAGAACTAGGATGAGTCGTCATCGGGTCGCGCGAAGCGTGCTCTTCGGTATCGCTATTCTCGCCTTCGGCTGCGGCAGGGGTGCGCCTGCCGGCGGATGGGACGGCGTCGAGACCGTTATTACCAATGTTGCGGTTGTATCGGTAGAAACGGGCACGGTCGAGCCCAATCGGGCGATCGCCGTGCGCGACGGCCGGATCGATTGGATCGGCAGCGGGCTAGATGTGCCGACTGACATCCCGGCGGCGGTGATCGACGGCGGCAACGCCTACGTGATCCCCGGACTCATTGACCTGCACGTCCACACCGAGGAGCGCGACTTCCCGCTCTATCTCACAGCAGGCGTCACGACGGTGCTCTTCAAGCATGGTGACACCACGACGCTCACGTGGCGCGCGCGCGCGCGGCGCGGTGAGTTGCTGGCGCCCAGGATTTACACCACCGGCCCAATGATCGCGGGGCGCGAGATCCACTGGCCGCACGTCGTCGCAACGTCTGCGGCAGAGGCGGACGTGCGGGTGCGCGAACAGGTCGCGGCCGGCTACGACTTCATCAAAGTCTACGATTTCCTGAGCTTGGCGGCGTATGACGGGCTCGCCGCCGCCGCAACGGAGATAGGGATTCGCTTCATAGGACACACGCCCGATGACGTGGGGCTCGCCGGCGTGCTGGATGCTGGTCAACACTGCATCGACCACGCCGACCAGCTCATCTATTCGACATATGGACGCCAGGCGTCCATGGAGGTGACCGCCGAGGAGGCAACCGCCATCGCCGAGGCGTTCGCGGGACATGAGACGTGCTTCACATCGACTCTGTTCGGGATGAAGGTCCTCATGGCACGTGGCACATCGTGGTCCGATTCGTTGTATGCCCGCCCGGAAATGGCGCTCGTCGATCAGGGTGTCAGGGACTGGTGGAACACCTTCCGCAGCGAGCCGCCGAGCGAAGAACGACTCGCACGACGAAGAAACTTCTACGATGCACAGGTGGCGCTCACGCGCGCGCTGTACGACGCCGGCGTCACGATCGTAGCGGGAACGGACACACCCAACCTCCTTCTCATACCGGGTTTCTCCATCCACGACGAGCTGCAACTCCTGGTGGAGGACGTTGGGCTGGATCCGGTGTCGGCACTCCGTACGGTGACGACAGGTGCGGCGGAAATGCTCGGTGTACCAGGTGAGTTGGGGAAGGTTTCAGAAGGGTATGTCGCGGATCTCGTGCTCGTGGGGAACAATCCGCTCGAAGGCCTCGCCACACTGCGGAGGCCGGTCGGTGTGATGCTTGGCGGGCAGTGGTTCGACAGCGCGGCACTCGGCGAGCTGATCGACAGGGTGCGCGCCCACTAGGTCCTGTTAGACGGGAGTGGTGGCGTCGGGCGGGTTGGGGAGCGCTCGCTGTTGCGTTAACACGCGTTCCGCAAAATCGAGACGCTCGGCCAGCTCCGTCAGTTGCTGGGCGTGCTCCGCTACCTGCCGCGCCTGCCGCTCGCGTAACTCCGAAAACCGCATCTCGATCAAGTCTTCGGTCTCAGCCAAGCGCGCCGCCGCCGCTTCTAGCCGTTTGACGTCTTCCGCCTGTATGCGCGGAAGATGGGACGGACGTCCGAATCCGAGCGCATTGAAGAACTGCTTGGGGAGACCGAAGACGAACCCGAGTAGCGTGCCGACGTAGTACAACGGGTTGACGGTGCGGGCCAGTGCACCGAACCGGCTGGCCTCATACACGCCGATCGTCATGTCGATGATGTCGAGGACTTCCTGACCCCCTGTGCTCACATACCGGTCAGTGAAGATGTGCTGCAAGGCATCGGGCTTGCCCACGGCAATGCCAGGATTCCCTGTGGCAGCGGCCGTCCCGATTCTCGCCGCCTCAACCACGTCTGCGATCCGCGGGAGCATGCGGTTGATCTGCGCGCGGGCAGCCTGCGCACCCTCCCAGTCCATCTGGAGGTCGTCCGCGTCGTACTCCGATCGCTCGTAGTAGGCCACGACCAGCTCGCGGAATACGCGGAGATCGCGCACGCGATGGCGATTCCTCAGGATCGTGAGCCTATCGTAGTGCTTCATGGTGTCTCCCTACACCTCGACGTGGCGGGCGCGTAACGGGTTTCAAATGATAACATCCCGCGCACGACAACGTCCTACCGCCCGGACGGCTATGGAGTCGGCAAAGGCAGATCCGAGTTGAAGATGTCGTATGCGAGTAGCCAGCGGTCACCGACCTTGTGTCGGATCTCGATGTACTTGCCCGTATCCTCGATGGTGCTCCCGTCCGGGCCAGTCATGACCATGTGCAGCGTTCCGTGCACGTAGGCCATATCTCCTGAGCCTTCGACAGTCACGTTCGTGAGATCGAACTGCGTCATGGGCGGGAAGTTGGTGATGAACTCTTCGATTGCCGCGCGGCCCGTCTGGCTCGGCGCGTTCGGAGGCAGGAGTACCGCGTCCTCGGTGTACAACGACGCGACGCCGGCAAAGTTGCCGGCTAGAAAATGCTCCTCGAATTCGTCGCTCACAGCTTGTATGGCCGCTCGATCGGAGTCGGTGAGGCCTGCGGGTGCTTGTGCGGCGCAAGCCGCGAAGATGCTGACGAAGGCAACGACGCTCGAGGCGCGGCGAAGAGACGCGTACGTCATATGGGTCCTCCCGGGACGGTTGTTGTTGGATCTGGGGCGAAGCTACCCGTGGGGTCCTGCACGTCAAGCGCGCCATTGGGTGGGTCATGCTGGATCGGTGGGAAGGACCAGAATCATGCGAGCCGTAGCCGGATTGCGCCCTAGAGGCTTCGGGGATCCCAGGAACGCCGGCGGGAGCCACTCCTGAAGGCTACGTTGCGTTAGAACAACTCGTGCCCGCCAGGGGCCCACACCGGTTCGGTTCCGCCACCCATCTGGTACCTTTCGTCCGGAGCCACGCATCGCCTGGTGCTGAGCCTTCGGCGAAAGGGCAGGACTCGCCGCTGAGCGGCGCCCGCGGACACACCATCGACTCGAGAGCCATGCCGAGCCAATACTATCTCTACCGGGCAGGGCGTACTGTTGCCGCTGTGTTCCTGTTGGTCTTGTTCGTCGTCGCGTCACCCGCGCGGGCACAGCAGGAGGCGGCACCAAGCGTATTGATCGTGACGGCGCATCCCGACGACGATGCGATGTTCGCCGCGACGGTCTACCGTATCACGCACGAACTCCACGGCGCCGTCGATCTTGCACTCGTCACGGACGGCAGCGGCGGGTTCCGCTACTCGGAACTGGCGGAGCCGATCTATGGCATCGATCTCACAAATGAAGCCGTGGCGCGAACACATCTGCCGGCCATCCGGAAACGGGAACTCATGGCGGGTGGCCGGATCGTGGGAATCCGTAACTACTTTTTCCTGGACGCGCTCGATGACGCGTACACGGAGAATATCGACACCGTCTTGCAATCGGTGTGGGATGCCGATGATGTCCGGATGCGATTACAGCAGATCATGGACCGCACGGACTACGACTTCGTCTTCGTGCACTTGCCAATTCCGCATTTTCACGCGCACCACAAGGCAGCCACCATACTTGCGCTCGAAGCGGCTCGTGCGGTTGCTGCCGACCATCGCCCTGTCGTGCTCGGGAGTTTTGTCGGGAGCCGGACGGATAGCACGTACTCATTTTCGTACATCGAGCACGACGGCTACCCCATTACACGCGTTGTGAACGCCGATGAGCCATTCATTGTCGACAGATTGGCGTCCTTCGGTCCCAACAATCGCCTCAACTACCAGATCGTCGTCAACTGGCTCATCGCTGAGCACAAGTCGCAGGGAACCATGCAGCTTCTCATGAATGCGGGTGACCTCGAACGTTTCTGGGTTTTCGAAACCAATCCACCGAACGCGCTGGCGAGAGCGGCTGCACTGTTCGATCGGCTCGGGCGAGGTCGGCGGGAGCCCTAGGCAGCAGACCCTCTTCTATCTTGCTCCCGCCGCCCTCAGGATCAATGCCACGTCGGGGTGCCTACGTTGCTCTGCACCCTTGAGCGCGGTGTAGCCGTTCCGGATTCTGGCGTTGACGTCCGAGCGCCCTGCGTCCAGATCCACCGTTCGCCGCGCTGCTAAAGGCGTCTAATCTGGCTTCGCGCGATCCGTGGGTCGCACCGGGCGCTACTCGCTGAGGTCGGTGCGGCACGGAGTCGTGGTCGAGAAGTTCTTCGCGGGTTTTAAGGCGACCACGCACGAGACGCCAGCCACCAGATCCGACGGTTCCATTATTGGACAATCCGACTACTTTACTCACTTATCTGAGCCAATCGGCGTCTCCGTGAGATCTTCTCGCGGAGACGTCGTGTCTTATCCACGAGGAGTGTCAATGGACTGGAAGCGCAGTGGTGTGGCTGTACTGGCCGTAGCCGCGTCGGTTGCCGCGTGCGGCGATTCGACCGGAGTTGGGAACGTCCCCGAGGTTGTCGACCTCGCCGGAACCTGGAATGCGACGGTCGTGGAGTTCACGAATCAGGCGAACGCATCGGAAAAGATCGATCTTATCGCGGAGGGCGCCACGATCGTCCTGACCATAATGGCCAACGGCGATTACGCACTGACGGTCGATGAGCCTATGGAGGCGCCGAGTGTCGAGGTGGGAACAATCACGATTGACGGGAATACGCTCACGTTGTCGGGGACGGGCGAGAGCAGCGCGGATGCCTTCACGTTCAATCTGTCAGGCAACACGCTGACCCTCACGACCGACGACGACGAGTTCGACTTTGACGACGACGGAACCGAGGAGCCGGCGTCACTCCGGGCGGTGTTCCAGTCGAGCGATGTTGGGACTGGCGTTGCGGTCGTCGACCTCGCCGGAACTTGGAATGCAACGGTCGTGGAGTTCACGAATCAGGCGAACACTACAGAAAAGGTCGACCTGATCGTGGAGGGCGCCACGATCGTCCTGACCATAATGGCCAACGGCGATTACACACTGACGGTCGATGAGCCTATGGAGGCGCAGAGTGTCGAGGAGGGAACGATCGCGATCAACGGGAATACGCTCACGTTGTCGGAGACGGGCCAGACCAGTGTGGAGGTCTTCGCGTTCAGTCTGTCAGGCAACACGCTGACCCTCACGACCGGCGACGACGAGTTCGACTTCGACGACAACGGAACCGAGGAGCCGGCGTCACTCCGGGCGGTGTTCCAGAAGCAATAGCGCAAACCGCCGTTACGATTGGCGTGGTCAAGACACGAGGGGCCTGCGATGGCGCGCAGGCTCCTCGTCTGTTTTCCTTTAGGTAGTTCACGCAAATGCCATCCGTGGAGAAGGCGACCGCCGCTCGTTGCGCCTCCGAACTAGCCCTGGCGTCGCGCAACCCCTATCGTATGCCTTGCGCAGGCTCGGGGGGATAAGGCATGACAGAGCCAGGCAGTCTCAGCACCACAGAGCCGGGCAAGCGGAGAACCCGGCTGCAAAAGGCGTGGCAGAACCTGATCGTCAGGACTGCCGCGTACTACGTGCTGCTACTCGGCGCGGGTGCCGCGCTGTGGCGATGGTTTCCGACACAGATGCGGCTCCTGACGGGAGACCTGCTGCGCGATGCCTCGGCCGGCAGACCGACCGGGCCCAGCACGTTCGATGAGGTCATCGCGCAGCCGCTCTTCGGTGCCGAATGGTCGACCGACATGTGGTCGGCGACCGCCGCCATGGTCGTGGCCGGACTCTTCGCGCTTCCCGTGGCGTGGGTGTACATCCTCACCCGGCGCAAGAAAGGCTTCCGCCAATCGCTGGTGCACTCCCTGGTCATGCTGCCCGTGGTGGTCGCAGGGGTTGTCGTGCTCGTGAAGAACAGCCTGGCCCTGGCGTTCAGCCTGGCGGGCATCGTGGCAGCCGTGCGGTTCCGCAACACGCTGGAGGACAGCAAGGACGCCGTGCACATCTTCGTCGCGACGGGGATTGGCCTGGCGGCCGGCGTCGACCTGCCGGTAGCGATCGCCCTCTCGATCATCTTCAACATCGTGGTCCTCTTGCTCTGGTACTCGGACCTCGGCCGCAGCTCGGCGGCGCTCGAGGGAGCGATCGCCCGGCGGCGCCTAGAGGAGGCACGCGCCCACGTGAACCGTCCGAGCGGGTTCGTGCAGCAGCTCGATGACGAAATCCTGAAGGCCATGTCGGGCGAACAGCTCGAGGCCCTGGCGGAACGAGCCTCGCGACGCCGCAAGCGCAACGTACCGGATAGCGAGTCCGTGGAGTTGGAATCGCTGCTCCGGGTTCGGGCCACGGACGTGGCCGCCGCGAAGCAGGTCGCGGAGCTGCTGCTGGGCCAGTATACCAAGCGCTGGACGTTGGGCAGCGTCGTGCACGAAGATGACGGCACACACGTGATCGAGTACGCGGTCCAGTTCAAGAAGAACGTCGTACCCACGGCGATCGTCGGGGCGGAATTGGATTGACGTTGCACGTCATCGGAAGTCACCGGTGATTGCGGTGTCTCGACACGCGGTCGTCTCGGTCATCACGACGCTGTTGGTGCTGGGAGTCACCGGCACGGCCGCGCGCGGCCAGTCGCCCGACACACAGCCAGATTCCACCCACGCCGTCCTCTTCGACTCGGACGTCCCCCTCCAGCTGTGGATCGAAGTGGACCTGCGGACGCTGATCAATGACAGGGACTCGCTGGAGGCGGAGGAGCACGAGGCCACACTCTCGTACCGGGTCGGGGATGCGGAGCCCGTGGCGCTGGACGTCAAGCTGAAGACCCGGGGACACTGGCGGCGCCAGCGGCGCAACTGCGACTTTCCGCCGCTCCGGCTGAACTTCCCACGGAGCAGAGTCGGCGGGACGGTCTTTGCGAATCAGGACAAGCTCAAGCTGGTGACGCCCTGTCGCCCGGGCCGAGACGTGTATGAGGAGTACGTCTTGAGGGAATACGTCGCCTACAAGATCTACAACCTGCTCACCCCGCACAGCCTCCGTGTGCGTCTGGCCCGCACCACCTACGTGGACACGAGTGAGCGCGAGGACTCGCTCACGGTGTACACGTTTCTGCTCGAGCATGCGGAGCAGATGGCCGTGCGCAACGACGGCATGCTGCTCGAGACGCTCGGTGCCCGGTTCGAAGACGTGGATCCGCTCGAACTCGGACTCGTCGCGGTATTCCTGTACATGATTGGCGGTACGGACTGGTCGTTGGGTGGCCTGCACAACATCGAGTTGGTGCAGGACATGCAGCGGGCCGTCTACTACCCGGTCACGTATGACTTCGATTGGACGGGGATCGTGAACACGTCATACGCGGTCCCCGACTCCCGGCTGCCGATCAGGACCGTGCGCCAACGTCTGTACCGCGGGAGATGTCTGAGCGAGGAGCAATGGAACGCGGTACTCGCGCCGTTCCGCGAACGGCGAGAAGCGATCTACGCGCTGTACGAGAACCTGCCGGGTCTCTCGGCGCGCTACGTCCGCGACACGCAGCGCTACCTGGACGAGTTTTACGACGTGATCGACGACCCCCGGAAACTGCGCCGCGAATTGATCGGTCGGTGCCGGGCGGAGGGAGGCGTGCGATAGCGGGCGTGCCTCAGTTCAGCGGCACGACGCTTCCCGTCCCGGTCACCACACTGAACTCCCCGTTCTCCCAGAGCAATCCCTGGAACGAGCCGAGCATCTCGAGCGAGACGTCGATCGCGAACACCCGCCCGTCATAGAATCGTCCCACCTGGCCGATCTCGGTGTGTCCCACCACTACGGCTGTCGCGCCGTAGAAACGCAGCATGGTATCCACCTCTTCCGAAGAGGCCATGGTGTAGTCGTCGCCGGCCAGGAAGTAGCCCCGGTACCACAGCGGTCCTGTGCTGCCCAGCAGGAATTCCGGCACGTCGCTGAATGTGAGCGCGACTGACGAGAGGTCGAGGCTCTCTCGGCCGATCGTGTTCACGGTCTGGATGTCGAGGCCGCGTGTCACTAGTTCCGGCCCGAGTCCGCCGTGGACGAACACGATGTCGTTGAGTTTGAGGAGGAATGGCTTGCTGCGGAGCCACCGGCCCAGTTCCATGTCGGGACCGAACAGGTCCTGGTAGCGGACGCCCAGATACCTGACAATCCCCCCGGTGTATTTGCTGTTCACGTACCGCACGTCGTCTCGCATCACCATCATCTCGTGGTTCCCCAGCGTGACGTGCACGCGCCCGCCCGCAAGCTCCGCCTCCTGCTCGAGGCGATACAGGAACCACAGACACTCGGTCACGCGCCCGCCCCGGTCGAGCACGTCGCCGACCACCACCAGGTGTCCGTCGCCCCAGGTCCAGCGGCCGGCGGCGTCGATCACACCGGCCCGTTCCAGGAACGTGACCATGGCGTCGTACTCGCCGTGGATGTCGCTGATCGCGAGGATGCGCGACACGTCTTCCCACGTATCTTGTGCTGGCTCGGGAGGGCCGGCGGGGAGACGGTACACGGTGCTGGAGTCGGTGCAGAGCCCGGCGAAGGCGAGCGTGTCCCTCGCCTCGAAGCGCGTGGCGGGCACCGAGTCGCCGCACAGGTAGAAGACGATCGCGTGCTCGCCGTCTTCCCAGTACACGTGCGGGCCGTCGTCCAATGAATCCGACGCGACCGGCACCGTTGCGGGCGGCCGGCTGGTCGCGGGAGCGAGAAACAGTCCTGCGGCTAGAACAAGCGGGGAAACGTGGATTCGCGGGCGACGCATGAGCTAGGCTCCTTGTGCTCGTGGGATCGGGCCGACTGCGCAATCTCCATCTGTGACGAGCGTCATGGAACCCCCGGTGGATCCGACCTTCCCGAGCAACCGAGACTGCACACAGCTAGCGGAGCGCGCACTTAGAAGAGACCTTTCACGAGGATACCACCACCCCAAGGAGGGGATAGTGCGGATCGCAGGGATATGCAGCCATGAAGTAGCGGCTGTCGTCATGATGCTGGCGCTCGGCATGCCGGCCGGCAACCTTGGCGCGCAGTCGGCATCCTACCTGAACCACGACGCGCTCACTCGCGAGCTGCGATCTCTGGTGGAGGGGTCGAGTAGCGCTTCGATGCGTTCGCTCGGCACTTCGCACGAGGGCAGGGATATCTGGCTCGTCGAGATCGGGAACCCGACCGGCGCACCGCTGGACTCGCGTCCGGGGCTGCTGATCGTTGGGAACCTCTCGGGCGATCACGTCATTGGGAGCGCGCTTGCGTTGGAGACCATCCGCTTTCTCCTGACGGGAGGCGACAGCACGGCCAATCCCGACTCCGTGCTCAGCGAACGCGTCGTGTACGTGGTGCCTCGTCTCAATCCGGATGGCGCCGAAGCGATGTTCGCAAGCGTGCGGTACGACCGGCGGCGTAACGGTCGCGCCTTCGACGACGACAACGACGGCCGCATCGACGAGGATCCACCTCGAGACCTGAACGGCGACGGGCTCATCACGGTGATGCGCGTGGCCGATCCGTCAGGCGACTACATGATCCACCCGGACGACGCCCGTCTCATGCGACGTGCTGATCCGAGCAAGGGCGAATCGGGTGCGTACTCGATCTACATCGAGGGACGCGACTCCGATGGCGACGGGTGGGTGAGCGAGGACGGTCCGGGTGGTGTTGACCTCGACCGCAATTTCCAGCACGCCTATCCCTACTGGGAGCGGGACGCCGGTCCCTACATGGTGAGTGAGCCCGAGAGCCGCGCGCTGATGGATTTCGTCGTGGCGCACCGGAATATCGGGGCGATCCTCACGTTCGGACACTCGGATAATCTCGTGACCCCACCCGACAACCGCGGCAAGCTGGCCGACGAGCTTGCGCTCGATCTGCCGGCGTTCGCGATTGCGTCGTATGACGAGCTGTGGGAGAAGGGCATATTCGACGCCGACCAGCCCGGCGGATTCGCAGGGTTCGGCTTTGGCGGGGGCGGGGGCGGTCTTCCGCGGTTGCGGGGTGCGCAGCCCGGCCGGGACAACGACCCGAGTGCCGGTCGCCGACCCGCGACCACAGTGAATGCCGCCGATCGCACGTATTTCGAGTCGGTGTCGCGCGCGTATAAGGAGATCACAGGTATTTCACGATTGGGAACCAACCGCGAAGCGAAGGGCGCGTTCTTCCAGTTCGGTTACTTCCAGTACGGGGTACCGTCATTCAGCACGGCGGGCTGGGGTTTGCCCGCGAGACCGGCGGCCGACGACTCGACGCCGCCCGCCGCGCGTCGGCGTCCTGCCCGTCCCCCGGGAGGCGGAGGCGAAAGGGCGCGCAGCGGTGCGCGACCGGACGCATCCAAGCGAGCCGGAGCGGACTCTACGGTACTGACGGCGCTGGACAGTGCGGGGATCGACGCATTCGTGGACTGGACGCCGTTCTCACATCCGGATCTGGGTGCGGTCGAGATCGGTGGCTTCCGGCCACATGCCGTAGTGAATCCGCCCGCTGAAGACTTGCCCGAACTGGGCAGAGCGCACGGCGCGTTCGCCGTCCGTCTCGCCGGGATGCTCCCGCGCGTTCGTATTGTCGGCACTGACGTCACGAATCACGGCGGCGGTGTCTTCACCGTGTCGGTCGAGATCGAGAACACGGGATACTTCCCGACCGCGCTGCGCCACGGCGTTGTGTCGCGCTCGGTACAGCCTACTGTAGTTCAGATACAGGTTCCGCCCGATGCGGTGCTGACCGGTGATGACAAGACCAGCAGGGTGCAGCGACTCGAGGGCTCGGGTGGACGCGAGGAAGTCACGTGGGTGATCAGCGCCCGTGCCGGAACGTCGGTCGAGATTCGTGTCCGTTCCCAAAAGGGCGGTACCGCCACTGCAACCGTGACCCTGAGGTGAACGCGATGACGCGCCTATTCCTTATTATCGGTCTCGTTGCGGCGACGGTTGGAGTGGCACGCGGGCTCACCGCGCAGGAGGGACGCGGGTCTGATCCCGAGCACAGACTTTCCCTCACGTGGGATCGCTGGCTCGATCACGATGAGATCGGCGAGCGCCTCCGATTGATGCAGCGTACGTGGCCCGAGTTCCTGACGCTGCAATCAGCGGGCAATAGCCACGGCGGCCGAGAGATGTGGGTGATGACGATCAACAATCCACGCACGGGCGCCGAGCGGGACAAGGCGGCCATGTACATCGAGGCCAACGTCCACGGTAACGAGATCCAGGGCGCGGAGGTGACGCTCTACACGATCTGGTACCTGATGGAGAACTACGGTCGCATTGAGGACGTGACGCGTTTGGTGGACGAGCGCGTGTTCTACCTAGTGCCGAGCGTGAACCCCGATGGACGTGACTATTTCCTCGACGAGGCCGGCTCCGGCGCGCGTACCGGTCACGTGCCCGTGGACAGCGACGGCGACGGGGTGGCCGACGAAGATGGCCCCGACGACCTGAATGGTAACGGCGTCATCGAGCAGATTCGCAAATACGTACCCGGGGAAGGCACGCATCGTATCAGTCACGACGATCCTCGCATAATGGAACGCGTTCCACCGGGCGAGTTCGGGGACTGGATCCTGTTGGGCAGCGAGGGGATCGACAATGACGGTGACGGTCGCGTGAACGAAGATCCGGTGGGCGGTTACGATCCCAACCGCAACTACGCGTCCGATTGGCAGCCCAACTACATACAGCGTGGCTCGATGAATTACCCGTTCGAGCTTCCAGAGGCCCGCGCGTTGAACGACTTCATGATGGCGCGACCCAACATCGCCGGCATGCAGTCGTTCCATAACTCGGGTGGGATGATTCTCCGCGGTCCGGGTACGGCGTGGCACGGCACGTATCCCCGGTCGGATATCCGCGTGTACGACGAGTTGGGCGAGACCGGTGAGCGAATTCTTCCTTATTACAACTACTACGTGATCTGGCGTGGCCTCTACTCAGTGCACGGCGGATCGATCGACTGGACCAACGACGGGTTGGGGATCATCTCGTTCTCCAACGAGCTGTGGAACGGCGGACAGTACTTCAACAGCCCGCTGCTCCAGCGGCAACAGGAGAATCCACGTTCACCGATCTCCGGACAAAGGTCCCGGTTCTTCTTTGACGACTTTCTCGAGTTGGGCGATCAGTTCGTCGAATGGGCACCGTACGACCACCCACAGTTCGGTGCGGTCGAGTTGGGCGGGTGGAAGAAGTTGTCACGCCGCGTGAACCCGCGATTCATGAGCATGGAGCTGTTTCATCGCAACATGGCGTTCACGCTTTATCACGCCGACCAGATGCCGCTCATGACGATGAACGAGAGTACGGTGGAGCGCGTGGGTGGCAACACGTTCCGGGTGCGGGTCGATATCAGGAACGAGCGTCTGATTCCCACGATCACTGAACGCGGGCGACGCAATCGCGTGGTCCGACCGGACATTCTCTCGGTCGATGGCGATGTCGAGATCATCGCGGCGGGATGGGTAGAGAACAAGTTCCGCCCCGGCCCCACGGAGATGATCGATCAGGAGGGGCTGGATCGTATCCTGATTCGTAGCGGACATCCCGGGCGCACGACACGGACTATCGAGTACCTCGTTCGCGGTAGCGGGTCGATGACCGTACGCTACTCGGCGCTCAAAGGCGGAACGGTCGAGACGACCGTACAACTTCGCTAGAAGGGGCCCGGACGTGGGTTTGGTCGGTGGCCCCAGTCCGCGCCCGGCGGATTCTGGATCGGTGTGTCGGAATCACTACGGGTGCCACTGTCGGATCGCGACATCCGTGGGGCACGAGCGACGCCCTTGTCGCCCGCCAGCGTGAAAACCGCGGTGCGGCGCCGTCTGTGACGTAGATCACCCAAAGGCACGGGTCTTCCAGTGTTTGACGCATCCTACTGGTCGTACCTATGCTCTAGGAGATCCTGCCATGCGTGCCCGTCTTCGCTCCCACTGGTTTGTACTTCTCGCTGGCGCTGTGGCCGTCGCGTGCAGCGACGCTAACGGCCCCCCCGAATCACCCGGTGCCCTTCCGGCGCTCAATGTCGTTAGTGGTGTGCCGCAGACAGGCGTGTTCGAGATCTGCAAGGTGGGCTCGGCGGCGGATTTCGAGATCGAGATCGTGGCCAACAACCCCTTCCATGGATCTACCGTCATCACGAAGACTGAGCGACTCCTCGACGGCGAGTGCAAGGTGGTCCATACGGACACCGATGGGCTGAGCGACGTCGTGACCATCACGGAGATCATCCCGACGGGATTCTCGCTGGACTTTGTCGAGGTGCTCGGTATCGATGGGCAGGGAACCGTCACATCGGTGATCCGGCCCGGGCCGGGGGTCTCCGGCGAGATCACGGCTTCCAAGCTTGGATGTGTCGCGATCTTCCACAACGTCCCCGAGCCCGAACTCCCGTGCAGCGATTGTAGAGGTGGCGTCACGGAGCTCACCTTGCGGAACAACGGTCCAGATGCCGTCATCCAAGTGAAGGCCGGGAAGAAGATCGTGTTCGATGAGTTTGTGGCCGCGGGCGCAGAGTTCTCGTTTGTCGGGCAGGGCCGTGACAACAAGTTGGGCAAGGAGATCAAGATCAGGGCCAACGGCGGCCCCGAGACGAAGATCCACACGAGCTGCTCGCGCCCCATCGGACCGGGATCGGTGTTCGGTGATTTCGAGGTTGTCGAGGCATTCAGCAAGGACGGTGGGCGCGTGTGTCCCGCGGGTCAAGAGGAGGACTGCGACGACCTTTGCGACGCGGGCAAGCCACGGGTCGCTATGATGGAGTTCACCGGCGCGGATTGCTCCGCGACCAGCAACTCACAGGATCCGACAAAAATCAGCTGCGCGGACTTCGGGGTGCTCCCGGCTACCGTCCGAATTGTCGCGTCGGACAAGGAAAACCCCGACGATACCAGGGCCAAGACATGGTTCGACGGCACCGTGGCGCTCAACGGTACATTCGGTATCGACGCGACGAATGCGGGCGCGAACCGGCTCAAGGCCAATACCTGGGTGCACATCTACGCCCTGGACGGCACGCTGCTGCAGTCGGTGAAGTTCCACACCTCCTGCTCGCAGCCTCTCGAGCTGGGCGACCAATTCGGGAGTCTATCGTTGGTCGACTTTACGCCGGATATCTGAGGGGCTTCCGCCTAGCCCTTCGTCACTTCGCGGTCTACGGGCTCCCCGGATCTTTGGGTTCGGGGAGCCTCTTGTTTTGGAGTATGAGCCCATGAGCAGGAAGGCGAGGAAGAGGCGCGGGAAGGCGAGGAAGACGCCCAGGGCAGGGAGGCTGGCCAGGGCCGCCTCGGCGAGAGGCCGTCGAGGCCTGTTCGCGCTGGTGCTTCTGTTCGTGGCCAGCGGTGCCACTTCGCTGGTCTACGAGAACCTCTGGGCCCGCCAGCTCCACCTCGTCTTCGGGACGAGCCAGGTAGCGATCAGCACGGTGCTCGCGGCTTTCATGGCGGGGCTGGCCGTAGGCAGTCTCGGCGCCGCCAGGTGGGCCGCGCGAGTGCGCAGGCCGTTGGCGGCCTATGCCATGCTCGAGGCCTTCATCGGCCTCTACGCTCTCGTCTTTCCGTTGCTTCTCGGGCTCATGCAAGCGCTGTATTTGGCTTTCTTCCGAGCGGTGGACCCGTCGCCCTTGGCCTTTGCGACTTTCCAGCTTCTCCTGGTCGGGGCCTGGCGCTCCTGCCTCCGACGGTCTGCATGGGAGCTACACTGCCGCTTCTCGCGCGATTCGTCGGTGCCCAGCGGGACGAGATCGGGCGGTGGATCGGCCGTCTCTACGGTGCGAATACGATCGGCGCAGTGATCGGTACCGGGCTTGCCGGCTTCTACCTCCTCCCCGGTCTCGGTCTCCACATGACCACCCTGGTCGCGGCCCTCGCGAACTTCCTCCTCGCCGCCGTGGCCTGGACCCTCGCCCGGCGCAACGCCGCGCTCGCCGCCATCGCGCCCAAGGAGGAGGAGGCGGACAAGAGACGTCAACTGATCGGCCTCACGGGGGCCGCGCTACTGACGGTCGCCTTCCTGGCCGGATTCTCGAGCCTGCTCTACGAGGTGGCCTGGTTCCGTCTGCTGACGCTGATCCTAGGCGGTAGCGCCTACTCGTTCTCGTTGATGCTGCTCGCCTTTCTTCTGGGGATCGGGCTGGGGGGTTGGGGAGGCGGGGCCATCGCCGATCGCAGCCTCGAGCGCGGGGGATTGAAGCGCCTGCTTCGCAATCTGGCGCTACTCCAGGTCGGAGTGGGCGGGCTGTCGTGGATCGCGATGTACCTCTACGGCGAGCTGCCATTTGCCTTCACCGTGATGTTCGATCGCTTCCAGGACGCTCCCATGGGTTTCTGGCTGGCACAGCTCGGGCTCGGTTTGGCGATCATGCTGCCCCCGGCGATCTTGATGGGCGCAACATTCCCGTTCCTGGTCCGAGCCCTCGCCGAGAGATCGGCGGCGGAGGGCAGCGCACAGGAGCTCAGCCGGCCGGTCGGGCTGCTCTACGGAAGCAACACAGTGGGGGCGATTCTGGGCGCCTCGCTTGGCGGCCTGATCCTGCTCCCGGCTCTCAACATTCAGGGCAGCGTGTCCCTGGGGATCGTCGTCAACTTCGCGGGCGCGGGCCTGATCGTGGTACTGGCTGCCAAGGATGGCGACGTCTTCGACCCGCGACGGCTCGTCAGAGTGACTCTTCTGGCTGCCGGAGTCGCGTTGCCCCTCTGGGTGACGCCGGCCTGGAACCCCCTGTTGATGACCGCCGGTATGTTCACCTACGTCGCCGTCTTGGAGGACAGGACTCGTAGCGGCGTAATGAAGTTCGCGGTCGAACCGTTCGAGCTGCTGTTCTACGACGAGGGCCTCTCCTCAGTAGTGACGGTCGCTCAAGTAAAGAACGGACGCGACATTTGGCTCGCCAACAACGGCAAGGTAGACGCCTCGTCGCACACGGATCTGGAGACCGAGCTGCTGCTGGGCCACCTTCCGTTCGCCTTCAGGCCCGATGCCGAGAACGTCCTGGCTATCGGCCTGGCGAGCGGCATCTCTCTAGGCGCTGTTACTCTGCACCAGTCACCCAAGCGGATTGACATCGTGGAGATCGAGCCGGCGGTGATCGAAGCGAGCCGTTTCTTCCGAGAGCACAACCACGAGCCGCTCGAAGATCCTCGCGTCCGGCTCCATCTGAACGATGCCCGCAACCACCTTCTGCTGACGGAGGACGGCACCTACGATATGGTTGGCTCCGAGCCCTCGAATCCGTGGCTGAGCGGTGTGTCCAATCTCTTCACGCTCGAGTTTTTCCAACTTGGGAAACGCAAGATGCGCCCCGGCGGCGTCTGGGCCCAGTGGATTCAGACCTACGGTATGAATCCTGAGGACCTACGCTCGCTCCTCGGAACGATGGGCGCCGTCTTCCGACATCTCCGGCTGTTCCGCGTGACCGCCGGAGATCTGATAGTCATCGCCAGCGACGCACCCCTGCCGCTCGACGCGTCAACGATGCGGCGCAACTACGGCAGCAACCCTGCCGTGCTCGAGGACCTCGAGCGAATCGGCTTCGTCGAGCCCGAGATGATGCTCAGTCTTTACATGCTGGGCACCGAGCGAATTCGCGTGCTGGTTGGCGACGAAGGCCTGAACACAGACGACAACATGCGCATCGAGTACGCGGCGCCGCTGGCTTTGCATATCGATACCAGCAGCCCCAACTCGCGGATGATCTTCGGCCGTGCCGAAACGCCGCTGGGTTCGGTCCGGGGCCCACCCGGACTCGTAGCCCTCGCCAAGTCCTACGAGGCCCGTGACCCGGGTATACAGCGGGCCCGCGCTGCGCTCGAGGCTGCTCTCGAGCTGGACCCCCTGAACGTGGAGGCACGCCGGCTACTGTCGGAGTACGACCAGTAGTGCCCCGCATCGAATGGGTGAATAGGGAACATCCCTTCGCCGTTTGACTTTCATTGTTGGACGTTCTGAGTTCTGTGAGGTCAATGCCCGACGAAACCAAACCCAAGCCATTCGACCGCTCGATCGTCGAGGGACCGATCGGGCGAGCCGTCTGGAAACTCGCCTGGCCCACGATGCTGCAGAACGTCATCGGGGGGCTCCAAGGCATCGTGGATCACGTGATGGTCGGGCACTACGTGGGCTACACGGGGAACGCCGCCATCGGGGTCTCGTGGCAGATCTTTCTGGTGGTCGTGGTGTTCATCATGTCGCTCTTTTCGGGCATGGGTGTACTCGTCGCGCGGTTCGCCGGTGCCAACGAACCCGACAAAGTCAATCGTACTGTATACCAGGCGTTCCTCACCGCCATGCTCATGGCCGTGGTGATACTGGCGCCCGTTGGTTATTTCCTCGCTCCACCGCTACTGGGGCTGGTCAACGCAACCGCCGACGTGCGCGCCGAAGCGCTGCCGTACTTGCGCATCCTGTTCGTCTTCAGTTTCGGGATGATGATGTTCTACATGGTCGGTGGGGCGCTGCGTGCGGCGGGAGATGCCCGCACGCCACTGAGGTACGGCATTGCACTCACGTTGTTGAACCTCGGGCTCAACGTCGTCCTGATCCGAGGGCTCGGCCCCGTTCCCGCGTTCGGCACCAAAGGCGCCGCGATGGGAACGGTGATCGCGGGCGGAGTGCTCGCGCTCGTGGCGGCGTACCGCTTGTTCTTCTCGCACACATGGGTGGTACAGTTCCGTCGTGGCATGAATTGGAGACCCGACTGGTCGATCATTCGCGCGCTCTTCCGATTCGGTATCCCGACCGGACTCCAGGGCGTCGCGATGAACGTAGGTGGGGTCGTGTTGCTCGCGTTTGTCGGGTCGCTCGCCACGAGCGCGCAGGCACAGGCCGCTTACACGGTCGGCTACACGCAACTCTTTTCCCTGATCACGTGGACGTCGGTAGGGTTGATGGCCGCGGCCGCAGCGGTAGCGGGGCAGAACCTCGGAGCAGGGCATCCCGAGCGAGCGATCCATGGGGTGCACGTCGCTGCGCGCATTGGTCTGGGGGTGGCGGTCAGCCTGGGGCTGGTGTTCCTGCTCTTCCCACGAGTACTCTTTGGCTTCTTCGGGATGGAAGACCCGTTGGTGATGGATATCGGCACGCAGCTGCTGGCATTCTTGAGTGTGTCCGGGCTCTTCGTTACCGTGGCGCTCGCCTATACGGGCGGACTCCAGGGGACAGGTGACACGAAGAGTCCACTCTATATCTCGCTCGTCTCGCAGATCCTGGTCCCGCTCGGGATGTGCGCCGTGATACAATCGGTCTGGGGACTGCGGGCGTGGCACATCTGGCTCGCGATCGTGCTGGGCCATGTCACGCGCTCGGTGTTGAGCATGATCCGATTCCGGCAGGGCCGGTGGCGCCACATCAAGGTAGAGATCGGGCCAGCGGACTGAGGGCTACGGCGCCCGGAAGCCTTCGTCCTTGAGCAACGCGCGATCGAAGGTGACGACCCCTGGCCGTTATCTTTCTTGTTGCAGGCTTCATCATTTCCACACGATCGGTGCCCTATTCCATATACGAAATTACGATGCTGCTTCTCTCAATTACGGGAAGCGCCGTCTGTCCAAATTGTAATGACTGAGGTGAGGTATGTTGACTCCAAGAACCCCGCCGATCGTGGTCTCAGGCCTCGTCGTGTGTCTAGTGCTGGGTGCCGGTTGCGACCGGGGCGAGACGCTCACCGGTAGCGAACCACAGCCTACACCGATTGCGCCTCTAGCAGACGCTCGACTCACTTCGATCGAGCCGGAAGTCGTCATGGAGGGCTATTGGTACTCCCGGTACAACATGATGACCCTCATGCTCATGAGCGGCATGGGAGAGCTTGGTGTCGGAGATACCGCTCAAGGAGCCGTCATGACCATGGGCGAATTCATGGCTATGGCACCGATGCTCATGGGCATGGCGGATGCCGACTTCGATCCTACCAAGTTGGATGGCATGATGAGGCCCAGTGAGATGTACGGCGACGGGGATCACGTCATGATGCCTATCATGCCTCTGATGTTGCGATCGGTGTACACGAGCGGAAACCCGACATGGAAGGGTAGTGCCGGGGATGTGCTCGATGGGATCGTGAACTTGGATTTTACGAAGATGCGGTGGTCGGCAACTCCGGTCATGATGGGTGGGGACGGGGACAACAGCGGAACGTTTTCCAACGCCGCCCAAGGATGGACCATTGCCAAGCTGCTCGAGTGGGCCCGTTTCTTCCACGTGGAAGCTCACTTTGGCGCTCCCAATCAGGATTTTGGTGCGCAACAGCGCTTCATGGGTATGGCCCTCTTCGCCGAAGCGGTGATGATGACGAAGGACATGATGGAAGACATGAGCGGATCGAAGTACACTGCCTCGCATGCCGGGAACATGGCGACGGTGATCGCGGCGGTGGACCTGAACCAGATGGCTTCAGATCCCAGCAGTAGATATGGCATGGTCGCAATGCAGCTGGAGCAGATGATGGGAATGGCTCCCGGCATGATCGCCGGGATGGGAGCAACCATGGCCAACGACATCGTTGGAGCGCTGGATGTCACGAGGCTGGTGACCCCTGCCGACATATCACTCGCCATACAAGCTCTGACCTGGCAAAACCTCATTCAAAGTTCCACCGCCGACATGACAACGCTGGCCACACAGTTGGCAGCCACGACTCCGGACAACGCGGTGGACATGAGTCACAAACTGCGCGGGTTGGTGGAAGCTCAGAGGTTGGGGTTGGGGGACTACGCTCCTGACATCGAGTCGCTATGGGAGGACATCAAGACCGATTACGATGGCGCAACGGGGAGTTTTGTGAGCCAGCGGACCTTTACGTCCGAGGACTTGGCGGTCATGTTCGGCGCGCTGAATGCACTGAGGCTGTTTCCTCCCAATCAGCAGCAAGCCCTTACTACGGAAGCCGAAGGTTTGCTCCTCGGGTTCTTCGAGGCGACCACCAGGACACTACAGCTTTCAGCACCACCCAAGGCGCTGGGCGACGGGACGCCCGTACTGAAGGGTATGTACGAAGCGAATGACCCCGACAGTTGGTACGGGCATCCCGATGTGAGTCCGCCCCCGCTCGCGGGAGTAGCTCCGGTGTTCGGCACATCGATCAATTTTGCCAACGGCCAGTACACGGTGAGCGGGCGCACCATGGATACCGCGGGGAATATGCATCTGTCCACCGAGTTGATCTGGTTTCACAACCGCTACATCAACGGATTTCCGTCCCCGTAAGATCCGTAACCCGCCGCCTGAGGTGAGAACGCGGCGGGTGTAGGTTTACAACGGGCTCGCGTCGCATCGACGCGGGCCGTTGTGCGAGTTCCTGCGTAAGTCTAAAACACGACAACAAGAATCGTCTTTCGTCGGGAACGATCTTGCCCGTGCGGTGCGTTCCACAGCTATTAGGTGACGTTTCGTCGGCGTGCTGTTCCGTTTGCGAATCACGACGGAAACTATCGGCATCCGGCGCCGCTCTTGACGAGGCATTGCTCGCGAGGATACGAGCGATCGCCTTTGGAGGACGTCCAATGACCGTCGCGCTCGATCACCGTCAATTGTATCGGCTCCCGTGGACCCTACCGGACAACGCCATTGCGTGGCTCGAGCCCACAAGGAAGTGCAATCTGGCGTGCGAAGGGTGTTACCGGGCGAACGTTAGCGAGCACAAGTCTCTGGCGGGTGTTGCGGCGGATCTCGATGTCTTCACACGGTATCGCAATACCGACGGGATCTCGATCGCCGGGGGAGACCCGCTGACACATCCGCAGATCACCGACATCGTCCGTATGGTTGCCCAGCGTGGCTGGAAACCAGTCCTCAATACAAATGGGCTCGCGCTGACCGAGGACCTGTTGGAAGAGCTGAAGCGTGAAGGGCTGTTCGGCCTGACGTTTCACATCGATAGCAAGCAACACCGCCCCCATTGGAAGGACAAGACCGAGCAGGAGCACAACGCGCTTCGCCTGCACTACGCCGAGATGGTCGCGCGCGTGGGAGGGCTCACGTGTTCGTTCAACGCCACGGTCTACGAGGACACGCTCGACGCCGTCCCGGATCTAGTTGCGTGGGCGCAAGAGCACATCGACATCGTCCACGTGATGGTATTCATCTGCTACCGTGAACCGGCCCAGCCCAACGAGTTCGAGTACTACGCCGGGGGGCGTAAGGTTGACATGGCACCGCTAACGTACGAGCGCACCGGCCAGCGCATTGACATCTCCGCTCCTGACGTGGTGGCCAAGATTCGTGAGCGATTCTCCGACTTCACGCCATGTGCCTATCTGAACGGCACGGAACGCGCGGACTCGTTCAAGTGGCTCCTGGCCGGGCGTATCGGCACGCGCAAGCGGATCTACGGTTATGTGGGACGGAAGATGATGGAGCTGGCGCAGGTATGGCACCATCTTACGACGGGACGATACATGGCGTACGCGCCACCAGCGGTGCACCGTCGCGGACGGTCCATGTTATGGCTTTGGCCGTTCGACCGAGGCATTCGCCGGATCGCCGGCCGCGTATTGCGGTCGCCAGCCACGTGGTTTCGTCGCCTGCGCTTCCAGTCGATAACGATCATCTCGCCTGTCGACGTGCTCGTCGATGGCCGCCAGGACATGTGCGACGGATGTCCCGACATGACGGTCTGGAATGGAGACCTCGCCTGGTCGTGTCGCCTCGAGGAGTGCATCCACTTCGGCCAGTTCACACGAACCGTGCCGATGAAACAGATGATCCCGGAGCCCGCCATGGCCGATCACGCTGTGACAGAGCTGCCCTGATCCGATCTGCGGACCCGGCGCGCCGGCCGGTGCGAGCTTCACAAAATCTTCAGAAAAACTTCACACGTACTTCACGGCTTTGGCTTAGGCCTCCTTCGTAGAGAAAAAGGGCAGAGCTGGCACGCGCACGCGCGTAGCCAACTGCGATGTCCGTTCAGGAGGGTACGATGAGGATCAGCAGCATCCTCGAGCGGAAGGGTAGGGCGGTATTCACGATCAGGCCACACGATACCGTATACGCGGCCATCGGCCGGCTGAACCAGAAGCGTATTGGGGCGTTGGTGGTCGTTTCTGGGACAGGCGAGCCCGTGGGGATCATCACCGAGCGTGATGTCTTGCGGGAATGCGGAGAGCGGTGCAGCCGGCTGGCCAGCGGTCCGGCCGACGAGCGGGGTTGCCCGTCCAAGGTGGAAGAGGCTATGAGCAAGGATCTCATCATTGGCGTCCCCGACGACGACCTCTCATACGTCATGGGTGTCATGACGAAGAACCGGATCAGGCATCTCCCGGTAATGGATGCGGGCAAGCTCGCCGGCATCATCTCGATCGGCGACGTCGTGAGCGCTTTTGTGGAACAGTCGAACTATGAGAATCGGCTGTTGAAGGACTACATCAGTGGCGCTGCGTACTGAGTGCCTGTTACCGGAAGATGCGCCGAAGAAGAAAGGCACGCACACAGTTTGTCAGCCTCAGACATCAGCAACGGGCGTCCCCGTGTACTCCTGACCAGCGTGTTTGGCCCGTACGCCCAGGACGATGCATACGGCAGCAGGGCCGTGAACCCGATGGAGTTGTATCACAATCAGGTTTCGCGCGTGCAGGGCGCGTTCTCGCTGCGGATGTTTCACCGGTCCTGGGGCTTGATGCTGATTCAGGCCAACCTCGAGGCCCCGTCCACGTTGCTCGACTTCCCTTCGCTGGATCGGTTCGTCCACGAGATCAGCACCAAGCGGTACGACATCGTGGGGATCTCGGCGATCCAGCCGAACGTGGGTAAGGTACGGAAGATGTGCGAGCTGGTGCGCGAGCACCTTCCGGAGGCCACGATCGTGGTGGGCGGCCACGTGGCGAATATTCCCAACCTCGCCGACGAGATCGATGCGGACCATATCGTGACGGGGGAGGGGGTGCGCTGGATGCGTCGTTTCCTCGGTGAGGACGAGCACCGGCCCATACACCACCCGCACATCCGGTCGGGGATCGGGGGGCGGGTGATGGGCATCACGCTGTCGGGGAAGCCCGGCGACACGGCGGCCACGCTGATTCCGTCGGTTGGGTGTCCCATAGGCTGCAACTTCTGTGCAACCTCGGCGATGTTTGGCGGGAAGGGCAAGTTCGTCCACTTCTACGAGACGGGAGACGAGCTGTTCGAGGTGATGTGCGAGCTGGCGGACGCGCTCCAGGTCAAGTCGTTCTTCGTGATGGACGAGAACTTCCTCTTACACAAGAAACGAGCGCTCCGGTTGCTGGAACTGATGGTCGAGCACGACAAACCCTGGGCGCTGTACGTGTTCAGTTCTGCCAATGTTCTGCGCCAGTACACGATCGAGCAGCTCGTTGCCTTGGGCGTCTCGTGGGTCTGGTTGGGACTCGAGGGGGAACACGCCTCCTACCGCAAGCTCAGCGGCACAGACACGCACGAGCTGGTACGCACGCTTCAGTCGCACGGCGTTCGCGTGTTGGGATCGACGATCATCGGTCTCGAGGATCACACGCCGGAAAACATGGACGCCGTGATCGACTACGCGGTGAGTCACGATACGGAGTTCCATCAGTTCATGCTGTACACGCCGGTTGCGGGGACGCCGCTCTACGAGGAGCACATGCGTAACGGCACGTTGCTCGATCGGGACGAGTGTCCAGATGCCGATCGACACGGACAGCATCGATTCGCGCACAAACATCCTCACTTCGAACCCGGCGAGGAGGAATCCTTCCTGCTGAAAGCCTTCAACAAGGACTTCGCGATCAACGGTCCAAGCATCGTGCGGGTGGCGCGGACAATGCTGCAAGGATGGAAGCGCTACAAGTTTCATCCCGACTTGCGCATCAGGAGTCGGATTCGGTGGGAGGCCCGTGATCTGCCCGGGGGCATGGCCGCACTGCTCTGGGCGGCGAAGAAGCGGTTTCGTCACGATCCACAGCTCAAACAGAAGATTGGCGGCATCTTGAAGGAGCTTCAGCGGGAATTCGGTCTCCGCGCGAGAATTGCCAGCTCCGTCGCCGGACGGTACGTGCGGTTCAAGATGCGCCGTGAGGAGCGTCGGCTACGTCGCGGCTGGACATACGAGCCACCCACCTTCTGCGAGTCAGCCAACCAATAGCGTCACCGGTAGCGCATGGAGATGACGTCCGCCAGATCTGCTACCCGGAGTCGCTCCTTGAACGCCGCAACGTCCCGTTGAAGCAAACGTGTGTACGCCGCCGCGGCGTCCATCAGCCGCGCTCGCAGCACGTCATGTACTTCGCGCTGTTGTGACGTCGGCGCGAAGTCTGCGCTGCTTTCCGCAACATCACTCAGCAACGCCGAGAGGTGTCCGAATAGCCGCATTGGGTTGCGGAAGGAGTCTTCCCTGGCACCGGTAAGATGTACGTCGAACAGTTGCCCTTGCACCGCGATCACGGCCTCGTCCAATGCGTGCGCCGCTTCCACCAAGGAGTCTGTCTCGTCGCCCGCCCGGGCGGGATCACTCTCGAGTTGCGTGACCAGGTCACCCAGTTGTTTCCGTACCCACTCCGTCCGGTTGATCATTGCGACTGTCGTGTCGAGATCGTCGCGTAGCTCGAGGGCCAAGATTATCTGGGCATCTATGTCGTCCAAGGTACCGGTGGAGTGCGGATCCTTGAGCACCGTGAGTGGCTGGCTGAATGTCGTGTCCTCAACGTCGAGTAGTACGGTGTAGGTGCCGGGAGGTGCTAACGGCCCCCGTTGGGAGAGGTCCAGGTCCCAACTCACGAGTCGTCGCGTACCATCATCGTCGAGATGCACCCAGGAGGCGTCCGGGGGTCGTGTCCGCAGCACGGCTCTTCGTGCCGGCTCGTAGCGCAGGTCCCACCACACGCGGTTGATCCCCGCCTTAGTCGTACCATCGAACGTGCGGATCGTATCACCCGCTGCGTCGAGCACCGTGAGCTCGACCTTGTCGGTGACCGTCGAATCCTGCAAGTAGTAGTTCAAGTCAGCACCGTAACGCGGATTCTGGCCGCGAACGAATCCACCTGTGCTCGCGGTACCGTGTACCCGGCGGAAGCGGTAGGCATCACGCGGCGTAAAGAACGTTACTGGTGTCTCCATTACCTCCGTTGCCAATGCTCGAAGCGGTGTCAGATCGTCCAGGATGTATACACCGCGGCCGTACGTGCTTACGACGAGATCGCGGAAATGCGCTTGCACGGCGATCCAGGACACCGGTGCGTGTGGCAGGTTCAACTGCAGCGGCTGCCAGTGTGCTCCCTCGTCCAGCGTGAAGTAGAGATCGCTTTCGGTCCCCGCATACAGCATTCCGCGTCGTGTGGGGTCTTCCGTCACGACGTGCACAAAACCCAGTGGATGCCGTGGCAGTCCGGCATCGATGCGGCGCCAGCTTCTGCCGTAGTCCTCCGTCTTGTAGATATAGGGCTCGAAGTCGGCCATCTCGTGGAAATCGACGGCCACGTACGCGGCGCCCGGATCGAAATGGGACGGCTCGATGTTCTTGATCTTCCCCCACCCCGGAAGATGGCGGATGTTCGACGTGACGTTGGTCCACGTCTCACCGCCATCCCGCGTAAGTTGCACCAACCCATCGTTACTGCCTACCCAGAGGAGTCCCTCTTCCAGCGGTGATTCTGCGATGGCGAGCAACGTGGCGCCGTCGAAGGTCATCAGGTTATCGACGCCGACCCCGCCCGAGGTCTGTTGATGGGTGGTGTCGTTCCGCGTGAGGTCGGGACTGATCACCGTCCAGCTGCTCCCGCCGTCGGTGGTCATGTGCACGACCTGGCTGCCAGCGTACACCTTGTTGTGGTCGTGCGGCGAGATCGCGAGGGGGAACGTCCAATTCCAGCGGTACCGCACGTCCACCGGCGGCCAGCCGTATCCTCCCTCAGGCCATATGCGCACGTCGCGAGCCTGTCCGGTCGTGGCATCGTAGACTTGAAGCCCGCCGTCGTAGCAGCCGGACCAGACGATGTTGTTGGTGACCGTATCTGGCAAACCGAAACCGCTCTCGCACCCACCCACCGAGTGCCATAACCCGGGCGGAATGCCACGCGCGCGGCTGTTGCTCGGCATCACGTACGACCCGTTGTCCTGTCGGTTGCCATAGACGTCGTACGGGATCTTGGTGTCGGGGTGGGCATGGTACATCTGGGCAATCGGCAGGACAACGCGCTGGAACGACCGGCCGTGGTCGAGCGTGATGCTCGCGCCGCCATCATGACCCACCATGAACCGGTCACCGTTGGTGGGATCGATCCATAGGTCATGGTTGTCGCCTCCACCCCGGGGCGGGTCGTCAGCAAGTGTCTTCCCGCCGTCGCGTGACAGGCTGAATCGTACGGATGCGAAGTAGATCCGGTTCTCGTCATCCGGATCCACGGCGAAGCGTACGTAATACGGCGCACGCTCGGCCATGGTGTGATTGTGGCTCACGAGCCGCCACGTCCGACCGCCGTCGTCTGAGCGGTAAAACGCGGGATCCGAGTCCTCGATCAGCGCATAGACGCGGTTCGAGTTACTCGCAGCGACCGCCACCGCGATCTTCCCCACCGGGTGATCCGCTGCCGGCAGGCCGTGCCCGGCCAACCGCTCCCACGTCCCGCCGCCGTCGCGTGAGACGTAGACGCCACTGCCGGGACCGCCGCTGTTCAGGTTCCACGTATTGATCTCGAGCTGCCACATCCCGGCAAAGAGCACGCGCGGATTGTTGGGGTCCATCGCGATGTCGGCGCATCCCGTGTTCGCATCGACGAACAACGCGCGTTCCCAGGTCGTCCCGCCATCGGTCGTCTTGAAGATGCCGCGCTCCTCCTGTGGCCCGAATGAGTGTCCCATCGCGCAGGCGAAGACGATGTCCGCGTTGGTGGGGTGGATCACGATGCGACCGATCCGGCCGCTGTGCTCGAGGCCCATGTGCGTCCATGTCTGCCCGGCATCGGTCGACCTGTAGATGCCGTTCCCAATGGTCGTCATCGATCGAATGACGAAGGTCTCACCCGTACCGGCCCACACGACGTTCGGCTCCGAGAGCGATACCGCCAACGCGCCAATGGATTGGGCGGGCTGATCGTCAAAGACCGGCCGCCAGCTCACGCCGCCATTGTCGGTCTTGAACACACCTCCGGACGCCGCGCCGACATACGCGACCATTGCGTTCCCCGGTTCACCCGCCACCGCGCTCACGCGATTGCCAGGCGGACCTATGAAGCGGTATTGCAGACCGGCGTAGGCGGTCGTGTCTATCTGCTGCGCGGTAGCGCTCACGGCGACGACCAGGAGTGCGACCCCAATCACGCTCGTGGTCCAAGGCTTCCAGAGGCAGGGCGCGCGGCTCACGGAGACAACCTCCATCGAACGGGGTGGGTGCGTACCACGAGATGAGTTGGCGCGCTAAGCTAGTCCGCTCGCGCGGTCGGCGCCAGCGCGCTGGCGCCTCGTGAGCACCGAGTCTACCCTAGCGACGACCGTGGTCTCATCATGCGCGCGCGAGGTCACCGTCCACCAAACCACCAATCACATCAAGTAATCGATCCGCTCTACTTCTCTCGTTCTCCCGCAATATCATCGAACGGCGTCGCCCGGTACATGTGGTTGGGACCGGTCACGACCAGATGCCACTGGATCGTCCCATCACGCATGACCTCGTAGACCTCGATTGGGCCTATCGACCCGCGCAAGCCAGGGCCGGGTCCAAAGGCGACCATCGTGTGACCGTTGGCCATCCGGCGCGCCGAGCTGATGATCGCTGCGTAGTTGTCGTTCGGTGCGCGAAACGACCACCCCGCTTGGGCTATGCCGCGCCCGAGCGACAACTCGAGCGCGCGTGAGTAGGGCGCTGCGGTGGTGGGGCCGCCGCGATTGTCGAACAGGAGCACCCGTCCCGGTGCTACCTCGGAGGCCGAGTGCTGAAAGGCAAAGGTGGCGAGGGAATCGGGAACGAATGTCGCATTGGGCCCACCCAGCCGCCATGCAATGGTCGAGAAATCGGGCGTGAGTGCAATCACTTGATTCAGAAACGGGCTGGATACGAGCACGTTACCCGATGCACCGATGTTCAGCGAGTTGGCGTGGAGCCAGTCGGAGAGTTTGCTCAACGGCCCGGCATCGGTCACTGGCGAAAAAAAATCGAACGCGTTCCATCGTATCTCGAGGTCTCCGGAGTCGGGGTTCCACTCCCAGATCCGTTCCCCCACCCACGTCTTGCCATCGTCGGCGACCTGCGAATGGCGTGTCATGAAGTAGAGCGTGTTGTCCGGCGTGGCGATCACGTCGTGATGGATCACCTCCCCACCGGCGCGTGTGAGGTTCGCCACGACGTCGCCGGTCGGCGTCACCTCGGTGAGTCCATCGCGCGTGTCGAGAAAGACGAAGTTTCCGTTCGCCCGCCTGGTCCAGCCCCAAGACGAGCCGCCGGTTCGATGATACCATACCACTCGGCCGATGGCATCGACCGCGACAAATCCCTGAAACGTGGGGATACGCAGTTCCAACATCACCAATTGTGCGGTCGATGCGCCGGTCGAGGTCAGCCTTACCGCCTCGAGGTCGTCCGGCAGCGTGTCGGTCGTAAACGTCCCCGTCAGTAACGTTGGCGAACCGCGTGTCCCCGCCGTGAGGGTCACGGCGTACTCGTATGTCGTGCTCGACAGCAGGCGTGCGAGCAACAGTGGGTGACTGGTTGCCGAGGGGCTCTCGACGGTGAGGTGAGGTTCGGTTCCGGTCCAGTACTCGACTGCTATAGCCGCCTCAGGTATCACATCGACCTGAAGTCCGAACACGAGGGCGTTGCCGGTCGGTGAGACAGTCGCGACCGCGTTCATGACCCTGATGTTCGCGGTACTCGTCTTCTCGCCGAACGTCGCGAAGATACGCGCGTCCCCCGGGCCCACGCCGGTCACGATTCCTGCGGTATCGACGACCGCCACGGCAGAGTCTGGCGTAGACCAGATGAGGGGGTCGGACAACGTGTCGCCCGATATCGTCAACACGGCTCCCCCAAGTTGCAGCGATTCGCCGATGAGAAGCGTGCCGTCCTCTGGGACGATAACGATGGTGACGGTGTCGAAGTCGATCGGCCCACCGGCGAGAGGAGTGAGCGGGATGGTAACGAGGGGTGTCGTGCCGGCGATAACGTCGACCGTGGCGCTCCCGCGGTGGGTCTCGCGGCCGTCGGCATCAAAGGCGCGGACGGTGATGGTGCGGTCGCGTCCGACGGGCACGGCGATGGTGCCCGTCGCGGTGCCGCTACGCACCGTGAGGTCGAAGACGAGCGGCGCGGAAATATCCGCCGCCTCGACCTCGACGATGAGGGTCGTCACGTTGGGAATCTGGCTGAGGTCGATGGCAACCTCGACGTCCTCTCGCGGGGGCGCGTCGTTGATGCCGTCACCGCATGCGACCACGCCAAGCGCGAGCGCCGAGAGGAGGACTGAGCGCCCCACGAAGCGACTAGTCTCTTGCGCGGTAGCGCTCGTAGAGCGCTCGGTGCTTGTTGTCCAGATCCACAGGTCGCCCGTTGACGAACACGTGGAGGATCTGCGTGCGGATCTGGAGTGGGTCTCCGTCGGTCACAATGAGATTGCCGATCTTGCCATCCTGAATCGTACCGAGGTCGTCTCCGAGTCCGAGAATCTCGGCAGGATAGCGTGTGATCGCTCTCAGTGCTTCGTCCGCGGACAGACCAAACTTCACTGCGTTGGCAGCCTCGTACGGCAGCGTCCGCGAGGGCGGGTTGGGTCCCGACGATGCCCAGCCGGTGATCGCGTAGCGGACGCCCGCCTGCGAAAGCAAGGCCGGTGTGCTGAACGCGCGAGAATACGGGTCGTCTCGCTGAGGCGGCAGGTTCTGTGTCGCCCGCAGGAGCACGGGCACGTCGTGCTCCACGAGAAGCGCCGTCTCTTTCCAGGCGTCCCGGCCGCCCACGAGTATCATGCGCAGCCCGTTTGTCTCCGCGAAGGCCACGGCGTTACGAATGTCCCGCGCTTCGTCGGCGAGGACGAGTACCGGGAGTGCTCCGGTGAGGACCGTGCTCAACGCCTCGAGTTTCAGGTCGCGCGCTGGAGTTCCACCACCTTCCATCGCATGGCGGTAGACGCGGGCGTCCTCGAGCCAATCGGCGAGTTGTGATACCGCCTCCTCGTACTGTTCCCGGACCTCCCGGAAAGAACGGTTCTCGACACGGAACGTTTGACGGTTGAACCGGCGAGTCTGCATCGAGGGCCAGTTGATCACGAGGCCAACGGCCGGCTCGATGAGCATGTCTTCGATCGTCCAGCCGTCGAGGTGAATGGCAGATGCACGGCCCGCGATACCACCGGCGCCTGTGGAGGGCGCGGATACGACGTGCGTAATCCCGTTTGCGCGCGTGACCGGAATCCGCTCGCTCGCCGGGTGGATGGCGGTAGCGGCCGTGAGTTGCGGGTTGAAGCTCCCCAACTCGCGCATGTCGTTGGTGACGTCGACGGCGTTGATCTCCTGCAAGCCGAGCTGGCTGAACGCGTTGAAAAGCCCGGGATAAACATGCCGGCCCGACGCGTCGATCACGGTGGCGCCGGATGGGATTTGTATGTCGGGTCCGACAGCCGTGATCCGGCCAGCGGTGACGATCACCGTACCGTTCTCGATTGGGTCACCCACGAGGGTATGCACGGTCCCACCTTGGATGGCGTAGGTCTCGTTATCCTGCGCTCTGGCCGGTACGGACGTGGCAACGAGCAGACCGAGCAGCGTCCAGGTTGACATCATTGTGCGTGCGCTCACTTGATCACCTCCGGGGCCGCTGCATCGGTGGTCACAGGGGGCTCCTGCGGATGCCGGCCCTCGGTGAGCGTGTCCTTTTCCTCTTCGATGGCGCGCTGGCGCTCGCGGTCTCCGTCTATGTCGAAGTATATCTTGCCGTCGACGAACGTCTTCTGCACGACAGCAAATGTGTCGAACGGGTGCCGATCGTAAATGACGAGGTCCGCGTCTTTTCCGACCTCGATCGACCCGATGCGATCGTCAACGCCAAGCTGGCGAGCCGGGTTGATCGTGATGAGTGACAGGGCCTGGGCCTCAGAGAGACCACCCCACTTGACGCTCTTGGCCGCTTCCTCGTTCAGATGCCGCATCTCTTCCGGGCTGTCCGAGTTGATCGAGACCGTGACGCCCCGCTCGGTCATGAGAGCCGCGTTATATGGAATGGCGTCGTACGCCTCGATCTTGTAGGCCCACCAATCCGAGAAAGTGGAAGCGCCGGCTCCGTGTGCGGCGAGCTCATCGGCCACCTTGTATCCCTCGAGCACGTGTTGGAACGTCGCGATACGGACGCCAAACTCCTCGGCCAGGCGCATGAGTTGCAGAATCTCGTCGGCACGATACGAGTGGGCGTGCACCAGCCGCTCGCCTCGCAGGATCTCAGCCAATGCCTCGAGCTTGAGGTCGCGCCGGGGCGGGATGCCGCGCTCTCCGTTATCACGGTACCGATCCCAGGTGGCCTGGTACTCCCGCGCCTCGACGAACGCGCTGCGGATCACGTCCATCACGCCCATGCGGGTGGCGGGGTAGCGGTCGGGGTTCCGGTCGCGCTTGGGATTCTCGCCCAGGGCGAACTTGATGCCCGGTGCCGCTCCGTCGAGGACCAGCCCACTGGCATCGGCGCCCCAGCGCAGCTTGAGCACGACGTTTTGCCCGCCGATCGGATTCGCACTACCGTGCAGCACGTTCACCGTGGTGACACCGCCCGCAAGTGCCCGGTAGATGTTGATGTCGTCGGGGTTGATGACGTCACGAATGCCGACCATCGCCGAGACGGACACGCTGCCTTCGTTGCTTCCCCCGGCGATATGCGAATGGGCGTCGACGATGCCGGGCATCACATACTGACCGGAAGCATCTATCACGTGAGCGCCGCGTGGGATCGAGATGTCTGCACCGACATCCGCAATCCGGCCATCGCGAATCAGTATCGATCCGTTCTCGATCGTTCCGTTCGTGACGGTAAGAATAGTCGCATGTTGGATAACGGTTACGCGATCGTCGCGGTACGGGCCACGATATGAGGGGCCGATGCGCGACCGCAACTCCGAGTCCGACGGCCGCGATGCTGCCGTGGAATCCCGGTCCGCTCCGGCCCCGTCCGGGGCGGGGGCAGGGGCGGGGGCGCGCCGTCCGCGTCGCGGTGAGCTGGCGGCACCGCCGCGCGCCATGCGGTCGGGTCCAGCGGCATTGGTATCGGGCTCGAATCGGCGTCCGTCCACGAATACGATGCGTACCTTGGTACTCTCGGCCAGCAGATCACCGTCGGTCACCACGAGGTTCGCGAGCTTGCCTTCCTCGAGGCTCCCTGTTCGATCGGCCACACCAAACAACTCGGCGGCGGAAAGCGTCATGGCGCGCACCGCGAGATCATGGTCGAGCCCCGCTTCCACCGCCATGCGCGCGCCGGCGATCACGTCCGACGGATCGTCGATGCTGTCGGAGTAGAACGCGAACGCGACACCTGCGTCATGGAGTGCCGCCGGCGTGGTCGGCGCGAGCAATCGGAGCCTGAGATCGTCGAGCGAGGTCTCCGCTTCCGGGTCTCCATCTCGCGGCGCCTTGGGCCAATCCAGGCTCACGAGGACCGGGACATTCCGCTCCGCGAGTAGCGCGGCGGCCTGATACCCGCCGTGCAGGCCGTAGAGAATGGGTCGTGCCCCGATCTCGTCAGACGTGTTGAGCGCCCGGTGGATTTCGGCCAGGGAAGAGGCCGGGAACAGGAGCGGTTCAGCACCTGCACGCACTGCCGCGAGAGGCGCCAGGGCGCGGTCGTAGTGCGGCCGCTCGAGTCCGCGCGGGTTACGGCCGTACATGTCCCATGCGGTGGCGTAGTGGTCTGCGTCGAGAAAGAGCTGTTTGATGTACGCGAACGCACCCATCAATGAGGACGGATAGCCCCGATGGCCCTGACCACCCCGCAGGTTCACCCGCAGCGCCACCGGTGTGGCCACGACCATGTCGTTGGGACGCTCGCCTGCCAGATCGATCAGCGCGGCATGGCCCGGGAAAAACCCTCGGTCGGGCACGACGACTGCGCTCGTGAACCCGGCAGCGCGCCAGCGCGCTAGCTGGTCGTCGTCTGGCTGGAGCTGATCGGCTGCACTGACCCAAGTGTAGGTGGCCGGCCGATCCGCGGGGTCGCGGGAGTATGGAGTGCTGGGTGACTGTCCGGCGCTCCCGCCCCCGCCCCCCGGCCGCGCGGCACCCTGGCGTGGTTGCGCAGGCGCCCGTGCGCTGGGCGGTCGCGACAGGCCCAACGTCGTCATCGCATCGATGAGCCCCGGATACACGGTGAGGCCTGAACCGTCGATCACCCAGGCACCCGCGGGTACCTCGACGCGGGTCCCGATGGCGGTAATGATCCCGCGCTCGATCACGATCGTGCCGCGGTCTATGACCCGGCCGGAAACGGTAACGAGTCGCGCGTTCTCGATGGCGTAATGGTTCTGACCGGGTCGCTCCTGCGCGGACAGGGACGTAGATACACCGCGTCCTACCGGGACCATCGCGATCAGGGCCGCTGCGACGACTATCGTTCCACGTGCTGGACGAACAGCAAGCATACTCCAACCTCCTCGGCTGCGTATCCAGGGAAGAGTACGGGTGCGCACGGGCCCCTGCCAGGGGAACGTTGACGGTCCGCGGACACTGAGCGCACATTTGGTCTCGCTCGCCCATCATGTCGAAAACGTCCCGAGTCCTCGCCGCGTTGGTCGCCGGTCTCATTGCCGGCGTGGCCGTGTCGTGGGCGAAGAGCCCGACGCTGCTCCGGGTAGTGTCGACGGTCGAGCCCATCGGTGCGCTGTGGGTCAATGCAATCCGCATGACGGTGATTCCCCTCGTCGTCTCATTGCTCATCACCGCGATCGCCTCCAGTTCGGCCGGCCGGGGGGGGCGTATCGGCGGCCGGGCACTCGCGCTGTTCGGGATGCTCGTTGCCGGTGGGGCCCTGATCACCGCACTGGTTGCACCGCCTCTGCTCGGGCTGGCGCATTTCGATGCGGAGGCGTTCGCCCACCTCCGGGACGCGGCACCCAGCGCGCAGGTGGAACTGCCACCTTTCCGGGACTGGATCGTGAACTTGATTCCCGCCAACCCGGTGAAAGCGGCGGCGGATGGCGCTTTGCTACCGCTGATCGTGTTCACGTCCGCCCTGGCGCTAGCCGTCACGCGGCTGGATGCCGCGCACCGACGGCCGTTGGTGAGTTTCTTCGACGCCGTTTCGCGGGCCATGATCGTCATCGTCGAATGGATTCTGTTCGTGGCACCGGTGGGTGTGTTCTTCCTGGTGTTGCCGCTGGCGGCTCGCACGGGCGCGGAACTGGTGGGTGCCCTGGGTGTCTTCCTGCTGGTCGTCTGTGGTCTGGTCTCGCTTGGGCTCGCGGCTCTCTATCCGATCGCGGTGGTGGGCGGCGGGGTTCCCCTGCGGCAGTTCGCGCGCGCGTGCGCTCCGGCGCAGGCGGTGGCCTTCAGCACCAGGTCGTCGTTGGCCTCCCTCCCGGCGATGTTGGATGGGGTGGAGCGCGATCTCCGGCTCGCCCCGCACGTGAGCGGGATCGTGATCCCCGTGGCCGCTTCGCTGTTCAAGTTCGCTTCGCCCATTGGCCGGATGACGGGCACGTTCTTCATCGCACGGTTGTACGGCATCGACCTCGGTCCCGCGGAAATTGCCGCCATCACCGCTGCGATTGCCGCGCTCAGCTTCTATTCGCCGGGCGTTCCAAGTGGCGGTCTGTTCATCATGACGCCAATTTACGTGGCCCTGAACCTCCCGGTCGAGGGGATCGGCCTGCTCATCGCCCTCGACCTGATTCCCGACATGTTCATTACGACCGCGAACGTTACGGCGGACATGACCGTTGCGGTATTGCTCGGCCGGTCGCGGCCCCCTGACGCAACCGTCGGTCTGCGATCGTGAGAGGCTTGGGATACGCCATGCCGTTCGGCTCGTGAACCGGAGAGACTTCTCACGTCTTGGCGGAACCGTGGTCATCGGAGCCTTCGGGGTCAGGTGGCGGTTGCGAGATCGAGTGGGCTCCATGCTCGTGGACGGGGTGCGCCTCAACCGGCGGCTTACCGAGTTGGCTCGTTTCGGCGGCACGTCTGAGGGAGGCACCAGCCGAGTAGCTTACAGTGACGACGACCTGGCCGCCCGCGACTGGGTGACAGCACGCATGCGCGAAGCCGGATTGGATGTCACCGTCGATTACGCGGGCAACCTCATCGGTCGCCGCCCGGGCAACGACGCGACTCTCCCACCTCTGATGCTGGGCTCGCACATCGATTCCGTCCCGTCGGGAGGCAACTACGATGGGCAGGTGGGGTCCATGGCCGCTCTCGAGATCGCGATGACATTCAGCGATTCCGATCACCGCACGCGGCATCCGCTCGAGTTCGTGATTTGGTCGAACGAGGAAGGTGGCAAGACGGGCAGCCGAGCACTATCCGGCGAAGTCGAACTCGTTGAACTCGACGTGGTCACCGCGAGTGGTTTCACCATCGCTGACGGCACGCGCCGCATCGGAGGCGATCCGGCTCGGCTCGCCGAGGTTGTGCGCCGGCCGGGAAGTATCGCGGCGTATCTGGAACTACACATCGAACAGGGGGCCATCCTCGAGAGGGAAGACATCGACATCGGTGTCGTGCAGGGGATCGTGGGCATCAAGCGATGGACGGTGACGGTCGACGGGCTCGCCAACCATGCGGGCACGACACCGATGGATCAGCGTCGTGATGCCCTGGTAGCTGCCGCGCGGATCATCGACGCCGTCTACCGCATCGCGCGCGCGACACCGGGTCGACAGGTCGCGACAGTAGGACGGCTCGAGGTGGAGCCAGGTGCGGCGAACGTCATACCGGGGCGTGTGACCTTCACGCTCGAGATCCGAGACCTCGAGATGGAGAAAATCGACGTGGTGTTCGACGCGATTCGCGGTGAAGCGATCGCGCTCGCGGCTGCGGCCGATACGAGCGTTGCCTTCGAGCGGTACTACACGAGTCGCGCCGCACCCACGACGCCCCGGCTGCGCGACGTGATCGAGCGCGAAGCGCGCGGTCTCGATCTCACGACGCTGCGCATGCCGAGTGGAGCGGGACACGACGCGCAGAGCGTAGCGCAGTTTGGTCCGGTGGGGATGGTTTTCGTGCCGAGTCGCGAAGGTATCAGCCACTCCCCAATGGAGTACACGTCGCCCGAGCATGTGACGGCCGGTGCGAACGTGCTGCTTCGAACGCTGATGACGGTCGATGGTGGGCGCTAGCGTCTAGGCGGTCGTCTGTGAACGCTCAACGCTAGACGTTCACAACAGCACGATCCCGATCAACATGACCAGCACCACGGTCACGATCAGAGCGACTGCCACGGCGATCATGATCAGCGGCAGGATCGCTTTCATGCCGACGCGGCGTAGGAATTCGTACAGACCGATCTTCAAGATGGCCTGCAGCAAACGTTTCAGTACGACGAACATGGGTTTCTCGTTGAAGCGTCAGTGATCCCTACGGGAGGGCACTGACGGGAGTTTCGTGACCAAACGTCCTTAGGGCACGCGGTCCCGTAACCACGCGGCGAAACGCGCCGTATCGACGCTCCCGGTCACCACGCTGGTTCCCCGGTTCAACAGGGATTGGTTCTCCTCGCACGAACCGGGATTCCTCGCCCAGAAGTTCCGTCTTGCCACCACCGATCGGCGGGTGATATCCACGAGCCGGACCCGCCAGAGCTGCTGCGCGCGGATGAGCTGGACGTCGGTCGGGTTGCCTCCGCGGTAGAGCGTGTACGTGCACCGCTCCAACTCGCGCGTCTCCTGTACGGTCGAGCACACCGCGTACCGGAAATCGCGGACATTACCGGTACGGAATTCGTCGGGGATGAACGGGTCTATGCGCTCGCCCCCCCACATTGCCGCGGCGGTCGTGTCGATCATGCCGAAGAACTCGCTGCCGTACGTGTGCCCGAGGTCGTCGGTCAGCGAGAGCGGGCGCCCTGCGCACACCAACGCCACGGCGTGTGAGAGGAACCGGCGGATCCCACCGACCGGCGCTTCCAGGAACGCGGTGCAGACCTGCTCGACCGCGGCTTCTTCTGGCGGCAGCGTGTCGTTGCCGAGTCGGCGGTGCACACCGGCGAACCGCTCCGCCGCGGTCGTGCAGTCGCGTTGCTGGTAGGCCGTCACTGCCTCGGCGAGCAGTCGCTCGATCGCCTCCGCGCGTTGCCGCGGCCCCAACCAGCCGAGATAGAAGACCGCCCCCGCCACGAGCAGGAGGGAGGCCATCATCAACAGCTTGTCACCGATCGTCTTCGACACGTTTACCGTCGGAGTGCGAGTTAGCGGACCAATATGGGTTGGTCATCGCGTGCTGACCAGATGCAAACGCTGACGGTGGTGATGCCAGTCGGTTAGTACGCCACCGTGACGGTGATGCTGCCGGTATAGGCCCCGGGGGGAACGCTGAGGAGTGGAGACACGGTGCCCTTGATGCCGATCTCCAGGTTCCCTGTCAGCAGAGCAATCCATCCGTGCTGCCAAACGCAATGGGGATCGTGGCCGCGCCAGGACCCGCAAGCGTAGCGGGAAGCGCAAACGTCACGCTGAGCGGAAACCCCGGCTCACCCGTGATCTGAAACCGGGCCCCATCGGTGTTGGCCACGGTGCCGTCGGTCCCCGCCGTGACGGGGCCGAATGCGAGATCGTTGGCGGTTGTCGCCGCCAACGGCACGACTCCGATGATATTCGCAGAGGCACCCGCAGTCGCGTTGACCGACACCTGGCTCGCTGCCGGCCGGGCACCAGTGAGCACCAGCACCGCTGCCAAGAACAGTGCCGATTCTCTGATGCGAGTGTTGAACGGTGCGCCTGCCACCACCTGTTCCAACTCCGTGTTCGAGTAACCCGTATTAAAGGGCAACTTCGGGGCCGTTCCGGCACCCACGCCGACGCGACCGTCTGAAAGGGGTGGGGCGGCGGTTCGACACCGGCGTCCCGGCCTCCCGGGCCGGAGCGTGGCTAATCTGCGACAGAATGGCGGGATCTCAAGGGGTGCGGCGTGAATCCGATGGGGCGAAGGTCTACTCCGCCGGTCCCTCGGGGGTGGCCGTCTGCTGGGGCGCTCGGTGTTGCTCGATGAATTCCTCGTGTTTCTTGGGCACGAACATGTTGTCGGCGATGTTCGCTATCTCCTCGGCCTCGCGCCACGCGAGTTCCAGCTCCACCAGTTCGCCCGCGAGAGCGAGACGTTCCTGCTCCTCGTGGAGCGCCATCTCGAGGGCCAGCCGCGCGTCCCGCGGGAGATACCTGACGAGACCAACCTTCCTCTTCGAGACGGCGGGTATTCCGGGCCGATACTCTCCCATGCGGCGTACCTGGTCGGTGAGACCCGCGAGGTACACTTCCGGATCGCCGGCGGCCTCGATGCGCTCCACCGCGTTCTTCACGACCTTTTTCGACCCAGCCATGTAATTCAGCTTTGGCAGGATGATCCCCGCTACATGCTGTGCCTCCGCACCATGAAATGTCTCGGTGCCTTTCGAGTGCTTCACCTTGATTGCCCACTCTCCCGCGTCCGACTCGGTGAGAATTCTCGTCTTCTGGAGGTTCTGGTTGCGGAGCTTCAACACGCGACCGTCTTTCGTGCGGATCCGGGCCCGTACGGGAATGTTGATGAGCATGTTCGGCAGTTGCCCCATCATCCCCACGCCGACCCCTGCTGCGGCCGCGCCCACAGCCACGGCGCCAAAGGCCACGATCCCCGCCCCGGTCCAGAGCATCGCGCGCTTGCGCCGCCGTCCGAACTGATCGCCGTAGCGCCACGCGGCAAACTCGGGCCGCAGCGGTTCGCCGATGCGCACTAGCTCGAGTCCCTCTGTGAAACGCGCGAGCCCGACGTTGTCTGTCGACATCCGCATGCGCGTGCCTTGGAAGAGGCGCTCACACTCCTCGAATGCCTCCCACCGCTCCTCCAGCGGCGAGAGATTCCAGCGTTCACACCTCTTACACACGACCCAGAGGCGCCCTTTGGCCGGGTCGAACGCGAGACGCCGGCCGACGGGGAAGTGCTCGACGAGCTCGTTGCTGCCGAGAGGTCGGGTACAAAAGATACAGGTGGAGTACATGACGTAGCTCGAGGGAGTCTACCTCCGGGTAGGCGATGATCCAAGACTGGGTGACCCAACGGGTATCTCCGCGACGCAGGCGGCGCGTATCGGGCGGCGAGCGACGTATCTTTCGGCCGCGTATGAGAGTCGTTCTAGCACCCTTTGGGACACGTGGGGATATCCAGCCGATGATCGCGCTGGGCCGCGGCCTGGTTGAGCGTGGCCACGACGTGCTGCTGGCTGGCCCGGAGAACTTCGGTGCATGGGCCACGGCACAAGGCCTGGCGTTTGAGCCTGTCGGCACGGACGTTGAGCGCTTCATGCGCGACGTGGGCGATGCGGCGGCGAACTTCGTCTATCAGACGGGCTATCTCGTGCGGGAACTGATTCCGCTGCACTTCGAGAAGTTGCCCGCGATCTGTGACGGCGCCGACCTCGTGGTCGGAGCAGGAGTCCAGTTTGCCGCCCGCTCGGTTGCCGAGCTGTCGGGGACGCCGTACGCGTATGTCGCGTACGTACCCGTGACGATCCCGAGCGCCTACCATCCGCCGTTCTTCGTGAAAAACCAGCGACTGCCGCACGCGATCAATCGGGTGCTTTGGCGGCTGTTTGGCGTGATGTCTAAAGGCGCGCTAGGGAAGGCGATCGGTCGGGGTCGGAAGCGCCTCGGCCTACCACGCATCGGGGACGTCATGGAGCACCTGACCGAAATTCCGCTCATGCTTGCGGCGGAGCCCGTGCTGGCAACTCCTCCACCGGATTTCCCCGCCAACGTGCATGTCACGGGTGCGTTGCGGCTGCGCTCCGAGGAAGCCCTCGATGACGATCTTGCGCGTTTTCTCGACGCCGGTCCGGCACCGGTGCTGCTGGGGTTCGGGAGCATGGTCTCGGACAGGGCCCGTGAGGTGATGCACCTCTTTGCGCGTGCCGCTCGCGACGTCGGCTGCCGGTTGCTCGTGCAGACGGGGTGGACTGGCATGCGCCCGGACGAACTGGATCTAGGAGACGGGTGCCGCACGATCGGTCGGGCACCGCACACGAAGCTTCTTCCGCGGGTTCGCGCCGTCGTTCACCACGGCGGCGCAGGGACGACGACAGCGGTTGCGCTTGCAGGGCTACCGCAGCTCATCCTCCCGCACCTGCTCGACCAGTATTACTGGGCCCATCGTGTTCGGGTACTGGGCATCGGGCCGCGCGGCGTGCCGGTGCAGCGCATCCGGCGGCGCCAAGTCACCACACTTCTGCGGGATCTCGTCGGCAACGACGGCTACGCGAGCCGCGCCCGTGCCATCGCTTCTCAGTTGGGAAGGGTCGATGGGGTCAAAGAGGTGATACGTCTCCTCGAGGCACTTATGGGTGAGCGTAGTGGCGATCGGGCCGTCACATGATCCTCTATCTGACCCTGTTGTGCTGTGCCCTTCTCGCTGGGCTCCTCGTGTACCGCTACGACCTGTACGAGCGGGAGCCTGTCTTCCTGCTGGTCATCACCGCCCTCGTCGGTGTTGCCGCGATGTGGTTGGCGGCGGTGCTCGAGGAGCTCACTCTTAGCGCAATCGCGGATCCCTCGCTGACGCAGGTGGCGCTCGTCGCCGCCACCCATGAGGAGGGACTCCGACTCCTCCTGGTAGGCGCCTTTGCGTTCCTCGTCCCGTCGCAGTTCAACGATCCCATGGACGGGCTGGTCTACGGCTCCGTGCTGGGTGTCGGGATGGCGGTGGCGGAATCGGTCGACCGCATGATGTACCTGCCCGTCCTTCCAGACGTGCTGCCGGCAACCGAGGTCGTCCGTGTGCTCGGCCATCTCGTGCTGGGCGGGATTGCGTGCTTCGGGATTGGCCTGGCCAGGATGCGCGCGGCTCGGTGGCCCTGGTGGCTCGTGGGATGCGCCACCGTTGCCACGACATGGCATTTCCTGTGGGACTGGATGGCGTTCAACGCGAGCGGGCGCATGGATCTTCTGCCCATGCAGAACGCGGCCGGTGTCCTGCTCATGGCGACCGGGCTGCTCGTCTACGGCGTGTTCGTGATCATGGGGTCCAACGCGTCACGGCGGGTGTTTGCTCCGTGCAGCCAGCGCGAGCTGTGGGGCTGGCCCTTCACGCTGTGGCGTGGCCGGCCCGGTACCGCTCGCGCGGCGCGCGGCGCGGGCGCATCTTGAGTGCGGGCCATCGCCAATGGAGCCATGATGTCCGAGCCCGATACGCCCAGAGACGTGCCACCGCGCATCCCACCTCCGAAGCGGACGTTCACGGAACGCCCAAAAGGCAAGGTGAAGGACACAAATTTGGCGGAACGCGCCTTCCGCCTCCAGGGGATCGTATGGGGTGCCTATGTGGCGGCCATAACCATCTTCGTGAGTAGCATCGCCGCAGCGATCGCCGGTATAGGGCCACCGGTCATCTACTACATGTGGCTTGGAGGTGTACTCGCCGGCGTTGCTGTCTCGATCTTATCGTTGAACATTTCCCGCGGTGGCGCAGCCGTCGCGGGGAAACTCCATAATCCCTCCGGCAAATCGACGCCCGCTGTGCGTGAGTACTCCCACGCGCAGAGTCTCTCCAAGCGCGGGCTGTATTCGGAAGCGGTGGACGCGTACGAGCTGGCCGTGGCCGAGTTTCCGGAAGACCCCGACCCGTACATTCGCATTGCGCGGATGTATCGCGATGGGCTCGAGGACTACGAGCGTTCGCTCCAGTGGTTCAAGCGCGCTCGCGTAGATGCGGCCATCGACATGGGTCGCCGCCTCATGGTCTCACAGGAGATCATCGAGCTGTATCGCAACAAGCTCGACACTCCGCGGAAGGCTCTGCCGGAACTTGCGCTCCTCGTCGAGCGGTTCCCGGAGCACCCCCAGGCCGAGACGGCCAAACGTGAGCTGGAGCGGCTGCGGGCGGAGCTGCGCGCTGAGAGCGAGTCATGAGACGACGCGAGTTCGTCGGGACGGTCGCGCAAGCGGCGGCTGCGGTGGGCGTGGTTCCCATCAAGTCGATGGCCGGACCATCGCGCACGTTCGCCGGCTGGACCTGGGTCCACGGTGGACGTGAGCGGGAGCCCGCCGAGTGGCGCGAGCGCTTTGCCCGGCTGCGGGAAAGCGGAATCACCGGCGTACTAGTGTCCGGAGGCGATACGGCAATCCTCGCCGACGCCGCCCACGCGTCGGGGCTTACCTTTCATCGCTGGCTCTGGATTCTGAACCGTAACGGCGATGCCTGGGCGCAGGAGCACCACCCGGAGTGGTTCACGATCAGCCGTAACGGCGACTCTACGCTCGAGAAGCCGCCGTACGTGGGCTACTACAAGTGGGTATGTCCCACGCGGCCCCCGGTCCGCGCCTACCTGCAGGATCTCGTCGGCCGCGTGGCCGAGCATCCGGGCGTAGATGGGGTGCACCTAGACTACATTCGGTTCTCCGACGTGATTCTCCCGATTGGCCTCTGGGAGAAGTACGATCTGGTACAAGATCGGGAGCACGCCGAGTTCGATTTCTGCTACTGCGATGTGTGCCGCGCCACGTTTCAGGCACAGAGCGGCGTTGACCCGATGACACTCGACGATGCGCCCGCTCATCTTGCCTGGCGCACGTTCCGCTGGAACACGTTGACCGAATGCGTGCAAGGGCTGGCTCGTGCGGTACACGCGCGCGGAAAGACGATCACGGCCGCGGTCTTCCCCACGCCGTCGATCGCTCGCCAGCTGGTGCGGCAGGCGTGGGACCGGTGGCCGCTCGATGCGTTCTTCCCCATGCAGTACCACTCGTTCTACGAGGAACCCGTATCGTGGATCGCCGAGGCGACTCGCGCAGGAGTGAGCGCGCTGGCGTCAGGGGCACCGCTGCACGCCGGGCTCTATCTGCCGAGCCTGACTCCGGACGAGCTGGGGGCGGCGGCGCAACTGGCGCGCGACGCGGGCGCCGCCGGCGTTGCGTGCTTCGAGATGGAGGGACTCACGGATGCGCATCTCGCACGGCTCGCCGAGGTGTTTGCCTAGAGGAGCCCATGATGGATACCGCGCACTCGTCACGGCCTCTGCTCGGGGCTGACGATCGACAGGTGCTGCTGCGCATTGCCCGAACGGCGCTCTCGGAGTACCTGGCACACGGGCGACGCCCACGGCCCAAGACAGTTGCGCCCGCTCTCCAGGAACATCGCGCCGCGTTCGTGACGCTGCGCCGTCGTGACACCGGCGAGTTACGCGGGTGTCGCGGCGAGGTGCGGCCGCGCCAGCCGCTTGCCGACTCGGTCGCGCACATGGCGATCGCATCGGCAACGGACGATCCCCGGTTTGAGCCGGTGACCTCACGCGAATTGCCTGACATTAGCATCGACATCAACGCGCTCACGCCGCTGGTACGTCTCGCGCCAGACGCCATCGTGACGGGCCGCCACGGCCTCATGATCGTAAGCCCGCGTGGGTCGGGGCTTCTCCTGCCGGAAGTCGCCGAGCGGCACGAGTGGGATGTCCCCGCCTTTCTGCGCGCCACCTGTCAGAAGGCCGGTCTGACCGACGAAGCGTGGCGGGAATCGACGAGCGAACTATACGGGTTCGAGTGCGAGGCGTGGAGTGAGGATGACTGACGCGTGACGGAACTCGTCTCGTCGGTCGTCCCGACCAAGTACTGGCATGCGCTCGACGACGGCCGGGTGCAGTGTGATCTGTGTCCGCGGTACTGCAAGCTGCGTGAAGGACAGCGCGGCATGTGTTTCGTGCGCATGCGGCAGGACGGGGAGATCGTTCTCACTACGTACGGCCGGTCGAGCGGGTTCTGCGTCGACCCGATCGAGAAAAAGCCACTGAACCACTTCCTGCCGGGGACGCCCGTGCTCTCCTTCGGGACGGCAGGCTGCAACCTGGGGTGCAAGTTCTGTCAGAACTGGGATATCAGCAAGTCACGGGAAACCCAGACCTTGGCCGACGCGGCGTCCCCCGAAGTGTTGGCGGTGCCGCAGCGTCGCGTTCACGTACAACGATCCGGTGATCTTCCACGAGTACGCCATCGACGTCGCACAGGCGTGTCGGGAGCACGGCATCAAGGCGGTTGCCGTGACCGCAGGATACGTGTGTGAGGAACCGCGTCGAGAATTCTATTCCTACATGGATGCGGCCAACGTCGACCTCAAGGCGTTCACCGAGGACTTCTACTGGACCACCACGAAGTCGCACCTGCAGCCGGTGCTCGACACGCTGGTGTATCTGAAGCACGAGACCGACGTCTGGTTCGAAATCACCACGCTCCTCATTCCCGGGCACAACGACTCGGGCGACGAGATCGACCGGATGACCACTTGGGTGCTCGAGCACATTGGGGCCGATGTGCCGATGCACTTCACGGCATTTCATCCGGACTGGAAGATGCTGGATATCCCGCGGACGCCGGCTGCCACGCTCACGCGGGCGCGGGAGATCGCGGTGCGCAACGGTGTACGCTACGCCTACACGGGCAACGTCCACGATCTGAATGGGGGAAGCACCGTCTGTCACGCCTGCGGGAAGACGCTCATCGCTCGTGACTGGTATGTGCTGCATGACTGGAACCTGACGGAAGACGGGCGCTGCGCTGCGTGCGGGACGCCGTGCGCCGGGGTGTTCGCTGGCGCACCGGGAGCGTGGGGTGCGAAGCGCGTGCCGGTCAGGATTGGGAGATAGCTGCCGCTAGAGCCTGACTGCCACCCCGACTCGGAAGCTCAACAGGTTGGCGTCGCTCCTAATGGGAAAGACGGTGATGGAGCCGTCGGGGTTGTCGCGCACGCCGCCGCGCCGCAGGTATTCTGCTTCGCCGTTATAGGTCGACTGCACCGAAAAATCGAGTGACACCGGGTGCCTGCCGTTCGTGAGGCTCATCAGCGTTCCGGTACCGATACGGAGCGCGGGCGTGAAGTCGTCGCGAGCGCGAAGAATCCGTACAGATCCACCCCGCCTCCCCAATCGACGAAGCGCTGGAAGTCGCCCACCGGACGGGCGAGCGAACCGCTGCGGTCACGCTCCGAGATTCTTCAACGCGGTATCTACCCCCACATAGAGGAAGAAGGAGGCGGGCGAGCGCAAACAAGAGATCAACGTATCTCGTAACTGGTTCTCGTTCGCGCCAGGCCGATGAGACCGAGACCCGCGAGCGCGGCGAGGTTGGGAAAGAGCAGCGGTGAGAAGATGGGCGCGCCGTAGAGAAAGTTCTCCCGTGCTCCGCCGGGTCCAGCGAGGTTTGCGGTCCCGTGGAAGAGGAAGCCGGCCAGACCGACGACGACTTGCAGCGCCAGCATTGCCATCGCGAAGCGCATGGCGCGCCCGTCGTCCGGTCGCATCAGCACCACGAGTAGCGCCCCAATCCCGTAGGCGCTCGCGACCACCGGAATCCACTCGGTGGTGAGGAAGAACCCATTCTGCGCGTGGTCCAGCAACGCGAGAACGAAGTTCCCGACGAACCCCCCCAACGCCAGGAAGATCACCCACTGCGCCCACGGTCTCCCTGCGAGATCCTCCATTCGGTTCAGGAGAAGGAGGAACCCGAGACCGGCGAACGCGAGCGGTGCGACGAATGGCGCCATGTACACGAGACTCCGCAGCGTCTGAATCCCAAAGAAATGACTCTCGAGGTGGAGGAGCATGCCGACGATCCCGACGATGATCGCACCGGCACCCACGGCCAGCCCCGTGCGCCTTCGGGCGGAGTTATTGGATCCAGTAACCGCACGCCACACACCGGGTGCAAGCGCAATCGTGGCCAGGATGGAGTACCAGAACGGAACCCATTCCGCCCAGTGCCGGAAACGATTGATGGAGTGCGCTAGGTAGATGTCGAGCGATAGGAACGCGAAGTTCGCGGCGATAAAGACCTCGAGCAGTACCGCCGGCTGCTTCAGTGTCTCCGGTACCCTCACCTCTCGGCGCGCTGGCGTCTCAGTCGCTCGGCAATCTCTTCCAATTCCCGGAGGTGGAGCAGCAGTTCATAGTTGCCATGCCACTGGACAAAATCCGGTCCGCCCATGAACGCGCCGTGCTTGGCGGTCCGACCATAGTAGTGCCACAGATCGAAGTACAGGAACTTGATGGGGGTATCAAACGGACGATCGGTCACCAGTCCTTCGGCGACCAGTTCGTTCAAGAGATCCCGTGCCTCCCGCACTCTCTCGTTCGTCGCGGCTACCACGATCTCTGCATCCTCGTAGAACCGCTCGACTCGTCCTGCCGTGTGACACTTCTGGCATAGCTCCATCATCTCCGCTCGTCCGCGTACGTAGCTCGGCCGCCGCTCGGAGACGGCAGCGAAGAGCCAGTAGGACAGTCGCTCGGTCACGTCGTGTGTGAACTTCATCCCGTCGAGGCCGCTCATGTGGCACGTGGCGCAGGTCGGGACCGACATGTCTGCGGTGGAGAGTGTGCGAGGGTCGGCCTGCAGGTTCAGCATGTTTCGCTGCGCGTTGAACAGCACGCCGTGTTTCGACTCGTTGTAGATTTCGAGTTGGGAATGATCCGGGCCCATGTGGCACTGGCCACACGTGGCCGGCTCGCGCGCGAGTGCGACCGATGAGAAGTGAGCCGCATGACACTCCGTGCAGCGACCGATGGAGCCGTCCGCGTTGGGACGGCCAATGTCGTGACACGCGAGACAGCCGACCTCCGCCGCACCGGTTCCTTCCAACAGAGCGAGCGCGTTAGGGGGACGCCGCACCGCGCCGGCGTGATACTCTTCCGCGTACGCGATCTGTTCTTCGGTGAAGTCCTCGCTGCCGCGGACGGCCGCCCAGGCCGGCGCGCCGTGCCGGCTCCGGACGAATTGGTTGTACTGGGTCGTGTGACACTCTCTGCAGTTTTGCGACGTTGGTCGGATGGTGATCGTAAACCCGCGGTGGTCGAGCGAATCCTGTCCGGCGAGCGTCTGGTGGCAATCGAGACACGTGACGCCCTGCCCAGCATGTTTGCTCCGCTCGTACTGGTGCACGATGGCACCAGTCTCCTCGGCATGACATTCAGCGCACTTCCCAGTCGCGCGCACGAACGCGGCGGACGGTTGATCTGTTTCCCTTGCGGGGCGTGCGCGATTGATCAGCAGCGCTGCAACGATCAGCGACGTGCCGATGAACACTGCGATGAACACCGAGCGGAACTGCATTCTCATGCGCCTTGAGTGAGTGATCTATTCCGTTCGCGGTCTGGCACGAGCCAGCGCGAACAGGAGATCGACGTATGCTTTCTCGATCTCTGCCAACCCGGCGATGTCCGATCCTTCGCGGGGATTGATCACCATATACTCGTTTGGCGCGTGCGCGCCAGACCCGTGGCCCAGCCCGCCGAACACCATGGGTAGGCCGAGCCGCTCGGTGAATTGGTAGAACGGGGCGCTGCCGGCGAGGCGTGGGGAGACCGAGGGGGTATGTCCCCACTTCCGGAACACGCTGATCGCCGCCTGGACCAGCCCGGCTTCGATGGATGTTTGTGATGCCGGGTATCCCGACAGCTCTCGGATGGTGATATCGTCGAAGCCGTTGGCATCGAGATGCCGACGAATCATCGCCAGTGCCGAGTCGGGTGTGAGGCCATAGGGAAGTCGAGAGTCGACTTTCGCCGTTGCCATGTGCGGCAGGATCGTCTTGACCCCTTCTTGAGTGTACCCGCCCCAGATGCCGTCGATGTTGAGCGTGGGGTGATAGAGGTAGCGCATCACGGCATCGCGGCCCGTGATCCCATTGATCCATCGCTCGACGCTCAGCGACTGCTGTAATCCCTCATCGTTCCACTCGACGGTGAGTGCGTTGATGAGTCGTTGCTCCTCCATCGTTGGAGGGCGGACGGGGTCGTAGTAGCCTGGGACGAGGATCGTGTTGCCGTCTTGCGACGTGAGCGACGCCAGCGCCTGCACCAATCGCCACACGGGAGAATCCACGATCGCCTTGTACGACCCGTGAATCTCTGCGCGCGTAGGACCACCGCGTTCGTTTCCGGTCGCTTCCATTTCCGTGTAGAGAATCCCTTTGACGCCCAGGCTCAGTCCGGCCTCGCCGTTCGGCCGCTGCGAGTTGAACGGAAAGAGCACACCGTCGGCCGATCGCAGGCGTGACTCGTATTGGTCGATGATCTGCGGGTAGTGCGGCGAGCCGAGTTCCTCTTCGCCTTCGGCGACCACCATGAGGTTGACGGGCAGGGCGCCGTCGATCGCGATGATCGATTCGAGCGCGTTCAACAGGGCGCGTTCGGGACCTTTCTGGTTGGTGGCGCCGCGCGCCATCAGAATCTCCCCCAACTCGCTATCGACCAGTCGTGCCTCGAAGGGTGGGGATCGCCAGTCTTCGGGGTTCACCGGTTGGACGTCGTACATCAAGTACAGCATCAGCGTGCGGTCCGCGCCGGCGTCGTAGAATCCCCAGACGCCGGGGTGGCCATCGGTCGGGACGAGGGCCGTCTCCACAAAACCGAGCGCCTCGAGATCGCTGCGCAGCATCTCGGCCATGTCGGCGATGCCGATGTTCTGCGCGCTCACCGACGGCTGGCGCAGCCACCGTTGAATGTGTGCGAGGTGCTCGTCGAGATGTTCCTCGATGTAGCGATAGATGGCGTCGTGGCTGGCGTCGTACGCGGGGATAGCGCTGACGTCGAACGCTTCGTCGGTCTGGAACTGGAAACGGTCGGGCGCGACTTGCGCGGGCGCAGCATCGATCCCGACCGCTGAGAAGAGCACGAAGATGGCGAGCCCAAGCCGAACAATCATGATACCCTCCTCGGATAGAACTCTATCCAAGATCCAGCCGGCTAGCCGAATGTCAACTTTGCGCTAGCGATTCCTTGCTGCGCGCAGCTGCTGAATGGCCCGACGATAGAACTCGTTCTCCGGGTCCGCCTCCGCGGCGCGCTCGAGAGCGCCAATCGCGCCCTCGAGGTCACCATTCCTCCGGTGTATCTGGGCCATGGTGAAAAACGTCTGACCGGATTCCGGAAAAAGCTCTCCGTTGAACTCCAGCAGCTGAATGGCCCCCTCCAAGTTCTGACCCGCAACCCGCTCGGCGACGTTGGCAAGCATGAAATGCCGGAAGTCGTAACTGTCCGAGCCGTAATACTCCTCGCGCAGCTCCTGGTATTGTGCAATAGCCGCATCGGGTCCGTCTGCCTCGAATGTCTCTACGAGCACGTTGCGGATATCGGCCGGCTTGGTGAGTGAATGATGGCAGGTACGACATTCGACTACGACGGGCGGGTCAGATCGCTCGGGAACCTCGGCCAGCAACTCCTCGTTGATACGCCGCACCATCCTGATCATCTCGCGGGCCTTCTGTTTCTCAATCCTTTCGTCCGATGGGAAGTCGACCGATGCCAAGTCATTGGGATCATCTCCCACGTGACAATGGATGCATCGTACGCCAAGCGCGCCGGCAAAACCGCGCATGACGGTGACGATCTCTCGCACCGAGATGTCCTCGGGAAGCACCTTGAGGTTGACGAGAGAGTCGGGCGGCCACTGCGCGGTCGCAACAGCGGGCGTGAGAACGAGCGACGATGCTACAACGAGACCGGCTAGCAACAGGCGCATGTAATCATCCATAAGGAGTGTCCGGGACAATCTGGCCTACGTGCCCCCAACCGGTCGAGTCTCATGACAAGATCCTGACAATCAACGAGGCGCCTCTCGCCGTGCGGGACGGCACTGCGCCCAGGCGCGCGGGCGCCCCGTACGGGAATCGCGCGGGAGTACCGACCGATCTCGCGGCACGCGCTCGGGGTCCTCGGCCGCGAGGTACGCCAGCATGGCGGCGAGCGTCGCGTTGTTCTTGAGGTCGTCGAAGATGATCTTGTCGTACGTGTCGCGGTTGGTGTGCCAGGTGTACTGCCGGTAGTCCGGATAATCCGACTGCAAGCGGAACCCCGGGACGCCGCGACAGAGGAATGACATGTGATCGCTGCCGCCGAACTCCTGCGGTCCCGGCACATCCAGCTCGATGTTCGACGCGATCTCGGTGGGGATTTGTGCTATCCAGCGCGCGAGATTCCCGCCGGCCTTGCTGAACCCCTGGGCTTGGATGTAATCGATGCGCCACGTGCCGTTGTCCTGGTTGAACGCAACCTGCAGGTTCTCGACCACGTCCGGGTGGTCTTCCGTAAACGCCCGCGACCCAATGAGTCCCTGCTCTTCGCCTCCCCAATGACCCACCAGAATGGTGCGACGCGGACGCGGATACGTAGCCTGCAAGATGCGCATCGCTTCCAACATCGTAATGGTACCGGTGCCGTTGTCCGTTGCACCGGTCGCGCCGTGCCAGGAATCGAGATGCGCGGACAGCACGACGTACTCGTCGGGCAGCTCGCTGCCCCGCAGCTCGGCGATCACGTTGAACATGGGAGCGTCGCCCAGCTCCTCGGCGTCGGCCTCGATGCGGATGCGCGGCCCCTGCCCGTTGGCTGCCAGCCGATGTAGCAGACCGTTGTCCTCGCAACTCAGATCGATCACGACCGCTCGGTCGGTCGAGGCGGCGAAGATCTTGTTCACGCCCCAGCCTCGGGACCAGCGCGATGTGACGATCGCGATTGCCCCAGCCTCCTCGAGACGTTGATGGGCTACCCGTCCGCCGCCCAGTTCGCGTAACCGAGCACCCCATGAAGAGACCGCGTTCCGCCGCGCGCCCTCGAGGCGGCGCACGGTTTCCTCCCGTGCGAGCCGTTCCAGCGCCTGCGGTTCGCGGCACGTCGCCTCTGGAGCCGATGCCAGGATGATCTTGCCCCGAATACCGCGGAGCCACGTGGAGACCTCGGCTTCCGTGTCGAAGACGGGAATCTCCATTACGTCGCCCTCGATGGCACCGTCGGTGCCCGGGCTCCAGGCGAGCAACTTGGCCTCGAGGGTCTGCACCCGTGGCGCCAGCAGATCCACGTGCAGCGTGCCCTGCCGCCAGCCGCGCCACGTGCCGTACTGCTCGCGTCGTACCGCAACGCCCCACGCCTCATAAGTCCCAACCAACCAGTCCACGGCCGCGTGAAAACCCGGTGATCCGGAGAGCCGCGGACCGATCGAATCCATTAGCACCTGCGCCAGCCGTTCGGTCTGTGAGTGCTCCATGCCCTCGACCCACATGCGTTGCAGCACAGGGTCATCCGACCGGAATGTCTGGGCCGGTGCCGCGCTGAGGGGAAACGCGAGCGCCAGGAGACACGGCGCTGCGCGAGCGATTTGGGACAACGTCATGAGTATTCCTCCGGGGAAGGCCAGATTCCTACTGCTCCCACCACCCCACTTCTCCCGTGTGGCCGCAGCTGGGACACTGCTTCTGCTCGGGCTGACCGAACAGCGCAAAGCGCCAGGCGCACTTGGGGCAAACCGCGTACTTCTTGCCGAGGTCGTGGTGGGACTTCCGTCGTGGATCGGCGTCGTAGCCGACGCGCAGGACGACGCTGAAATACGCCGGGCGACGCGGCCTGATCTCGAGGATCCGCCGAGGGACATCGACGTCCCGGCCATACATGGTGATCGTGACCCGATCCGACTCGGCGTCCCGTACGACAGGGTACCAGGCGCCCTGTCTGAAGTTGCGCGAGTACGGAGGTCGTACGGCGGGCCACACGCGTGCCCACCCGGCCGGTTTCGTCGCTTGCTCCATGAACTCCCAAGTTTGGCTTGGAGTACGGGTGAAGGGAACCGTTACTGCCACCCCTTGCCCCTAACCTGGTGCGAGGACAGACTTAGCGGCTTCGCAACACTCAAAATGGGGTTCACACATGACGGTATCCGCACGCGCGTTCTGCGGCGCATGGTTGCTCACCCTCTCCGCGGCGACGCTCTCGGCGCAGACGTTCTCTCGCGACACGCGACCCGCCGGTCTGGCAACCGGGTTCGGCACCGCGATTGCCGTAGCCGGAGATGAGATATTCGTGGGCCGTTCCGGCTTCACCACCGTTCTCCCAGCTCCGCCCACGCAGACGGGTGCGGTTCACGTGTTCCGCAATGAGGGGGGGCGTTGGGCCGAGACGGCGTCGATTGCGCCGGAGGATCTCCTGGTAGGGGATGGGTTCGGGCAATCGCTCGCCGTGTACGGGAACACGCTCGTTGTGGGTGCACCACACCGTGAGCATGGCGGTGCGGCGTACGTGTTCGAGCGCAGTGGCCCCGACGCTCCGTGGGTGCAGGTTGCGCTGCTGCGGATCAACGACGGCGGTGCTGAGGGCGAGGGATTCGGCACGGCGTTGGCCGTGCACGGCGAGCTTGCGCTCGTTGGGGCGCCCGGTGGGCCGGAAGGCGGAACCGTGTTCGTGTTCCACCGCGGCGACGGTGGATCATGGGAGCAGCAGCACTGGTTTCAGAGTTCGAACGCGACGGCAGGCGACCGTTTTGGCGCGTCGCTCGCCTTGGGTGATGGCAGGGTTCTTGTCGGGGCTCCCGGTCCGCATCCGGCTCCCTCGATGCTCGGCCCGCCGCCCGCGTACCAGACCGGGTCCGTCATCGTGTTCAGACACGACCATGATGAATGGATCGAAGAGGCAACCCTCACCCCGGCGGATGACGGTGTCGTCACGTTCGGTGTAGGGCTCGCTTTCACTCCGCGCGGTGCGTTCGTGTCGGCGCCGGCCGCACACGCGACCGGCGTCGTGTACCAGTACCGGCTCGACGGTAACGAGTGGCAGCACGCCGCCACGATCACCGCGGACGGCGTCAACCCGCAGGCGCTGTTCGGCATGTCGGTGGCCGCCGCGGGGAGCGATCTCCTCGTCGGGGCGCCGCTCGCGAGCGGGACGGGAAGCGTCTACGTCTTCCGGGCCACCGACGACGCATGGAGTCAGGTGCAACAGCTCCCGTACGAGGGAGCCGGCGGCCTGGCGCCGTTCTTTGGGGCGGCGATCGGTGCCAGCGAGCAGCTGGTGGCGCTGGGGGCGCCTGGTGCGGCTTTCTTTGAGGGGACGGGTACCGTGTATCGCCGCGGCGCCGACGGTGAGTGGGTGTCGGAGGGGTCGATCGTCGAGACCGAAGGTGGGCTGCGGCCCATCGTGGGCGGCCAGGTCGACTGTGAGGATGGTGCCGCACAGATCTTCACATGCGAAGAGGTCGATCTCGTCTCGTTTCTCCCGGTGAGCGCGGTGGGCGGCAAGCGGGGCATCATGGTGAGCGACGTCTGGGGATGGACCGACGGGGAGACCGGGCACGAGTACGCCATCGTCGGCCGGTTCGACGCAACCACGTTCATCGATCTGGGCGATCCCGCGAACCCGATCTACCTTGGCGAGTTGCCGCTGCATCAGGGCGCGACTCCGAACCTCTGGCGGGACATCAAAGTCTATCAGAACCACGCGTTCATCGTGGCTGATGGGGCCGGACCGCACGGCGTACAGATATTCGACCTGACTCAGCTCCGCACGGTAACGAATCCACCGGTCACCTTCAGCGAGACGGCACACTACGACGGCATCTTCTCCGCGCACAACATCGTGATCAACGAGGAGACGGGGTTTGCCTACGCCGATCCCGAGCATCCGACATTTGCCGGGTGCTACGCCGATCCACAGACCGGGAACGCAGGCACCGGGTACACGCACGACGCGCAGTGCGTGCTGTACCATGGGCCGGATACCGACTACGAGGGCCGTGAGATTTGTCTCAACTCGTCCGAAACGGCCCTGGGCATTGCCGATGTCACCGACAAGGAGCATCCGACGCCGATCTCGCGCGGGATGTATCCCGGGGTCGGATACACCCACCAGGCGGACCCGCACGCTCGTATGGGACATCGAGGACCTGGACGATCCGGTGCTCGCGACCGAGTACCTGGGCGAAACCGGCGCGAGCGATCACAACCTGTACGTGCGCGGCCGGTACATGTACCAGTCGAACTACGTGTCGGGACTGCGCATCATCGACATCACCGATCCAACCAACCCGGTAGAGGTCGCGTACTTCGACACCGTTCCCTGGGGTGAGAACGCGCCGGGATTTGCCGGGTCGTGGAGCAACTACCCCTACTTCGAGAGTGGAGTGATCGTCGTCTCGAGCATGCACGAGGGCGTGTTCATTCTAAAGAAACGGGAGCGGGCGCCGATTCCTTAGAGTGGTAGCCCCACCGCCGTCGCTGAGCTTGCCCGGCGCGGCCGGCTCTGTCCCATTTGCCGGCTGGGGGATACGTTCAGCAACGTCGAGTCCTGAGCGGAGGAGGTGCCTGCGCAATGATACGAGTGCTACGACTCTTCAGCCGTGTGGTGGGGCGAGCGTACTCACTCGTCATCCTGTCGGTCGCCGCAGCGTGCACGCCGGGTGGGTCCGGGACCGCTCCCCTCACGCCTGCGCTGGATACCATCGTGCGGGTGGACACCGTACGAGTGACGCGTGGGACCGACCCTAATCCCGAACTCGAGCAGCGGATTGCCCTGCTCCAGCTCCAGTTGCTCGAGCGCGACGCCCAAATCAGCGAACTTCAGGAACACCTCGACGGGGCCATCCAGGAAGTCGTCCGCGCGATGGCGCGGCTCCAGACCCTCGCCAGCCGGGCGGAGGCCGCGTCGGCCATGGCCGAGGCGGAGATTGCACTGGAAGCGCTCTCCAACCTGACCGGCGCAGCAGATGCTCCCGAGCGAGGCCAGGCGGCGCACTTCCTCGAGATGAGCACCGGAGAATTCAACAACCAGAATTATGGCGGATCGCTTTATCTGGCGAGCCAGGCTCGCAGCATTGCGCTCGCGGGCCAGGCCAGGCTGGCGACTGGTGACGACGAGCAACGACGGCCCGGCGAGGTCGCTCTTGCCCTGCCGCTTCCGTTACAGACGAGCAGGCGCAGCAACGTGCGTGCTGGTCCGGGGCTGGGGTTCCGCATCCTATTCACGCTCGATCCGCATGCGCCGTTGACGGGACTGTCCTATACACAGGAATGGGTTCGGGTAAGCGACGAGGCTGGCCGGACGGGATGGATCTTCTACAACCTGGTCGGAAGCCGACAGCCGGACCCGCAGCAGCCGTAACGGCTCAGGCTTCTTTCTTCTTGGCCCCCCCCCTGCCGCGCGCAGCGCGGACAACACGATTGCGTCCTTTCCGCTTGGCCTGGTAAAGCGCCCGGTCGGCCGCCTCGATGAGTGCCTCGGACGTCTCTCCGTCAGTCGGGAACTCGGAGACTCCAATACTGAGCGTCACGCGCACCGTCTTGCCGCGGAAGACGAACGGTTCCTCGGCCACCCCGACGCGCACCCGCTCGGCCACCTCGGTCGCTCCCTGCAACCCGGTCTCGGGCAGCATCACCGAGAATTCCTCGCCGCCGTAGCGTGCCGCGCAATCGACCTCGCGAACAGTCGCCTGAAGCACGCCCGCGACCCGGGCCAGGACCTCGTCACCCGCCTGGTGGCCGTACGTGTCGTTGAACGACTTGAAGTGATCGACGTCGGTCATGAGCACCGCAAAGGCGTGTTTCGTACGGCCGGCGCGCCGGACCTCGGCCTCCAGCGTCCGCATGAGGTAGCGGCGGTTGTACAGGCCGGTCAGTGAGTCGGTGATGGACAGTCGTTCCAGCTCTTCATTGGTTTTCTTTAGCTCATCGTGGGCCTCGCTGAGTTCATCACGGCCCTCGCGCAGTCGCTGCACCATGTAGACGAAGACATCGGTGAGGTACCCAACCTCTCCGGATCCGGCGTCCGACAGGCTCACGGACAGGTCGCCCTTGGCCACCGTCCCCGCGGCGGTGGTGAGGCGGTCGAGCGGCCGCGTGATCAGCAGCCCGAGCCGGTAGGCGATGAGTCCGATAGTGAGCACCAGCCCGAAGACGATGGCGAGCGTCACATTCCGCAGACGGGCTATCGGCTTAAAGGCGTCGGCTGCCTGGAGTTCGGCGACTGTGGCCCAGGGAAGGCCGGGAATAGGGGCCCACGTGCCGACCACCTGCTCCCCAGCCCGGCCCGGGTAGGAGACCAGTTCCGCGGTATCAGCCTGCATGGCCGACCTAGTCGCCGAATCGAGGCGCTCCGCCATGAGGCCCGCGGAACTCTCTTGCGCGGATAGAATGATCCTGCCGTCGTTCGTCGTCAGGTAGACGTCTCCATGCTCGCTTCGCACGAACGATCGCAGGATTGTCTGGACCGTGGAGAAGTTCACCGACGCGGCGAGCGCTCCGAGGAATCGTCCGTCCGGCGACGTGACGGGAATGCCAAGCGCCATGCCGGCGCGTCCGAGGCTCTCGCTCCAGTACGGCTCACCGAGCACGATGCGGCCCGCTTCCACATCGTCGAGCCAATCGGCCTTGAGCTGGATTGGTCCGGTCTCCCCCGGCCCGCTGGCGACAACGCTGGCACCTCGCGCGACCACGAACAGCTCGTCGTAATCGGTAAAGCGTTCCCGGACGGAGTGGAGATAGTCGGTCAGCCGGGTCAGCGCTTCGGTATCGGTGGTCTCTCTAGTGGCCGCCTGGCGGATTCGTTCCACATTCTCCGTAACCACAAACGAACTGGCAAAGACGCGCACGTCGTAGAGGCTTTCTTTCAGCCATATTTCCATCTCGCGCGCGGTCTGTGTGCTGATACTGTGGAGTTGCTCGTTGATCTTGTCGGTGAGTGCGCCGCGGTTCTGCACGTACGACACCCACGCCATCGCGATGGACGGAATCAGCGCCGCGAGCAGAGCGAATACGACGATCTGGCTCTTGATGCTGTCCATCCGAAACACGTTGGGCACCCGCCGTTGCACGACGGCACTGATTCGGCTGAGACGTTCCCGTCGCCTCGGTACGTCGGTCATTCGCTATTATACGCCAGGGAGAGAAAACGGGTAAGAGCCGGAGCGATCGGTGCGCGTTAGGCCGTGCGCGGGCTGTTCCCTTCGCGGATTCCCGCTCACTGCTCACCGCTCACGCTCACACGACCTTGTGTTTCCACCGCCCCGCGTCGGAAAATGATCGCGCTCACTACAGCCAGGGCGGAGAACGCGACGGTCGTGGCGAGGAAGACGCCAGTTGGCCCGCGCCAACCACGTACGTCATGACGAAGGCAAGAGGAAGTACCCTCGACTTCGTGCACGGGTGGTCGACGGAGCGGAGCACAAAGGGGCTTCCGATCCGCAGATATCCGGGAGTTCCGGATGAGGTCTCGAAGGTCCCAAGCTGTTACGTGGCAAGAACCTAACAGCTTGCACCCGTGCGCGGACGATGGCGCGACCCTTGCAGCTCAATGCGGCATGACCGGAATGTCGGTGGACACTCGGGCTCGCCGCGCCGCGGCGCAGATCCGTGACGGGTTCAAGACGTACGAGCGGGACAATCTCGAGATCGCGCGGCGTGCGGCACAGCGGTTTGCGCAGCGTGACTGGCGCGGGATGCAGCAGGATGCAAAGGAACGGCTGACCCTCTACGGACGCGTTTTGGACAAGGTCGTTGAGGAGGTGCGCGCAGTGCTCGGGCCGGACGGGGGCGGCACCGACACGTGGGGCGCGATCCGTGACGTGTACGCCGAGTCGATCATCGGTCATCCTGCCATCGAAGTGGCGGAGACATTCTACAATTCCGTCACACGGCGGGTGCTCGTGACCGTCGGCGTGAACACCAGGGCCGAATTCCTCGACTTCGAGTTCGAGCGCGTGCCCATGCTGATCGATGCCCCGTACCGCGCTTACTCGACCGTGGGGACCACGGAGAGTGTCGTCCGAACGGTGTTGCAGGACTTTGCGTTCCGTGTGCCGTTTGCCCATGTGGATCGTGATGCGCGCCTCGTCGCTCAACGCATCGAGGAGCAGTGGGCCAAGGGGCTGGCGCCGGTCCCGTTCGAGGACCTGGAACTGCTCGATACCGTCTTCTACCGGCGCAAGGGAGCCTATCTCGTGGGCAGAGTCCGCGGGGGCAACCGTGTCATGCCGCTCGTCGTGGTGCTGGCCCATCGGGACGACGGGATCGCGGTCGATGCAGTCTTGGTTCGCGAAGATGAAGTGAGCGTGCTATTCGGGTTCACCCGTTCGTACTTCCACGTAGACATCAGCAGACCGTCTGACGTCATCGGGTTTCTGCGCTCGATCATGCCCGTCAAACCGGTGTGGGAGCTGTACACGGCGCTTGGCTACCACAAGCACGGAAAAACCGAGCTGTATCGGCACCTGCAACGGCACCTGTCGTGGACGGATGAGTGCTTCGAGATCGCCGCTGGCGCCAAGGGCATGGTGATGGCCGTCTTCGCGATGCCGTCGCTCGACGTCGTCTTCAAGGTCATCCGGGACTCATTTCCTTACCCCAAGCAAACAACGCCGGCGGGAGTCAAGCGGCGCTATCAGATCGTCTTCGAGCACGACCGCGTGGGAAGATTGGTGGACGCGCAGGAGTTCGAGCATCTCGCCTTCCCGCGCGAGCGGTTTTCCAAGCGGCTCCTCGCTGAACTGCTCGAGACGGCGTCGCGTTCCGTGTCGCTCGAGGGTGACCACGTGGTGATCAGTCATTTGTACACCGAACGGCGAGTACGGCCCCTCGATCTCTACGTGTCCGATGCAGATCCCGACCGCGTCGTCCGGGCGATGCTCGACTACGGCCAGGCCATTCGTGACCTGGCCGCCACCAACGTGTTTCCCGGTGATCTCCTCCTCAAGAACTTTGGCGTTACCCGTCACGGGCGCGTCGTCTTCTACGATTACGACGAGTTGTGTCTGCTCAGCGATTGCGTGTTTCGCAAAATCCCCCAGGCCTCTTGTCTCGCAGAAGAGATGGGAGAGGAGCCGTGGTACGGGGTGGGTCGGCACGACATCTTCCCCGAGGAACTGGTTCGGTTCCTGCCGCTGGAAGGTGACGTCCGCGCGGCATTTCTCGCTGCCCACGGAGTGTTATTCGATCCCGATTTCTGGCAGGAACTGAAGGAACGCAACGCTGCCGGTGAGGTCGTTGATGTGTTCCCGTACCCGGTGGGAAACCGACTGGTTTGAGATTACTGAAATCTCCAATCATTGTACCGGTCCTGAACCATTGTACCTGTCCTGCGACGCCAAGCTGCTATATCCTATCCCCCGATAACTCCTGGACACAGGGGTAGTCCCGCGCCACCTTCCCCCCCATGTTCGAATCGGCGGAATTGGGTCAGGCCGTCTCCGAGGACGAATACGAAGAGCGCGTCCCGGTGCTGCGCGAGCGTCTCTTGGAGGCCCAGGGAGCACTGCGGTCCGCCCCGTTTCCGGTAATTGTGCTCTTCGCCGGCGTTGACGGCGCGGGCAAGGGCGAGACGACCAACCTCCTGAGTGAGTGGATGGACCCGCACTGGATCGTGACGCGTGCTTACGGGGAGTTGACACAGGCGGAGCGAGAAGCTCCGGAGTACTGGCGCTATTGGCGCGACCTCCCGCCTGCGGGGCAGATCGGGATCTTCTTGAGCGCGTGGTACTCGGATCCGCTCGTCAAGCGGGCCTACGACGAGATCGGCGACCCGGAGCTCGACGAACGGCTCGACCAGATCGAGGCATTCGAGCGGACGCTGGTCGACGACGGCGCGCTGATCGTGAAGTTCTGGATGCACCTAGGCAGAACCCAACAGGAAGAACGGTTGCGCTCGCTTGGCGAGGATCCCGCGCAGGCCTGGCGCGTCACGGAGAAAGATTGGAAGCACTGGCGCATGTACGACCAGTTCATCGGGGTAGCGGAACGGATCATCATGCGAACGTCGACGGGCGAGGCACCGTGGACGATCGTCGAGGGGACGGATCCGCGGTTTCGCTCGCTGAAGGTGGCCACGACGCTGCTGGAGGCGATGGAGCGCCGGTTGGCGGATGGCTCGACGAACGACGATGACCCAGAGGCACGCGATGTCGACTCGCTACGCGTCGAGTCACAGACCGTGCTTTCGCATCTCGACCTGAGCCGGTCCCTTTCAAAGGACACGTACCGCAAGGAATTGGAAGAGCAGCAGGCCCGTCTGAACCGGCTCCACCGCCGCGCGCTAGCGGAGCGGGTCGCGACGATGCTCGTCTTCGAGGGATGGGACGCGGCCGGCAAGGGAGGCGCGATTCGTCGCCTGCTCGCGGCACTCGACGCGCGGCATTACCAGGTCATCATGTTTGGCGCACCGACGGACGAGGAACGCGCGCACCACTATCTCTGGCGGTTCTGGCGTCACGTACCCCGTCCCGGCCGCTTCACGATCTTCGATCGCAGTTGGTACGGACGCGTGCTGGTGGAACGGGTGGAAGCGTTCGCGTCTGGACTCGAGTGGCGGCGCGCCTTTGCCGAGATCAACGGCTTCGAGCAGGAGTTGGTGAACCACGGCATAGTGCTTGCCAAGTTCTGGCTGCACATCAGCAAGAGTGAGCAGAAGAAGCGTTTCAAGTCTCGGGAGAAGACGGCGTACAAGCGCTACAAGCTTACGGACGAAGATTGGCGGAACCGTGAGAAGTGGGAACAGTATGAGAGGGCAGTACACGACATGATCGAGCGCACGAGCACGCGATCTGCACCCTGGACGTTGGTCGAGGCAAATTACAAGCGGTTTGCCCGGGTCAAGGTCTTGCGGACTGTGTGCGATCGGCTCGAGCACGTGTTGGACACGAGCGCCGAGCCAAAGGTGGCATCAACCGCATGACGATACATCGCCTTCAGAGCAAGCCAATTGGCTCCAGTGGAGAGTTCGCGCCGGTTCGGGCTCACGAGCCATCCGCACCGGTGCCAGACAAAGTTGCCGGCTCAGAGCCGACGGGCAATCCGGAAAAGGCCGTTGCGCGCGCCGCAGAGACACATGGCGGACGCACACCGGCAGAACGAGATGATCTACCGTCGTTCGGTGACGGTGGAGACATTGATCTTAGCGCGCCCGAGCTCTATCTGTCACGCGAGTTGACCTGGCTGAACTACAACGTCCGCGTGCTGCACGAGGCAGAGGATACGCGCGTTCCCCTTCTGGAGCGAGTCAAGTTCCTGGCAATTGCCAGCTCCAATCTCGACGAATTCTTCATGAAGCGGATTGGCGGCCTACGGCAGCAGATCGGAGCCGGTGTACGCGAGCCCCACATCGACGGCAGGACGCCGACCGAGCAGGCCGAGGCCTGCCTGAAGTCCGTGCGCCGCTTCGAGGCACGGCGGAGTGACGTAGTTGTTGCACTGCTGGGCGAGCTGGAGGATCGTGATATCGTCATCACCACCTTCGACCAGTTGTCCGACGGGAATCGGAAGCAGTTGCGTGAGACGTACGTGCAGAACGTCTATCCGTTGGTGACACCGCAGGCAACAGACCCCGCGCATCCGTTTCCGTTCATCTCCAATCTCTCCATTAACCTCCTCGTCTCGTGCCGCTACGAGGGCAGCAAGACCACGTCGCTTGCGCGTGTGAAGGTCCCCATTGGAGCGGGCACGCCGCGCTTTCTGCAGCTGGGCGAAAGCAACACCTATGTCACGCTCGAGAGCGTCATGGCCGGTAACCTCGACCTCCTCTTTCCGGACATGGTGGTCGAGGCATGTCATACGTTCCGCGTGACGCGGAACGCCAATACCGAGTTACACGAAGAGGATGACGACGCGGACGATCTTCTTGCGGCGATCGAGTCGGATCTGCGGAAGCGGAAGTTCGCGCCAATCGTCCGGCTGGAGATCGATGCCAGTGCACCGGACCACCTTGCCGGGATGCTCGCGGCCGAGTTGTCGCTGGCCGAGTCGGACGAGGTAACACGTGTCGAGGGGATGTTCGGGCTCAGCGATCTAATGGAGATTGCTGACCTCACGGTCCCCGATCTCCACTATGAGCCACATCATCCCATCGATCATCCAAAAGTGTACACCGATCGGTCCGTGTTCCACGTGGTGCGGGAGACGGGGCCACTGCTGTTCCACCATCCCTATGAGTCGTTCGTCACATCTATCGAACGGTTCCTGCGTGAGGCAAGTCAGGATGCCAAGGTCCTCGCCATCAAGATGACGCTGTACCGAACGTCAGCGGACACCAAAGTCATTGACTATCTGATCGACGCGGCTCGCAACGGAAAGCAGGTCGCGGTTGTCGTAGAGTTGAAGGCGCGTTTCGATGAAGCCGCGAATATCCGGTGGGCGAATCGATTGGAATCGGCGGGGATCCACGTCACGTACGGGGTTCTTGGTCTGAAGACGCACTGCAAGGCGATCCTGGTTGTCCGCCGCGATTACGATATGCTGCGCCGCTACGCGCACATCGGCACCGGGAACTACCACGCAGGCACTGCGCGCCAATACTCCGACCTGGGCCTGCTGACGTGTGACGAGGCCGTGGGCGCCGACCTGACCGAGCTGTTCAACTACCTGACGACGGGCTACAAACCCAAGCGGTCGTACAAGAAGGTGCTCGTCTCCCCAAAACTGCTCAAGCGGGCATTGTTGCAGCGGATCGAACGCGAGATCCAGCACCACCGCGCCGACGCGCCCGGCATCATTCAGTTCAAGATGAACGCGCTGGAAGACCCGGAGGTGACGAGTGCGCTCTACCGCGCGTCACAAGCCGGAGTCCGGGTGGACCTGATCGTGCGCGACACGTGCCGGCTGCGACCCGGAATTCCGGGCGTGTCCGACAACATTCACGTCATCAGTGTGGTGGGACGTTTCCTCGAGCACGCACGGATCTACTACTTCGGTAACGGTGGTGATGAGGAGTACTACATTGGTTCGGCGGACTGCATGCGTCGGAACCTCGACAGTCGGGTGGAGGCGGTCGTACCGGTCGAGGGTGCTGAAGAACGGCAGGAGTTGCGGCGGATGCTCGATGCGCAACTGAGTGACCGGCGCAACGCCTGGGACATGCATCCGGATGGGTCATACACGCAACGGCAGCCTGACGAAACGGACGGGATCGGCTCGCAGGATGCCTTGATCGCTCTGGCCGAGCGGCGGAAGAAGAAGAGCAGTCGCCTGAAACGTCGTCCGCTCCGCGGGGTCGGGCGCCGGAACGTCCCACCCGAACCGTGATGCTCGCGGCGCCGGGCCGCTAGAGAATCCACCCCGCGATCGTCAGATAGATCGCAATCCCGGAGATATCCACAAGCGTCGAGATCAACGGGGCAGAGACGACGGCGGGATCGAGCCCCACCGCCCGGATGAGCATGGGCAGTGTGGCGCCTACGACGTTTGCCCAGAGTACGACAGCGGCCATCGTCGTGCCGAGCACGAGCGCAATCTGCGTCCCTCCCTCCCCGCGGAAAAAACCCAGCGTGCCGAGCAGCCCCGCGAGGGTCGCCGCGAGCAGGACGCCAACCAGAATCTCCTTCAGGAAGACGCGACCCCAGTTACGTAGCTGGAGGTCGCCGGTCGCAAGGCTTCTGATCACCAGCATCGCTGACTGGGTACCGGTGTTCCCGCCGGCACCGGTGAGCATGGGGATGTAGAAAGCGAGGAGGATGCTGCGCTGGAGTGTGCTCTCGAAGTGCTCGAGCATGAAGGACGTGAACGTTCCGGCAACGAGGAGCACAAGAAGCCACCCGACACGGCGACGCCAGAGGAGCCCGGCGCCGGCTCGGACATAATCGGTGTCGGTGGGGGCGACAGCGGCCAATTTGTGAATGTCCTCCGTCGCCTCCTCTTCCATGATGGCAATGACGTCGTCGCTCGTGATGATACCCTTCATGCGGTTCAACGCGTCCAGTACGGGGATTGCGGAGATGGGGTGATTGCGCATCAGTTGCGCCACCTCCTCTTGGTCGGTGTCTTCGCGTACCGTGACGAGGTCGGTTTTCATTAGTTCCCGAACGCGCGCGAGGGATGGGGCACCGAACAATTGGCGGAAACTGACCACGCCGGCCAGACGACCATCACTTTGCAGGACGTAGACGTATCGCAGCGTCTCGGGGTGTTCCTTGAGTTGCAACCGGAGCGAGACGATGGCCTGGTCGACGGTCTGATCTGGCAGCACGTGCGCAAAGTCCGGCGTCATCACGCCGCCCGCATCGTCCCAGTCGTAGGCGGCGAGCGCCTTCACCTCTACGAGATCGTCGGGCGCGAGCGAGTTGAAGATGATCTTCTGACTCCGCTCGTCGAACTCCTGGAATACGTCGGCGAGATCGTCGGGGGGCAGCAGGGCCAGATACTTGCCGCGCTTGCCGGGTGCCAGGTTGTCCAGGATCACGGCCTGATCGCCTGTGTCCAGGAACTGGAACACCGCCTCGGCATCATCGTCCGACAGGCGCCGGAACGCCTCGATCCGCTCGTCGGGCGTGAGGATGGCCCACGCCGCGGAGAGTTCCTTCACCGTCATGCCCGACAACTCGTCATGTTGCATCATTCGTCACCCGGCTCGGCCGTGGTGTCGGACGCGGTGTCGTCCTGGCGCAGGCGCTCGGCCCGTTGCGCGCGTGCGGCTTCCTGCATGTCGACGATGGCATCAGTCTCGTCCACGATCTCCTTCCCGATCAGCGCCTCGAGCACGTCCTCCAGCGTCACGACGCCGGCTACAGCTCCGTATTCGTCCACGACGGCGAACAGATGCTCGCGCCGTGTCAGGAAGGCGTTGAGCAGGCGATGTCCTGGCAGCGACTCCGGCACGAAGTGTATCCCCTTGCTGATTACGCGAACCGATAGATCGAACTCGTCCTTTGCCAGTCGGGCCAGTATGTTGCGTCGCAACACGACGCCGATCCAATTCTCGGGATCGTTCGCGTCGTACACCGGGATGCGGGCATATGGCAGGGCTCCCGCTTGGCCGGCAAGGTCTCGCATGGTCGTATCTGACGGGACTCTGAACACCACCGTGCGCGGCGTCATGATATCGTGCGCGGTCACGTCGTTCAATCGTAGCACGTTCTGGACGAGTTCCGCTTCCAGGGGGAGAATGCTTCCCTCCTCGGCGGAGAGTTCTGCCATGTGTCCGACCTCTTCCTCTGGCGCGACCGGCGTGCCGCCGCTGGGGTAGATCCAGCGCGAGAAGCGCTGACTCAGCCACACCAACGGGTAGAGCGCCGTAATGGTGCCGTTCAGTGGCACCGCGATGTTGAGGGCGATTCTACGGTTGTACGCAACGCCGGCGACTTTGGGCAGGATCTCGGAAAAGAACAGCACCACCACCGTGAAGATTGCCGGGAACCAGTACAAGGCCGGCTCGCCGAACAGCGACCGCGCTTGGGCACCGGCGATCGCGGCCCCTGCGGTGTTGGCCGCGGTGTTGAGAATGAGGATGGCCGTGATCGGCTGCTCCATGTTGTTCTTGAACTTTGTGAGGATGTGCCCTGCCCGGCGCCCCGATTCGGCGAGCCGGCGAACGTACGGTGCCTGCACGGCATAGAGAGCCGCCTCGGTGAGCGAGCAGACGGCGGAGACCCCGAGGACCGTTGCGACGGACGCGAGGAAAAGATTCATGATGTCACGTTCCTGCTGGAGACGAAGACGTTACCCGTACCTGCCTTCGATGTAATCGGCGGTCTCGCTCTGTGTCGGTGTGAGGAACAGGTCGGCGGTCTCGCGGTGCTCGATCACCTTTCCGAGTAGCATGAAGACGCACTCGTCGCTAGCACGCCGTGCCTGCGCCATGTTGTGGGTGACGAGGACGATCGTATAGTCGCCGCGCAGTCCCCAGATCAACTCCTCGACCGCTTGTGTTCCCGCTGGGTCGAGCGTGGAGCACGGCTCGTCCATCAACAACACTGCCGGTTTCACTGGCAGCAGCCGCGCAATGCAGAGCTTCTGCTGCGCCTCGAGCGGGAGCCGAGTCGCCGAGTGGTGGAGGCGGTCTTTCACCTCATCCCACAGGAGTACGTCGCGTAGCGCCTTCTCCACGATCTCGTCGATCTCGGCGGCGGGAATCTTACGCCCGCCTCCCTCGTGCAGACGGTACCCGAACGCAACGTTGTCGCGAACGGATAGGGGCAACGGATTCGGTCGCTGGAAGACCATGCCAACCTGTTTCCGGAGTTGCACGAGTTCCACGCTGGCGTCGAGAATGTCGTAGCCAAGCACGTCGACGGTTCCCGTCATCCTGACATAACCGAGCCGGTCGTTGATGCGGTTGATCGTCCGCAGGAGCGTCGATTTGCCGCACCCGGACGGCCCAATCATCGAGGTAATGATCCCCCGCTTGATCTGGAGATCGACATCGAGAAGCGCCTGAAAGGTGCCGTACCAGAGGTTCAGCTCCCGGGTCTCGATTGCCGTCGCGTCACCCAAAGCGACCGTCCACGTAGTCGCGCGTGCGCTGATCCTGTACCTCGCCAGTGAACAAAGTCTCGGTCTCGCCTACCTCCACTACGTCCCCCGTGAGGAAGAACGCGGTACGGTCGGCGAGCCGTCGTGCCTGCTGGACCAGGTTCGTGACCAGCACGATCGTGATCTCGTTGCGGAGTTCCTTCAGCACTTCCTCGATACGCATCGTCGTAACCGGGTCCACCGCGACCGAGAACTCGTCGAGAAGCAGGAGCTGCGGATCCTGGGACAAGGCACGGGCGATGGTCAAGCGCTGCTGCTGTCCGCCGGAAAGTAGGCTTCCGAGACCTTCCAGCCGGTCCTTGACCTCATCCCAGAGCGCCGCCCGCGTGAGGCAGCGTTCGACGATCTCGTCCAACTGCGCGCGCTGCTTCGTACCGGCGAGCCGGGGCGCCAGGGCCACGTTGTCGTAGATCGAGAGTGGCAATCCCACCGGTAGCGGGAACACGACGCCAATCCGCCGCCGCAGCGCGAACAGGTTGCGCCAGTGTTTCACATCGCGTCCCTCGAAGACGATCTCGCCTTCGACTGACATGCCGGGCGTGAACGCGTCCATCCGGTTGATTGCGCGGAGGAACGACGTCTTCCCGCTTCCGGCCGGCCCGATGATTCCGAAGATCTCGTGCTCGCGGATCTGGAACGTCGCGTTGCGCAGCACTGTCTTATGGCCGTGGCGAATTGTGAGATTCCGTACGTCCAACTTCACCGTGGGGTCCGAGACCGGCTCGGGCGCTACCACTTCTTGCGTCCCCGCAAGTACATCCTCAGAGCGATTGACCCGGCGTTCATGGCCAACACGAGGCCGATCAGGACGAGCGCAACGGCATAGGGCACCGCGTCCGGAACGCCCGGCACCTGGGTGGAGATAACGAACAGGTGCAGCGACATGGCCATGGTCTGATCGAGGACGCTCTGTGGCAGAAACGGGAGGAAGAACGCCGCGCCCGTGAACATGATTGGCGCCGTCTCCCCGGCGGTGCGCGACACTTCCAGGATCACGCCCGTCAGGATGCCGCTAATGGCGTTGGGCAGCACCACTCGGCGGATCGTCTGCCAGCGTGTCGCCCCCAGGACCCAACACGCCTCTCGAAACGCACGCGGCACCGCTTGCAGCGATTCCCGCGTTGCTACGATCACGACTGGAAGCGTCATGACCGCCAGCGTCAGGCTCGCGGCGAGAATGCTCGTGCCGAACCGGAAGAAGAGCACGAACGCACCGACCCCGAAGAGCGCGTGGACGATCGACGGCACGCCCGCGAGGTTGATGATGGCGAGGTTGATGACACGTGTTAGCCAGTTGTCGGGGGCGTACTCGCTCAGGTAGATCGCTGCGGCCACACCGACCGGCACGGACGCGAGCAGCGCTACGACCACGAGCCAAATCGTTCCGATCAGGGCGGGGAAGATGCCGCCGGCCGTCATGCCGTTCTTCGGGGCCGTGAAGAGGAAGTCGATGGACAGCACCGGCCCACCACGGACTATCAGGACACCGAGGATCAGGACCACGGGCAGGGCCAGGATAGCAGTCATGATCAGAAACACGGTCCTGATCAGGCGCTGATTGCGCGCGTTCCGCACGTTCAGTGGCGTCGCGGCAAACATCAGCGCTTCCGCACGCCGCGGATAATGAGGTCCGCTGTGAGATTGATGACGAAGGTCACCGAGAAGAGCAGGATCCCCAAGGTGAACAGGGCCTGGTAGTGTTCCGACCCCACGGCCGTCTCACCGAGTTCGGCGGCGATGGTCGCCGTGAGCGCGCGCACCGAGTCGAAAGGACTCGTCGGGATGTTGATCGAGTGGCCCGATGCCATGAGGACGGCCATCGTTTCGCCGAAACCGCGGCCGACCCCAAGCAGGATTGCCGCGACCAGGCCGTTCCGTCCCGCCGGAAGGACGACGCGCCGGGTGACCTGCCACTTGGTCGCGCCCAATGCTTCAGCGGCCTCCCGATAGCTGTCCGGCACGGCCTTCAGTGCGTCCTCGGCGATCGTCGTCATGATCGGTGCCGCCATGAGCCCGAGAATGATGCCCGAGTTCAGCACGTTGAGACCGACCGGAACATGGAATACTTGGATGATCAGCGGGTTCATGATCGTTAGACCGATGAACCCCCATACGACGGACGGAATTGCCGCCAACAGTTCAACGAGCACCTTCAGCACTTCTCGCAGCCGGCCCTTGGCAAACTCGGCAATGAAGATCGCGGCGCCGAGCGAAAAAGGGACGGAGACGACCATCGCCAGTCCGGTCACGCTCGCGGTTCCCAGAATCAACGCTAGAGCACCGTACGTCGGGTTGTTTTCCGAGGTTGGGCGCCATGCCGGCGACCCGAAAAACTCTCCCGCATCGAACCCGCTGGTGAGGAACCCAACCCCCTCGCGGGTGATGAACACGAAGATGCCGATGATGAGGAGAATCGCGGAGATGCCGCCTACGAACACCAGGGTGGCCATCGCCTTGTCGATGTACCAATCCAGGTTGCGCCGGTCGACCGCTGCCGCCGTGCTTGCCACCGGTTGCGGAGGCGACACTCAGTCCTCCTCTGACCCTTCGAGCACCTCCATCAGTTCGCGGAGCGCCTCCGCGATGCGGCGATAGGCGTCTTCCAGACGGGTCTCGCTGTCATCCGCGTCCGGTGATGGCGGTTGCCCAATCTCCCACTCGAGCAGCGCCGTGCGGAACGGGACACGCTCCATGTGGGGGCGCGGATCGGCGTTGAGGCCGATGATCACATGGTAGTGCCGCTGGTGATCGTCGAGATACGAGATGCTCTTGGGTCTCCGCCCAGTGATGTCCAGCCCGTGTCGATCCATGAAGTCGAGGATCTCACGCGCGACCTCGTCGGCCGGATTCCATCCCGCGCTCGTGAATTCGCCGCTCTCCCGGAAAACCTTCTCCGCATACGCCTCGGCGATCTGACTGAGACCGTCGTTCCGCTCATCGACGAACAGGATGCGGAACGACTTCTTGCCCTTTGCTTCTCCTTCGACCGTGAAGAGGGTGCGCTCACAGATGTTGACGGCCTGATCCGAGACCCGTTTCAGGCTTCGCAAGACGGTCAGCATCGCGAAGAGGTCCTTCTTGGGATAATGATCCCTGTCCGCCTCGGCGGTCAGGTCGTCGAAGGCCACCGTGAAGTGGTCCTCCACGCCTTCCGCCAGCATGATCGTGCTGCGTGCGAGGTCCGTGCTCTCCTCGGCGAATGCCTGGATACTCTGCGTCAGCACACGTTCTGCCTGCCGGCCGAGCGTCGCGATGTCACGGAGCACGGTCGGTGGGCCTTTTTTCCGCAGCTTGGCCTGCTCGCGACAGATGTCGACCGCGTAGTCGCCGACGCGTTCGAGGGCCACGTTCACGCGGAGCACCGACGAGACCCAGCGCAGATGCTTTGCGCTCGGGATGTGTCGGACGACAAACTCGTGCACCAATCGCTCGATGCGTCGAATGCCACGATTGATGGGGCGGTCGCCCAGGACCGTCAGATTGGCGAGCCGTTTGTCGTCGTTAGCGACTGCGTCGACGGCGTCGCTGACGGCCCGCGTCACGCGTTGATAGATGTCGTCGAGGCGGGTCCGGATGCGGTCGATATCCTGCTGCAGCCGTTCTTCGTAGTGGGACACCGCTGCCTACTCCATATGGAAGGAAAAAAAGGCGTCTCTCGCAATGGGTATTACAACTCACGCGCTACGCGCAACTCACCTCCCGTACCGGTGCGTACCCCTTGTCTTGTATGATACACTGGCCCTCGTCACTCAGAATCCAGTCCAGGTACTCCTTGACCGCTCCCTCGGGCTGGCCGGCAGAATACATGAAGAGGGGGCGAGCAATCGGATACGTCCGATCTATGGCCGTCTCCACGGAGGGGGACACGCAGTCCCGATCGTCCGACGCGATGCAGACCAGCTTCACGTGCTCGGTGGCATACGCCAGGCCACTGTACCCGATGGCGCAGGGCGTGTGCTCGACGAGATCGACGACGTCCTTGGAGCCGTGCATGTCCAGCGATCCCAGCTTGTACTCGCCGGCGCTCCCTATCACCGCTTCCTTGAAGTAGACGTACGTACCCGAGTTGTTCTGCCGGCTCACGCGGACGATCTCGCCGTTCGAGCACCCCGGGATGGTGATGCCGAGCTGGCTCCAATTGTCGACCGAACCGCCCTCACCGTAGATGGCGGCGAGCTGTCGCAGCGACAGCTGGGGCACGGGATTGTCGGCATGTACGTAGACGGCGAGCGCGTCATTGCCGACGACGAACTCTATGGGGTCGATCCCCCGCGCGTGCGCCGCTTCGAGCTCCCTCTCCTTCATCTTGCGGCTCGCGTTGGCCAGGTCCACGGTCCCGTTGATCATGGCGGATATTCCGGTGCCTGATCCGCCACCCGTGACGGCCACGGCCACGTCCGGACGGACCTCCCCATAGCGCTCGGCCCACGCCTGCGCCACGTTCACCAGCGTGTCGGAGCCCTTGTTCTGAATGACGGTGCGGGATGCGCCGGCACCCGAGCACGCCAGTGCCGCCAGTACGGCGAGGCGAATTGCGGTGCGCTTCATGAATAGACAGTCCCCCGTAGTCTTGATCGCTTCGGTTGCGTGCCAAAACGCGGCGGCTCAATGCTCCAATAGCCTGCTAAGAAAACCGCGCGGACGCAACTGGAGCGTACGGTTTCTGTAACGATCACGTCACGTCGCCGGATCGGGGCTCAGGGCGCGGCCGGCCAATTCGCCGCGCCCGCAACTCGATGCGCCGTTGGGGCGTTAGCTTGATTGTATGGGACCTGTCATCAACCAGCTTTTTGGGCTCGCTTTCGTCTTCGTCGCTGCTGCCAGCACCGTCCTGATGTTCTACCTCTGGGGTTTCCCATTCGACAAGGAGGGCCTCCGCAGCAATGCGCCGCGCGGACTGATGCGGCTCCATCGGTGGCTGGGGTACGCTTTTCTTGCCATCTACCTGGTGCTCATGTGGCAGATGGTGCCGCGCATGTGGCGCTACCAGATCGAGCTACCGGCGCGCACCGTGGCCCACCTGATACTCGGGATGGCAATTGGCGCCATCCTCTTCGTGAAGGTGCTCGTCGTCCGCTTCTTCAAGCATCTCGAGGGTGTCCTCGCGCCGGCGCTTGGCGTGATGCTGTTCGTGAGTTCCGTGCTGTTGATTGGGCTGGCGCTGCCGTTCTCGTTGCGTGAGACGCTTCTCCGGCGACGGGCGCTCAGCGGCGACGTGTTCTCCGCCGACCGGATCGAGCGGGTGCGCAGGTTGCTTCCGGTCGCGGGGCTGGAGGATACCGTAGAGATCGGTCGTCTCGCGTCGCCAGAGGCGCTGATGGCGGGTCGGGACGTGCTCACCTCGAAGTGCTCGCAATGCCACGATCTGCGCACGGTGCTCGCCCGGCCCCGCACGCCAGATCAGTGGCGGGAAACCGTGCGCCGGATGGCACAGCGGTCCACAGTGCTCAATCCCATTACCGAGACCGATCAGTGGGACGTCACTGCCTACCTGATAGCGATCTCCCCGACCCTCCAACGGACCGTCGAGCTACAGCGCGCGCTCGAACAGCGGTCGCAGGCGGCACGGGAGGCGGTCATCGCCGCAGAGGATATGCCGTTCACCTACGATGCACAGCGTGCGCGACAGCTCTTCGAGGCGAAGTGTTCCCAGTGCCACGAGCCGTTTCGTGTTGCTCAACGGCCGCCTCCCACCGCCGATGCGGCAATGCAGTTGGTGGAACGGATGGTGAGCAATGGACTAACCGGTACGGAAGAAGAACTGGCCCAGATCATCCGTTATGTCACCGACACGTTCGTGCCAGCGGTTCGATGATTGGTGTGTGTCCGGCCCGCGGTGTGCGCCAGACTCGCTGCGGCAGCGATCGTGGAGGACACCGCTAGTTCGAGCGCGCCACCGTCAGTCGTCGCAGCAGGGCTGCCAGGGTGTCGGCCGAGACCCGCCCACGGACGGTCACGAGGAAGTTCCCCATGCGGGTCGTACCCACGGCCGTGTCACCGGGAAGTGTGATTACACCGACCGCAGCGGTGTCCCTTCCGAGCGGGAGGGTGACGACCGAGATGGGCTCGCCCGAGGTATGTGCCTGGCCCACCTGCACGCCGGTTCGCCCGTTGGATACTATCTCTCGCACGCTCAGGATCGGGAGGCCGTCGATGATCACCGCCGGTCTTCCAACAGCCGCGAGGATTGCGTCGGGGGTCGTATCGCTCGGTGGGTTCGGCGCCACGACCGGCGGTGGAACTAGCGGAGTGGTATCGGGGACGATTGCGCGCGCCACGGTGTCCGGGACAGACGGGCCGGAGTCGGGGAGGATAGCTCCACCGACCGCGGAGTCGCCCCGACCGGAGATGATCTGGTTGGTATCCGCCGGCGTGACAGTGTCTCGTGAGGTGACCGAGTCGCCGAGTAGCGCCAGCGCCGTTGAGTCGGTGGCGAGGCTGTCGGTGACCGAGTCAGCCGCGGCGGAGTCGCGCGACAGCGAATCGCCCAGCGCCAGCGGCATGCCCGAGTCTGAGGTGGGTGGGGGGGGGGGCACGGTCGCCCGCGGGGGTGCGGCAGGCTGTGTGGGCGTGTCTCCGCCGCCACCACCGCCGCCAAGCATGCCGGTGGCTAGCAGGCCGCCGGCTCCGGCGAGCGCGGCCACCGCGCCCAAGATCATCCACATCTTGCCGGAGCGTTTCGGGAATTTCTGCGCCGCGAAGATCAGCGGCTCGTCCGTCATCCGACCGCCGGCCGAGACTTCCTGAGCGGCGGGCTCGGCCTCGTCGCGTGTGCCTGCGGCACCGTCTGCCGGGTCGGACACGGCGGGCTCGGGCATTGGTGTGAGGCGAGGGGGCTCGAACTGGGGTTCGGCGTCTAGTTCGATGGCAGGGGCCTCGAACTCGGGTTCGGCCGGCGTCGGTTCCGGTTCCGCCGTTGCCTCAGGGAGGTCCCGTTCCGGCTCCTCGGCCGGCTCCGTCGGCGCCACGTCTTCGCCAACAGCTTCGGGCTCGGTCTCGATGTCTTCTTCCGGCGGCTCTGGCTCGACGTCCAGGGACGTATCCCGCGTGACGGGTTGCGCCTCCTCGATGGCAGGCTTGGGCTCTCGGAACCCTCCCGGCGCCGCGGTCTCAACTTCGGGTGGTGACTGCTCGGGCTGGGACGGTGCGGCGGATTGGAGTTCCGGTGCTGCCGGCTCAGGAGCTGGCGCGGCCGGCTGTTCCGGATGGGGCGCGGGCGGGGCAGCCTGTGCCGCTGCGCGCTTGGCCCGTTCGGCCACGGCGCGCTCCCGCTTCTCGGCGGCGTCGAGCAGCTTCTCGAGGATGGCCTTGACCCGCGCATCGGGGTGTCCCGCCAGGCGTTCCAGTGCCTCCCGGCCCTTTGCCTGTTTCGTCTTGGCGGCGTAATCGACGAGAACTTCCCGAGCGGCATCGACGTGCCCCCGCTCGATCATGAGGCGGGCCAAGCGCGGGTAGACGTACGTGTTGGCAGGTGATGCCCGCACGATCTTCGTACACAGGGCGACGACGCTGCGTGCCGACCCGGCCTCCGCGTAGCGCCGGGCGGCACGACCATACAGCCCAAGCCCACCCTTATTGTCGCCCGTCTTGATGGCGAGGTCGCCCGCCTTCACATAGAGCGGGAGTGCGGTCCCAACGTTGCCCTCCTGCTCCAAATGGCTCAGGATCTGCCGGTAGACCGCAAACGCCTCGGCAAGCTGACCATCTAGTTCGAGGGAACGGGCCCGGGTTTTTAGTTCCTCGACGTCCACGACACTACCCTCCTCGGCCACGCGGTTCCTCCGAGGTCAAAACTACGGCCTATTGCCCTCGCCGCCCACCCCTCTGCAATCTCAAGGGATGAAGATTCACCGCGGTTGGGGACGGCGCGTCGCCGTCGCGCTACTCACGCTCGCCTGCGCAGGCTGCGCCGCGCGGCGTGTCAGCGGTCCCGACCTGCTCGCCCAGTGCCTCGTCCACCTCGCGGACCGCGGTGCGGCAGATTCGGTAACCGTCGGCGTCACGGCCGCGGTGGATTTTGGGCACGTCCCGGTGCCCACCAACGAGGCGGAAGCCCTGGTGTTCCGCCATCTCTTCGAGCCACCGGTCCGCATGGACTGTCGCGGTCGCGCCGTCGCAGGCTTCGCCACCGCGTGGTGGCACGACGCGGGTGGCACCGTCTGGCGGTATGCGCTGCGACCTGACCTACGGTTCAGTGACGGGACTCCGGTATCCGCGGCGGACGTCGTCGCACTCTGGCGAGACGCGCGACCGGACATCGCCAGCCTGCGCGTGCTGGGCGATACCGCCGTCGAAACGACTTTCACGTCAAGAACGGATATCGCAACCGGTGCGGATCCCGCGCTGGCAGTATGGAAGACGTCGGGAGCCGGTACGCCGATGGGAACCGTCGCGCGCACGGTCACGCGCGAGATGATGGACGGTCGCCCGGTCGTCACGCTCTCGGGTGGAAACGGTCCGGTGCTTCGGTTCGTGATCGGGCCTGGGGACGATCCACGCGACCTGCTGGATCTAGGGGTCGATGCCGTCATAACGGCCGACCGCGCCACGTTGCGTTACGCCGAGGCTCACGAGGACCTGACTGTGGTGCCTCTGCGGTGGACTCGAACCTATGCCCTCATCGCCGGGAGCTGGCAGGCGAGTCTGGCGGACCGACGGGATGAATTGGCGCGCGACGTCGTGCCGGTCGATGCGCGTCGTGCCGAGGGGGCGGGGGCGCTCCCGTGGCGCGAGGGCGCGTGCGTGGAAGATGGCCAGACCGCGCCACCCGCCCGGGCACCCGCGGTTCGCAGAGTCGTCTACGCGCACGACGACGCCGTGGCCCGTGCCCTCGCCGAGCGCCTCGTGGCCTTGACTCAGGCTGGGAACGTGTTCGCGGAGGCGGTTTCCCGAGCCGAGCTTGCCTCCGCGACCGCGCAGCCGTCCGGGTTCGCCTACGTTGTGTCGCTCACCGATCTGTCGGTGACCTGCGAGACGCTGCGTCGGTACGGCAAGTTGGTCCTGCCGCTCATCGATGTCCGGTCAAGCCTCATTGCGCGACACGGGGTCGGCCCGGTCTGGGTCGGCGCAGACGGTCTGCCGCGCTTCGACGGACGTCCATGACGCTACGCCTTCGCGTCCTCGCGTTGGCGCTCGCACTGGTCGTTCTCACGGTTACGGTCCTGTCGTGGGGCATCCGGCACGAGGTGGAACGCCGACTCGTGCTCGATTTCTCGGTCCGCGTGGGGGATGTCACCACGCGCGTCCAGGCGGATCTCCAGCGCCAGGAGACGTTGATTCGCTCCCGGCTGGCCGGCATCGCACAGGCGATTGGGGACGACAACCGATTCCGGCGGGGCGTGCGAGAGGAATCGGCGTCCGATCGGCGCTACGTCATCGATTACGCGGGTCGCGCTATGGCGGTGACCGGATTGGATGTGCTGTCCATTCACGATGCGGAGGGACGCATCGTCAGCTCGGGACACTTCCGCAACGCATTCGGTAGCGTGGAGGCGTCACTTCCGCGCGAGTTGGCGGCGCTTCTCGAGGGGCATGCGCTCACGCGTGTTCGCACTCCGTCGCTCACCTTCGTGGCCTTCATGGCGCGCGACACGGTGCGACTGGGTTCCGAACGATTGGAGCTCGTGGGCGGTGTGGCGATAGATGAGCGGTTCCTCGATCGGCTCGCGGGTGGTCGGGACGTGCGCGTGACGCTGTGGACTCCCGAAGACCCAGGTGGAACCGGCGAAGCAGTTGAGTCACTGGATGCGCTACGCCGGGATATGATGATTCCTTTCATTACGGCGGACGGACGTCACCCCGACGACGCCATCGTGAGCGTCGTGCATTCGCGTGAAGGTCTCGTGGCATTGCAGGCCGACCTGCGCCGCTGGATACTGGTAGCGGCGGCCGCCACGGCTGCGGGAGCGTTGCTACTGGCCTGGTGGTTTGCCAGTCGGTTGAGTCGTCCACTCGCGACCCTTGCCGGCAAGACGGCGGTACTCGACCTCGATCGACTCGACGTCGAGTTTGCCACCCACCGGTCCGACGAGGTGGGGCGCCTCGCACGGCTGCTGGATGGGTTGGTGAAGCGACTGCGCCGCAGCACGGGACGCCTGCGAGAGGCGGAGCGGCGGGCGACGGTGGCCGACGTGGCACGGCAGGTCAACCATGACATCAAGAACGGGCTCACGCCCATTCGTAACGTGTTTCGACACCTGAGCGAGGTGGCCGCGCGGGAGCCGGCGCGTCTAGCGGACGTGTTCGCGGAGCGGCACCAGACCGTCGAGTCGAGCATCACGTACCTTCACGATCTCGCGACGAACTACGCACGACTCTCTCCGCGGCTCGATCGCGGACCGTGCGACACGAATGCCATCGTCCGGCAGATCGCGGCGGAACGCGGTGGTGAGAGTCACGTCGTGAGCCTCCGGCTGGCACGTGATCTTCCCATGGCCGCGGGTGACGGGGTCGCACTCCGGCGGGTACTCGAAAACCTCATCGGGAACGCGGTCGAGAGTTTGTCCGACGATGCGGGATCCGTTACCGTGACGAGCACGACCGGCGATTGCACGGTGCGCGTGTCGATTCAGGATACCGGATGCGGGATGACCAACGAAGAACTCGAGCACGCATTCGACGATTTCTACACCACGAAAGAGCATGGGACCGGGCTCGGCCTCTCGGTTGTGCGCCGGTTGATCGCTGACCTCGGTGGGACCATCCAGGCGCAAACGGAGCCCGGGGCTGGCACGACCTTCGTGATCGAGGTGCCCGCGCGATGACCACAATCCTGATTGTCGACGACGTCGCCGCGATGGTCGAGCAATACAGCTACGATCTCCGCCGCGTAGGTGGGTACGACGTCGTCACGGCGGGTGGTGGTGCGGAGGCTCTCGAGTTGCTCAACCGTGAGGCGGTCGATGCGATCGTGCTCGATCTCGAGATGCCGGGCACGGACGGCTTCGATGTGCTGCGGTCCCTCACGAAACGCGGTATCCGTGTTCCGGTCATCGTGTATACCGGCACCGGAGACTACGACCGCTGTATACAGGCCATGCGTCTCGGTGCTGCCGGGTTCATCGACAAGGCCGAGCCGGTCGAGCGGGTCGTGCGAGAAATCGAGACCACCCTCGAGCGTGGGCGATTGCAACAGGAAGTGGCCACGTTGCGACGCCAATCGGGCACCGAGTCACCGCTCATCGGCGCGAGCCCGGTCATGGAGCGGCTGCGGGCTGAGATCGCGCGGCTGGCGCCCATTCCCAGCACGGTTCTCGTAGTAGGTGAGAGCGGGTCGGGCAAAGAGCTCGTGGCGCGGGAACTCCATCGGATGGGCCGTGCCCCCAAAGGACCGTTCTTTCCGGTGAACTGCGCCGCGTTGCCGGAACAGCTCGTGGAGAGCGAGTTGTTCGGACATGAGCGCGGTGCCTTCACCGGCGCGACTGGCGCGCGGAAGGGCGCGTTCGAGGTCGCCAGCGGTGGCACGCTGTTCCTCGACGAGATCGGCGAGTTGTCGCTCCCCGCACAGGCCAAACTGCTACGCGTGCTGGAGGACAACCTGGTCACTCGCGTGGGAGGGAGTCGCAGCTTGAAGGTGCAGACGCGCGTGGTCGCCGCCACGAATCGCAACCTCGACGCGGAGGGGGAGGGGGAGGGGGAGGGGTTTCGGCAGGATTTGCTCTACCGGATCAACGCCCATGTCATCCGCGTGCCCGCGCTCCGCGAGCATCCGTCCGATATTCCCGCACTCGTGGGCCACCTGCTCGCGCTCACCTGCGAGCGTTTCGGGATGCGCCCCAAGCAGCTGGATCCGTCGGCGCTCGATCGACTCGCCGCGCACGACTGGCGTCGCAACAATGTCCGGGAATTGCGCAACATCGTCGAGCGGCTCGTCATCGCAACCGAGGGTGACACGGTCATGTCGGCGCAGGTGCCCGAAGGGATTGGTGATGAACCGGGGCGTTCCGCTGCGCACTCGTCCGCCCCGCCGTCCGACGGGGGGGCACTGGGGTCGTTTCAGGAACGGAAGACTGCAGCGGAGCGGCAGATCGTGCTGGATGCGCTGACACGCCACGACTGGCACATCACGAAGACGGCGGCAGCACTGGGGCTCGCCGACCACTCGAGCTTGTTGAAGTTGATGCGCCGTCTCGATGTCTCGCGGCCTGCCGCGGAATAGGTGTCCCACCCGACACGGCCGTAGCGCGGATCGTGTCCGGGCGTTCACCGGGGTGCCAATGGCAGACCGCCCGCTCGATCACCCTAACACATTCAGATTCAACCGATTATACGACACCGGCCGCGCGTGTGGCGGCTGGCCTCTGGGGTGCGTTGCTCACGGGCGACGACATCACCCAACACGTGCCCACGGGCACGTCATCTCAAGGAGGTCAGTATGCGTTTGCGGACGATTTCACGCGATCAGGTCAAGGACCGCATGGGGGATGGGGCGGTCATCCTCTTCTTGCTCCTGGCGTTTCTTAGCGCCGGATGCGACGCCCCCGGCCGCGCGAGTCGCGGGAGCGCGCCATCGGGCGATGGTGTGGCGCAGGCGTCCAGCGCCGTGCCCACGCAACCCGTTTCGGCGGTCACCTATGAGGAGTACCCGAGCACGGTCTCCGAGCCGGAGCCGCCGACCATCACGGTGCCCGAACACGTCACCTACGCTGAGGCGGAGACGCTCTTTCACGAGGGCCGTTACGACGAGGCGGTCGAGTACTTCGGTGTTTATGTCGCTGGGCGGCCCGAGAACGTCTGGGGTCGCTACATGCTCGCGCTCTCCGCCCGCGAGGCCGGCCGGCTCGAGGAGGCGATCGACGCGTTCGAGCGGGCGCTCGATCTCGACCCAACCCACGTCAAGAGTCTCTTGAACGTGACGCGCGTGTTGCTGCGTGTGGACCGTGCCCAGGACGCGCTTGCGCGTGTCGAGGAGGCCTTGGCTCTGGATCCCGGTTCCGTCGATGGCTTTCGTCTCCTGGGCTTGGCGCGCCAGGACCTGGGGTGGCTCGACGAGGCGGAAGACGCGTTCTACCAGGCACTCGTGCTGGATGAGGAAGATGTGTGGTCCATGAACAACCTCGGGCTGTTGCGGATCAGGAGGGGAGCGTTCGAGCGAGCGCTGCCGCCTCTGGCCCGGGCGGTCGAGCTGGCGCCCCATGTGGCCGTCTTTCAGAACAACCTCGGGATTGCACTCGAGCGCAATGGATACGCTGTCGCGGCAGGGGAGGCCTATAGCGCAGCGCTAGCGTCCGATGGGAGCCACGTGAGAGCCAAGCACAACCTGGAGCGAGTCACGGGCCGGTCGAACGCGGACGGTGTCCCGAAGTTTGACTTGCTCGGGATGGCGGACGAGTTCATCCGCGAGATCCGTGGCGATGATGACGCCGTCGAGATCCCGTTCGACACCACATCGGTTGTCATCGCGGACTCTGCTGCCAACTAAGGGCGACGAAAGGGGCGACAATGGGGGCGATGAAGGGGGCGATGTCATCTCCTCCGTCGTCCCTCTCGTCCCCTTCTTTTCTACAGCCGCCTGATGTTTCCAAGAAGTGCCCTCAAGGAGTAACGTCTCGATAACAATGGTGGTCCAGCGTCATTTCGTCGTGGCGGCCGCGAGATCCACCATCTCTTCACCAGTTGCATATGTGGTGACGGGTGCAGTCTTGAGATTCCGGATCTTCTCGAGATCCTGTGCGATGCGTCTGGCAGCCTTAGAGATCTCCTGCACCATCTCTCTGTGATCCTGCGTCAGGAGCGAACCCTCGGAAGCCAAGCGTTGGCTGCTGAGCAGGATAGTGGTGAGCGCGTTATTGACATGGTGCCGCACGGTTAGAGCTATCTGTCCGATAGCCTTCATTCTCCGAGCTTCTCGAAGCGCCTCCTCCGCCTGCTTCTGATCTGTATTGTCACGAACGTCCACGAGGACTCCTGAAACCGAGCCGTCGGCCTCGTAGAAAGGGTCATATCGTGCATCCACGTATCGACGACCTAAAGCGGGTGAGTCCCACCAGAACTCGAAGTTCATCTGTTCCCCAGCCAGACAGCGATCCAGGTTGGCCTTTAGCGTCGTCTCGAAGATTTCCTGTCCCAGCACCGAGGCCACACTGTGTCCAAGAATCTCCTCTCGGGTTTTCCTGTGAGCTTCGCAGTAGGCCGCGTTCACCGCCCGATAGGTGTACGTAGTATCAACAAACACCATGAGATCCCTGCTGGCAGATACCATAGACTCGTACTTCCGCAGCACCTCCTCCGACCGCTTGCGTTCGGTGATGTCCTCTATCATCGCCAAACCGTACATCGGCTCGCCTTGTTCGTCGCGAATCACAGAGGCAGTAAGGTGAATCCAGACTATATCTTGACCCTTCGCGATGTAGCGTTTCTCAATTTGGTAAGACGGTAGGTCGCCCCGGAACACTTGTTCTGCCAGCTCGATGTCCTTCCCAAGATCCTCTGGGTGTGTAATGTCCGGGAACCCCAGTTGGGTCAGCTCCGTCTCAGTGTATCCGACTATCTCGCAGAGCTTGTTGTTGACTTGCAAGAAGCGGTAGTCCTTACCGACCAGCGCCATTCCAAGCGGTCCCTCATCAAACACCCGCCGAAAACGCTGCTCACGCTCGGCCATCATCCTCGCCATTCGCTCGGCACCTTTCTTCAGCTCATCCTTGCTCTTGTCCAGGTCTCGCACGGTTGCGTCCTCAGGCGTCAGGCCACTCGTGGTGACACTCTTCCAGGGGATCCCTAGCCGGCCATGTGACAAGCGAGAGCGTCAGCACGGCGGCGGCGTCTGAACCCTGGGTCCGTTCATGCTTTTCTGAGCGCCTAGTTTGACTCCTGTAACCCATCTTGGCAACCGGTTAGCGCCAAACTGCCTTCGTCACACAGTGCATCCTCGGTATTCCCCCGGTTTCGCGGACACTTCTGAAAAGGCTCATATTGGGTTCATTACCATGGCCTTTCTCTGCTTTGGCTCAGCCATCTATCACGGGGTCAAGACACGCTGGTCCGCGAGGTGGGACCACGGCGGCATGTACGCCGTGATGGCCGGACTGGCGTTCTACGTGGTGGTCGTGGGCCACCCGTCGGAAACCTGGATCACGCTGGCGGGAGCGGCGCTGAGCGGAATTGCCCTTGCGTGGCTGCTGGACGGAAATCTGATGGCGCGCATGGCGCTTTTGTTGGCGCTCATCTCGGTCGGTGTATTTACGAGCGGCAATGCCACGCTGGGGTTGTATAGCCTCGGCCTGTTCGTGCTCGCGATCATCGTCTGGTCGATAGACAAGCGCACCGGCGTACTCGTCAGAGTCGGTCATGGGTTGTGGCACGTTTTCACCGCAGCGGCGATCGCCGTGATGTTCACGGCCATTCCACCGACAATCGTTCCTTAGAAGAGCCCGCCGGCATGTCGTGGCGATGAACCTGAAGAGGTCGTGAGCCGGGACCGGCTATGGTCGCGTCTCCCTGTACAGCCGGTTGTTCAAACGGCGGACGTAGAGTCCGAGTCCGATGAAGTATGCGACCGCGAGGAAACTGTACCAGTAAGGAAAGACTCGCAGGGCATCGTGGCTCCCCGCAAATAACATGTACGCGTGAAGGACCACGGATCCATCGAGATGGAAGATCAGCAACCCGTAGCCGACTTTGTCCCACACATTCTCGAAGCGAACGCGGCTGGCGAATACGATGAGTCCCACGCCGGCGTACCCTCCGATGACGACGACGAGCCAATCGACCTCCGTGGGCATCTGTTCGATCGGAAAGTCATAGATCAGCCGAAGGATGTGGACGATGGTCCCGCCCACGTACGGCACCAGGGCGACACGAGCAAAGGTATTGTAGTAGAACATTCTCCCTCCCTTCGAGTGACAAACTTAGGTGTCTACTCGAATCGGGGAACAGAGCACCTCCCCGCACACTATCCGCTCCCCTTGCTTCGCCCTGCGGGGTCGCTGCGGGTGAAGAGGCACGCCTGGAGAGCGATAAAGACGATCACGTAATCACGGCAAAATGCCGGAATTCCTACGATAGTTCCCACAACCTGCCGTACTTTTTCGCTCAAATGCCGTACTTTGCCGGACTCTTTCGACAGTCAAATCGACAGTCACCGAGGGCACATTCCCCATGCGCTCGTCAGTGTGGGAGTGTACGGCACCGTTCAAACGCGCCGCACATTTTTGGGCGCGGCCTCACGGCGCGCGGAGCGCTCAGTTCTCGTGCTGCGCGAGCAGGACCTGGGCAAGCGATTCCCGGCCCGCAACTCATTCGAGAAGCTCCATACGACGCGGACCCGGCGCAACACCCCGTGGGTCTAGTTCCGAAGCCGGATCTCTCTAGGCAACACGTCTGACTCTGGATCAGAAGAGTCCTGGTTCGATCCCCGGTGGGGCAATCCGCAAACGGCGCGGCGGTAGCCGCGCCGTTTTGCGTTTGCCCCACCGGGTCTCGGCCTTGCTGACGCTGCGGCTGCGATCCCAGCTACCCGGCAACTCCACCACAGGCGCCCCACAAGGAGCAGTGTCGATTGCTGTATTGCCTTTCCAAAATCTCAGTGCAAACCCCGACAACGAGTATTTCGGGGACGGACTCGCTGAAGAACTCCTCAACGCCCTCGCGAAGGTGCCCGACCTGCAAGTCGCGGCGCGCACGTCTTCGTTTTCGTTCAAAGGTAAGAGTGAGACCATCGGTTCGATCGGCCGTCAGCTAAACGTCGGCGCAATCCTCGAAGGCAGTGTACGCCACTCGGGTACCAGGATCCGCATCGCGGCGCAACTCATCAACGTTTCCGATGGGTTCCAGCTCTGGTCCGAAACGTACGACCGTGAACTCACGGACATATTTACCGTGCAAGATGCCATCGCGCGGGCGATCGTGGCGGCGCTGAAGGTCGAGCTGCTCGGGGACATCGGCTCACAGCTCGCGACGCGGCACGCGGCGAACGTCGAGGCGTACAACCTGTACTTGCGGGGACGATACCAGTGGCATCAACGAGGTCCCGCCGACGTGCTCGATGCGGCGATTCAATATTTCGAGCAAGCGATCGAGGCTGACTCCAGCTACGCTCTCGCATACGCCGGCTTGGCGGACGCCTACGCCGTCTTGCCAACCTATGCGCCCGTGTCCGCGCGTGAGGCCTTCGATCGTGCCCATGCAGCCGCCTCGAAAGCGCTGGATCTCGACAGTACGCTGGCCGAGGCGCACGCATCGCTCGGCTATATCATGGACAACCGATGGGAGTGGATCGGGGCAGAACAGGCGTACCGACGCGCCATCGCGCTGAATCCGAACTATGCGACGGCCCATCAGTGGTACGGCGAACTCCTCACATGGACGGGGCGTGTCGAGGAAGCGGTGTCTGAAACCAGGCGAGCCTACGAGTTGGACCCGCTGTCTCCGGTCATCAACGTGATGTACGCGGAGGCACTGTACTATGCCGACTCGTTGGAAGCTGCACTGCGGCAGATGAAGCAAGCTCTCGAACTCAGCCCGAACATCACGCCGGCGCTACGCGACTTGGCGTTTTGGTATCTCGCCGAGCAAAGACTGGATGAAGCGTTTCGGACAGGCCTCCGATGGATCGAGGCGGGGGATCACGAACGCGAGCCGTTTCAGCAAGTATGGGAAGGGATCACGGGCGCGAGGCCGCGTGCCGAAGCGCTTGATGCTCTGTTGGCCGTAGAGAACTCTGCCAACCTCGACCCATACGACTATGCACTGCTCTACGCGGCACTCGGAAACGACGACAAGGCCCTGGACTGGCTGGAGACAGCCGCCGAACAGAAGAGCACCTTCATGCGGCTGGTCGCCGTGCAAAAACTCTTTGCGGACTTTCGCTCCCAGCCGCGCTTCAGAGCGGTGCTGTCGGCGACGGGACTCTACTGATTCGCGTGGGGGCATCGGCGTGCCGACCTGCACGCCATCCAGCGCGCCCACCACGCCCGCCGCTCGGCTCGCCTTTAGAAGGTACCGCTCACTGCGGGATTGGACCGAGATCGCGCGTTCAGGGGGCTCACCAATAGCCGGAGTGCGGTAGCACGGCGCCGCATCGGTCTCATCCTGTACGCCATGTGACGCGCCCGCCAGCGCGTTTGCGATGTCGCGAGCGGGGTGTAGCATATGGAGGTATGCAGTCCAATTGCTAGTTAGGCGCCGCCTTCCCTCGCCCGTCGTTTGTCGAGACATATTAACCTCTGGGATGCCACGGACAGCCCGCGGATTGGAGCGACGAAATGGCAAGAGTGACTGGAATAGGTGGCGTCTTCTTCAAATCCGAGGGCGACAATAAGTCGCTCGCGCGGTGGTATGAGACGAACCTCGGAATCGCACTTGAGGATTTCGGCGGAGCGATTCTCGAGTGGCCGGATGACAAGGCCGAAGACAAGGGCCTCACCGTCTGGCACGTCGCGGAGAAGAGAAGCGATTGGTTTGCGCCCAGCAAATCGAGTTTCATGATCAACTATCGAGTTGACGATCTGACCGCGATGGTGGAGCAGCTGAAGGCCAACGGGATCGAGATCTTGCAGGGCCCGGAGTCTCACGAGAACGGCAAGTTCGCATGGATCATGGACCCCGACGGCAATAAGGTTGAGTTGTGGGAGCCGTTGATCTGGGACGCTAAGAACAAAGACGCCTGAGTACTCGGGGGGGGGGCGCAACAAGCGCTGGCGGCCGGCGACCGCCGCAACTGCCACGTACTCTCGCTCGCAGCAAGCGTCGTGCTCGCTTGTATGCTCTGCCGGGGTGCCGCCTAACACCATTAAGAAGTGCCCTGTCAAGTGGACGCAGTATCCCTAGCGGCGAGCGTGCTCGCCGCTTTCTCGCTTTCGCATTTGTTCAACTTCCCTGAGCGCGACGTGGCGTCTGCCGGTGGTATCGCGTGGAGCGTCACTCGCAGTGGCGTCCAAACACCATTATGGGCTTGCCGACTCGCTACCGTTGCGCGCGAGCGGTCACCTCTGACCGAGGCGGTCCCAGATACGTTCCTGGCACGACGCCGGACTTCCCAATCAAGCGCGTGAGCCCGCGTGCTGCGGACTCAGTTAGGCGGATGGGCTTGCCCGGCGTGGCCACTGCGCGAGCTTCCGATGACTCAGCGCTCGACCCTTGAACTGCCCGTTGAAGTCCTCGTGCGCCGTAAGGACGTGATAGACGATGCGAGCCAACTCGAGCGCGACCAGCGTGCGCGCGATCCGGATCGGTTTCTTGCGAGCCTTGGCTTTGTAGAAAGCACGGATCTCCGGGTTGTACTGGACGGCGCGTATGCCCGCGTGGCTGAAGGCGAGCTTGAGGTAGCGATTGCCGGCCTTCGAGCCGGAGCGATGCCGAGTGCGCCCGGCTGAGTTGTCGGCGCCGGGGACGAGGCGGCAGTACGAGAAGAACTGTTTGGCCGAGGGGAAGCGTTCGATGCCATCGATCTCGGTGTAGATGGTGAACGCATTGACCTTGCCGATACCGGGAATCCACAGCAGGCGTTGGATGTCGTCATTGGGGATCAGGTGGGGATGGAGCGCGCGCTCGATGGTCGTGATCGGCGAGGCATGCGACGTTGAACTTCTCGAGCAGGCGTTCGATGCTGTTCTTTGCACTGGCACACTTCTCGACCAGGCGCAGGCGGGTGCGCATGAGGTCGCGGGGTCCGCGTCGTTGTGGGTGGATCATGTGGGCTTCAGGGATGAGGTCGGCTCGGAGTAACAGGGCGAGGACATCGGAGTCGACCTTGTCCGTTTTGACCTTGGCGGCGGAGATGGCCTTGAGCCGGGTGGCATGCGCTAGTCGGAGGTCGACGCGCAGGTCACCGAGGAGATCCGCCAGCCAGTACCAGCTGCCGGTCGATTCGACGACCGCCTTGTGCGGCCCCTGGAATTGGGCGAAGTGGCGCTGGAGCTGGAGTGGCGCGTTGGGGACACGGGCCTGTTTGACGATCGCGCCGTCGGGCCCGTAGGTTGTGATGAAGCAATCGCGTTTGTGCTGGTCGATGCCGGAATAGAACATGGGGTGCCCTCCTGGTGGTAACGGTTCTCGTGACTTGGGACTCGCGTTGAGACGTTATTCCTCGAGGGCACTTCTTGGAAACATCAAGCGCTTGCAGTTGGCGGGCGCTGTCGTGTGTTAAGGAAGTCGTTGGGTTGTCCGCTGGGGGAAGATTGTGCACGTTCAGCTATTGCAGTCCGCCTGCGGTGGCGCGCCAGCCAGCGTGTCGCCCGCAACTGAAGCGCAGAGCCGTTATGCGTCACTGGGGTTGCCGGACTGCGACACGATGCTGAGATTGAGTCTATGACACCGAACGCCCTAATCGAGGAGATCCTACGGCTCCCGGTCGAAGAGCGACTCCGACTGGTCGAGGACGTTTGGGACAGCATCGCGGCAGAACCCGATGCGGTGCCGGTACCTTCGTGGCATCGGCAGGAACTCGACCGTCGTTTGGCAGAGGCATCGCCGCAATACCTGAGCGCCGACGAGGTGCGAGAGCGGCTTGACAAGTCTGGTTGAGTGCGATTCCGTATTCGCGCAGAGGCGGCCGACGATCTCTTGGACGCACGACAGTGGTACGATGCCCAGTCGCGCGGCTTGGGAGCGGAGTTTCTGCGCGCGTTTTGGGCTGTGGCGGAGCTGATCGAGCGCTTTCCGGAAGCATTCCCTGCCGTCCATCGCCATATTCGACGCGCGTTAATGTCGCGCTTTCCCTACGCGGTGTACTACCAGCGAGTTGACGACACGACGATCGAGGTGCTCGCCTGTCTCCATACGCGACGCCATCCTCAGGGTTGGCCTAGAGCGTGACGCATAACAAGCCCATGCACCAGACAGGCGCTATCGTTTCAAAGGAATGCATTGTGTTTGTTCGCTCAGGAGTTTCTGGCGACGCTCAGCGTTCTGGGCGATCCTTGAGGAGTCGCCTGCAGGTGATGGGCGGAACCGTTATGCGGCTCGTCCGTAGCCACGCCCCATTGCCATCTCAAGGTAGGTAATTACATTGTAGATACCTACTAGGGAGGCAAGATGAAAACGCGCCTTGTCCGCATCGGCAACTCGCGCGGCGTCCGGATTCCCAAACCGCTGCTGGAGCTGGCCGGGCTCGAGGATGAAGTCGAGCTCCGCGTCGTGGAAGACGGCATCGTAATAGCGTCGGTTCGCGAGCCGCGTGCGGGCTGGGAAGCGGCTGCACGTCTGGTGCGCGAGCGCGGTGAAGACGGACTCCTCGATGTCCCGACGCGCACCCGGTTCGATTCGGCCGAGTGGCAATGGGACTAGGGGCGAAGGAGCCGCGCCGGGGTGAGGTCTACCTCGTCGCGCTAGATCCCGTGCGGGGTCGCGAGATTCGGAAGACCCGTCCGTGTGCCGTGGTCTCGCCCGATGAACTCAACGGCCAGCTCCAGACGGTGCTGGTTGCTCCGATGACCACAGGTGGACATCCGTATCCCTTCCGTATCCCGTGTCGGTTCCAGCGTCGTGACGGATATGTTGTTCTCGATCAGCTCCGCACGGTAGATGCGGCGCGTTTGGTCAGGCGGCTGGGGCGGCTGTCGAAACCGACACTTCGGACTGTACTCGGGACGTTGCAGGAGATGTTCGCTCAGTGACGAGCCGCATAACAAGCGCTGAGGCCGTGTGAAAACTCGGCGGTGTGGACAGAAGAGGGGTTGTCCGACGTATCCTGAAGCCGATATCGTGGCTCCTGCGCGAATTGTGCGCGTCGGAATTGGCCGTGGTGGCGAACGTTAGGAGTTTTCACACAGGCTCCGCTTGGAGCTGGCAGGCACTGACGTTCGGTAGGGAAGTCGTTGGCTTGTGTGCCGGGGGCGAGTTGTGCACGTTCAGCAAGAGTTGATTATGCGCAGGGCAGGTCCCGGCGGTGCGCCCGTCAGTGAGTTGCCTGCAGCTCAAGCGCAGAGCCGTTAGGCTGCACAAGGAGGTCCTAGGTGCCACGACACCTTATTGGCCTGGTCATCTTGGCGGTTGCGGTTCCGGCAGAGGCTCAAGAGTGGATGACACGCCCCGAAATCCGCCAGGTGCGCGCAGTCTACTCCCAAGTCCGGGCGGCTCTCGGGGACAGTGCCCTTCGAGAGAGCATCCGGCACTTCGAGTACTGTCCGCAGGACTATATAAAGCGCGCACTCTACCAAGACAGTACCGGTGCCGGGCGGCTCTTCATCGTTGAAGGCGGCGGGGATGATCACGTCCTAGAGGCCAGCTACTACTACGACGCTGAGCAGGTCCTACGTTTCATGCTGGTCGAACTGCGTGCCGTGAACGGAACCGTGCAAGAGCAGCGTATCTACTTCGGGAGCGACGGCCTTCAGCTGTATCATGATCGGCGTGTTCTGGCGGGCCCCGGCTACATGTGGTACACCCCTAGGGTCGTACCGGATCCCGTTGTCGCGTTTGCGAGGCCTAGCGAGTGTCCGGAGCGTGGCTGACGCATCGTGCAGCCTAACAGGCGCTGAGGCCGTGTGAAAACTCGGCGGTGTGGACAGAAGAGGGGTTGTCCGACGTATCGGGAAGCCGATATCGTGGCTCCTGCGCGAATTGTGCGCGTCGGAATTAGCCGGGGTGGCGAACGTTAGGAGTTTTCACACAGGCTCCGTTAGGAGCTGACAAACACGGACCGTCTTGAAGGAAGGCGTTGATATGAACGCCGTGCAAACGCATAGATACGTTCGCGAGCCGGCTCGCCTCGCAGGCGAGTTGTTTGCAGCTCAAACGCACGGACGTTAGACGACAGTCTGAAATCCGGTATAATCCAGCATCGGAGGACGCCCAGATGAAGTACAAGATCGCTTTAGTCCGTTCAGAAGAAGGCTACGCTGCGTCAGTGCCCGGGCTCCCTGGGTGCTGGTCGCAAGGCGCTAGTGAGGAAGACGCCCTGGCTAACATCCGAGACGCAATCCGAGAATATGTCGAAGTCGTTCAGGAGCAGCTCGGTGACGCTGACGTCCGCGAGATCGACGTGGCGGTGTAAGTGCCCCGGATCCCGGGCATCAACCACCGTGACGCTGTTCGGGCTTTGCAGAAGGCTGGCTTCCGGGTCGCTCGAGAAGGCAAGCACATCGTGATGACCGATGGCCAGCGCATCCTCACTATCCCTCGAGCGAATCCAGTTAACGCCTTCACCATGGGTGGGATCGTGCGCGATTCTGGCCTCACGGTCGAGGAGTTCAAGAAGCTCTTGTAGTGACTGCCATCTAGCAACCGCTTGCAGTCGACGGGCGCGTTCGTTCGTTAGGGAAGTTGTTTGGTTGTGCGCCGGGGGAGGATTGTGCACGTTCAGCAGATGTTGATTATGCGCAGTGTTGGTCCCGGCGGTGCACCAGCCGGCAGGTCGCCCGCAACCGAAGCGCAAGGAGGTTCTATGAGAGCGATTGTCAAGGGCACACCTCGTCGTCGCTGATTGCTGAGCGTGTTTGCCTGTTGCAATCAGCCCCGACTGCTGCGGGGACGAGGCGGTCGGGCGCTTCTGGGTACGCGGAGCAGTTTTCTTCTTCCGCATCGTTCACCTCGATTCAGCTCCCGATCCGACAGGACGCTGCAAGCGTCGTGTTCGCGCGCTGCGAACCATGGTTCTATCTGAGACTCGGCACGGAGCCGGCCTGCGGCTTCTTCGGGTTCTGCGAGGGGGCCTAGAGTTAGGCGAGCCCGGCCGCCCCGTGGCTGCCGCGGCCGCACTCTTGAACACATTCTTCAGCACCCGATTGTGATTCGGATTCAAGCCGCGCGTGAGCGGGGGACGGCGCCGGCGCACGGGCCGGCCCGCGACCAGCGCGTAGTCGGCAGTGGACTTGGTCACCACGGCCAGCCCCGCGTAGGCCCACAGGTTCCGTTTGGTGCGAAACCGCCAGGGGGTTTGCATCGTGGCCAACAACAGCGCCACGCGCACCGGGCCGATGAACGGGATCGTGTGCAACACGCGCCACGCCGCATCGCGCCTGGCTTCCGCGATCATCGCCACCTTCGCCTTGGGCCGCAGCGCGCGCAGCACCTCGAGCTCAGCATAGAGCATCTCCGCGCGGAACCGTGTGCCGCGATCGGGCAGCTGCGCCAGCCACTGCTCCCGACCTTGCTGCTGGTACACCCTGGTACCGGGCGTCTTGATCCCCCGGGCGCGGAACAACGCCTTGAGCCGGAGCATCACACGCGTGGAGTCCTCGACCAGATTCTGGTAGGCGCGGGCAAACTCCTTGAGCACGGTCCGGTGCGCACTACCGTGATACACCGCGCGCAGAGCCCCGCGGCGCAGCAACTCGGATAGCTCGTCGGCATCGACCCGATCGCCTTTGTTGCCACGCCGTCCCTCCCCCCGCCGATCGCACACCACTACCCGATCGACGTGCGGGGCGAGCAGGTCGTGCAACCACTGCGCCTGGGTCCCTTCCTCGAAGGTGACGTGCACCGCGCCGCGCATACCGCCGAAGAACTCGAGCAGCGCCGGCGCCTCCGTCGGCAGGATGGTCCGGGCGATCACCCGCCCGCCCTCCTGCCGTACCGCGGCGACCGTTGTTGCCTGATGCACGTCCAACGCCACATACTTCGTCGTTCGTTTCATGAGAGCCGCTCCTTGCTGTGGTCCCTGGGTCTCGGTCGACTCCACGATAGCAGCAAGGGGCGTGCTTTCAATATGCGTTAGGCAGCGCACCCGGGGTTCGGCGATAGACTGCCGATCCGAGAGTCGAGAACGATCCGTGGTCTCGGGGTAGCACCAGGGAGGCTCGGCAGAATGCCGACCCATGTGCTCGAGTAAGGAGGGAGACCATGATGTGGCGACTACTATCCGTCACACTGATTCTGACAGCAACCGCTTGCCTGCTTCCATCTGAGCCGGTTGAGCAGCTCGACTTGTCCATCAAGCTGAGCGCCAACCGTATGCGCCCCGATTCTGCGGTCCTCGTCCGGGTAACCGCTACCAACCGCACAGCGCGGCTCGTGCGCTTGGAGACGCAAGGTGGTTGCGTAGTCAGCTTCACGGTCGTGGCGCCGAACAGCGCCGATGTCGGTCCACGTTTTGGGTGTAGCAGCATACTCGATGTTCGTGATATCGTCCCCGGCGATGCAATCACTATGGAGTTCAGCCTACTCCCGACCCCGCGCTTAGCTCCAAACGGCGGCGCGGTGCGGTGGCCGGCCGGTACTTATCAGGTTGTTGGACTCCTCCTGAATAAACACACGGAGGTCGTGCGCCGGACCGAGCCCGTTGAGTTCGAGCTGGTCTGTCGCGATCCATCCTGGACGGAATGTTAGCAAGCGCTGTTTAGTATCAACTTTGAAGTGCAACATTGAGCGTCATCGAGAATGACAACCCTGTGGAAGTACGGTAGCCGAGCCACCTGCTGGGCCGAGTGTTGAGCTTGGCCGCAACTGAAGCGCAAGGACGTTCTATGAAAGCGATTGTCAAGGGCGGACTTCGTCACCGCTGATTGCCTGGCGTTCCTTTCCCTGGCAATCAGCCCCGACTGCTGAGGGGACGAGGCCTTCTGGTGCTTCCGGGTACGCGGGGCAGTCTTCTTCCGCATCGTTCACCTCGATTCAGCTCCCGATCCGACAG
>JAZDCY010000012.1:0-161205 GCA_036679645.1 Gemmatimonadota bacterium | reverse complement strand
GTGTCCTTTCTCCGGTCGTCACAACCGGATTTCGTGTGAGTTTCAACTGACTACACGAAAGGATACGCCGCCTTTCTCATTCCTCCAATCCACAACTTTCGATAATAACTCCGCAAACCGACTTGTCGAGCGCGTTCATTCATTGGGACTGGGCGGGATTCGATGTCTGGCACGACCGTGGCTACCGGACCATCCGCACCGCCGGCTCACGAACCTCCGGCGAATATGGGCTTTTGGCTTTCCCGTGACTCCGTCCTCTCAAGAAATGGAGTCTCCGGCAATCCCGGGGCGATTCACTATGTGGCCGCCATTCTGCCGGTCCACTGATGGAGCATGTGCGGCAATGACTCCTCCGGTATGCCTCGGAGCCGCCAGATTTCACAAATGATCCCTTCGGCGGCCTCCAGCGCGTCCGCCGCATGAGCGGCCGTGAGTTCGTCGAATGCGCTCGTGTCCGCCAATCCATGGAAAGTGAGATCGCCCAGCGCATCCAGAGTTATATGGCTACTCGTGAAGTGCATCAACGCGTTGCGTCTCTCTTTGAGGACCTTGAAGTCGCGTGCTGCACCCGTGCTGAAGTCCAGGCGCTTGCGAAGGATCAATTCCGGCCATACTTCGATCTTGTGGTCGAGAGACCGTCGGCGTCGCAGGTCCTCAAGGAGCCATCCGCAGTGGGACGTAAACTCCTCATTTGAGACGAGGATTCGGAAGTAAACATTCAAGAAAGCTTCGACGAGCGTGACCGCGAGCAGAATGCAGACGACAATCTCCTGCCGTTGCTGAGTGCCGTCCTCGGTAGCATGCACGCGAGCTACGCAACGGCGCAGGGTCTGGCTGTAGTGCCAGAGAATCGTGTTCGGTGTTGACAACGTCATCCGGCTGGTGGCCGCCTAACGGACGTGTGTTTGAGCTACCGGTGACTCGCCGAAGTACGAGTAAGCCGAAGCTCGCCTTGCACAAGCGATACTCGGTAGAACGTCTACTATCCCCACCCGGCGCACAATTCTCAGGCTTCCTTTGTAAATGTTCGTGCTCGTCCAGCTCCTAACGCGTGTCGGGCGGCATTCCTTCACGCGCCTTCCAGCTATCGAATGTTGGGAAGGCAGTGGTCCCCAGACAGAGGACCTCATCCTTTCCAGAAACGAAGCCCACCGACACGCAGGATTGGCAGTGGGTGCAATCATCCAAGACATTTGCGTACGGCTTGCCGTGCCAACTGCGGACGGACCTTGGGCAGCCATCAACGTGTACGGCCAGGCCTCGCTTCACATGTCGGAGGCGACTTGCCGTCCGTGTCACCTGCCGGAAGGCGCGTGCAGCACGTGAATTGAACACCCAGGTTTTCGAGTCGACGTCATGCACCAGTACTTGACTGATTCTGGCGATGGTGGGTTCTGCCGCAACAGGCTCAACCGCCACATCGAGGAGTGAGGAGTCGAACCCGTGAGCGTGCTGCCAAAACGGACATCCAACCTCACCCTGAAAGCGGAGGTGAACAAAGAGAGTCTTGCCCCGAACCGTTAGGGCCAGACCTTGCTCGGCGGTCTCGAAGAGCGACGTTACCTCTACCGCCGAGACAGGTACCTCAACGGCCGGCGAAATAGTCCAGCGGTCTTTGTAGCTCTCGAATTCGAGAGACACCGAGGGAAGGCGAATCGACCCAGCGCTCCCGACTGCCTCAGCGGCGGCTCGAAGAATGGCGAGTTCCGGTGGCTCGTGGCAGCTCGTGGATCCGTAGTGAGCAAAGTGATGGGCCATGATCGGCCCTTTCCGGGCCACGAGTTGCTCACCGCACGCCGGACAGGTACAGTCGCAACAGAGGCCACGAACGGCCTCGGTTACGTCTATGAGACGTTCCCCTCGCCTGCCAAACAATACCTGCCTTGGGATCTGAGACATCACACGATGAAGCAGGTTGGGCGCCGCCTTGTATCTCAGCTACGTGATGAATCTGCACTCATGGTTGAAGGGGCGACAGCCCGTGCCGCCTAAGGACGTTCGAGGCCGTCCGCTAGCTGAGACGTTGCCCACACTCAACTGGCGGCCGCTTCGTGAAGGGCGACGAGGGTATCAATCCACTGACCGAGCGCCTCCCGGGTCGTCGCCGCGTCCTTGAGCACCACCTTCTCATGTGCGATGTAGGTATTCCGGAAGTCGTAGACTTCTCTAACGCGTTTCGGTAGGCCTGTGCCCGACATTGCCGCGAACCGTCCCCGGACCGCAGCATAAATACCCGGCAATGGCTCCTCGGCGACCTTAGCGGCATAGTCGAAGCAGAATGACAGGGCGCCCGTGGGCATAAGAGGGCTTCGATAGACTAGGAGCTTCTTAAGGGTGTTTGCTCTCTCCGTCAGGTACTTGATACTCGACTTCTTGGTCCGGGCCATGTCGGGTTCAAAGAAGTGCTTCTGTGCCTCGGCCTCCGACGGTACCTCCTCCCCGAGCCGCTTCAACATCAGCGCCTCCGCGGCGTGGTCGATCGGTCCCAGCAACGGCTGGAAGATTGGGCCGAACGAGACTTTCTCTTTCTGCTTGTGAAAGTGGAAGAGGGCGACAGCGTGCTCGATTGCCTTTCGGTAGCGAGACGGAAGGGAGGCGAGCACCTTCGCGTCGATGAACTCCTGGGTCTGCTCGGCAAGGCGCTCCTCTGAACCCGCCTCGAAGTTGAGGGCGAGCTGTGGCGTAGCGGCATCCTTGAGTAGCTGAACCAGGGCAGGTGCGCAGGCCCGCGCGAGTTCCTCCACCGAGTTCCCCCGCACCTGCTCGAATACCTTTTCGGGAACGTACAGGTACTCCCACTTCACCTTCTTGGAAGAGGCTGCCTTGCACCACTCAACGGCCGCACGTGCCTTGGCAGCCACGTCCCGGTCCGCGCGTCCCTTCGTCTCGGACAGCAGGTACTGACCGTCAGTCTTCCGGATAAGAAAGTCCGGCGTGTAGGTCGCGCGCCTTCCTTCGGCGTTGAGATAGTCAATACGAAGCGCCTGGGGTCCGGAGTTCTTTGCGAACGCGGCGACATCGACGTCGCCGGCGAACGAAAGGAACTGTGTCATCGCGACTTCGAGTTGGTTGTCGCATGGCACGAGGTTGAACGCGGTTCTAGCCGAGCTTTCCGTCGGTCGTCGCTCGGAGTGGGTTGCCTGGAACGGAGCCCACGCCGTCACCGATCGCGGCGCTTCCTCGGGCAGGCGATCCTTGCGGCGCGTGATGCTCTTGAGGATCAATGGCAGGAAGGTGGCGCGGATGTGCTCCCGTACGTCGGGGTCCGAAAGACGGCCGACGACCCGAGGGTCGTACAGATCCACACGTTGGCCGAACAGGACCTCTTCTAGGAATCGTTGAATATGCGGCGCCAGGGTCGCGTGCTGTCCCCGGATTCGGGCGGCTCGCTCAAGCTCTTCCCGAAAGAACGAGATGGCCCCCATGCCGTCGGTGAGCAGGTGGGGTAATCATGTGCCGGCCTTCGTACTTGATCTCGTCCTTGGACCGCGTGCCGAGTGGTAGCGGCTTGAACTGTTTGGAGAAAGACTCCGCTACCTCGTCGAACGAGAGCGCATCCAGCGAGGAATCGATCCGGTAGCCAGGTGAGAGCCGAGGGATGAGGATGTCGAGCTTCTCGAGGTCCTTGTTCTGGGTGTCGGGGTAGATCGTGACGGTCGTGCGGGGGACCTTGTCGATGTCCACGACCTCGATCGGTAGCCCCTCCTGGCTCAACTCCCCCTTGTACAAATCCAGGAAGGCTCTATGCTCGACCACCGTAACGACTTCGGCTACCTGTCCGGTACCGGCAGGGATCATGCGGCGCAGGCCACGTCCGAGTGTCTGTTCCGGAAGGATCTTGGCTTGAGCTGAAAGCGGGCGCAGCGGAACGATCGTCGTGACGTTCCTCACGTCCCACCCTTCACGCAGCATCAACACTGAGACGATACAGCGGTAGGGACTGGTGCTGTCGTCCAGTTCTCGCGAAAGCTTGCGCAACTCGCGCAGGTCGTCGTCGCTGATGCTCTTCTCGTTCTCGATGAACTCGTAGTAGGCTGTCGCTCCGCGACCGCGCTTCTTGAGCTTTCCCTTCAGATTCGTATGGAGATTGACAGTCTTCCCGTTCAGCTCCCTGAAGAAGGGATCGGTATTCAACCGATGGGCAATCTGGTCGGCCGCCGCTGTGCTCTCGGTCATGACGAAGAGCAACGCCTTCTTCCCGCTTCTCTCCCACTCCTTCATCGAGGCGAGCCACCGACGGTAGCCGAGCGTGAGGTGGTTCTCGTACCTGTAGGCAGCGTCCGCGTGGGCGCGTTCGACCAACTGGTCCCCATGTCCGATGACTGGCGTCTTCACGATGCCCGCATCTACGGCCTCGCCGAGCGGGGTATCACACACGACGTGACGGAAAACGTTTCCCTTGCTGTCCTTCGGTGTAGCTGAGAGGTCGAGCTGGGCGACAAGCCCCCCGCCGCGCTTGCGGCTAGTCTCGTGCAGGAAGGATATGGCCTCGTTCCACGCGGACTCGGGATCCCAGACGTGGTGTGCCTCGTCGTTCAACACCATCAGGTGGGGGTGCGACGTGATCCGGTCCCGCAGCGCCTTTGCGGTGTCTAACGCCTTCGCCTTGGAGACTGCCGGGCCCATGAAGTCGTAAGTTTCGGCGTTTTTGCCCCGTCGCGCCTTCGGGTCGCGGAGCCGGTGGATGTTCGTGAGGTAGACTACCCCCCCGGTCGCTGCCCCACCCGCCTCGTCTTGGAGAACCACCGAGACGTTCCAGTCTCCGCGCCAGGCGCTCGGGATGAGTGGGTCCCGATCGAAAATTCGGCCGTGGCCGAAATCTTCCTTGAGCCGTTCAAAAACGGTGATGCCAGGCGCGATGATCACAAAGTGGCGCGCCATCGGCGAGTCTGATTCGCGCAGCGCATGGAAGTAGCTCCACACGATCGCGAGGCTCATGATCTTTGTCTTGCCGGCGCCGGTCGCCACCTTGAATGCATAGCGTGACCACAGGTCTTCATCCGGGCTGGTCCCGAGCGCCGCGATCTCGCTATCGGGCCCGCCGAATTCCGCGGTAAGGCCGGAGAGGGTACGAACGCCCCGCACTTCATACAGATAGACGAGTGTCTCTATCGCCTCGCGCTGGCAGAAGTAGTAGCTGAAGGGAATCTGAATCCCGTCTGGGCCCTGGACGTCGTGATCGGTTCGGAACCAGTGGTGCAGAAGCTCGATCGTCGTATCCGAGGCGCCACCGTACTGCGCCTCGCGCCACTCGGCGACGTGGCGTCTCAAGCTCTGGGCGATCGCGATCGTTGTCGGCCGCCGCCCGTTCACCGCTTTCGCCTGAGCGCCCGCGACTTCCGCACGAACGCGATGCTGGTTAGGGACGTCCGATGGACCGAAGAGCGGTTCGAGGGCCGCGGGGTTGACGATTGTGTCAGGCACAGACCACTGGGACGGAGATGGATGTGTCGCACCCGAAAATGTCCACCACTTTCACGCAGGCTGAGTAGTGTCCCTTCTTGGGATAGGTGTAAGCCTGCTCAGAGACCGTCTTGAGTGATCGGTCCTTCCGTGTGCGGTAGTCTTGCCAGTGGTGATTGAAGGGGCCCCCGTTCTGGTAGTCGAAGTCCACCGCCCAGAAGTCGATGAAGTCGAAACCGCTCTTGACGGCACGTTCCTGGAGTGCCTCGAGTTCCTTTGTGGGGACCTCAGCGAGGGATGGGATGAACCGTTCGAGCTTGATGTCTACCGTGCGCTTCCCATCCACGGTCCTGTAGACGGGCTCTGCTTCTAGGGTGGCGACTTCAAGGAACGGTGGAGGTTCCTTCCGGTTCCTCTCCATGATCTCTCGTGGGATCTGGATGAGTTTGATGCGGACGCCTAGTTCCCGCTCCAGCGCGTCGCAAACCATCCGTAGACCCATCTCAAACTCCCACGCGAGGCAGGCGACCTCCTTGCCACCGGCCCCCTTCGCGGCGCGCGCGACCGCCTTCGCTTCCTCTCGCGTGAAGATGCTGTCGATGCCGTCCACATGACAAAGCGCGGATCCCTTGCGTCCATGGATCAGCGGAGAAGGTGATTGCGGCAGGCGCTCAGCCTTGTAGAACTCCAACACTACACGTCGGTGCTCTTCATCCGCGCCTTTCAGGTGCTCGCGCTGCCACCACTGGCGTTCGTAGCGCCCGAGATTCAACACATCAAAAGCTCGGTACGGCTTTTCCCCGCCATGGAGCTTGCGCTGGATTTCGATCATCCGCTTGCGGGACGTATGAACAGCGAAGCGACCGAGATCGGCCATTATCCAACGACGGCCGAGAGCCTCGGCGACCGCCCCTGTAGTTCCAGAACCACAGAAAAAATCCGCCACCAGATCACCGGGATTAGAACTCAATTCGATGACCCGTTCCAGCAGGGCTTCGGGCTTCTGCGTCTCATAGCCCACGCGTTCGGTCGATTGCGGTTGAACGGTGTTGATGTCCAGCCAAAGATCCTGGAGTGGAACACCCTGCATCTCGTCAAGGTAGCGTTTCTGTCTGGGAACCGCTCCGGGTGATGTTTGTACAATTCGTCCCTGCCTGTACAGCTCCTCCATCCGCTCCTTTCTGAATCGCCAGTAGCGGGTGACTCCGAGGAACTCGTAGTGCGGGTTCCCTTTCGCAGCGCCACCTGGTCCGGTCGTATCGCCGAGTTGATAGCGGCGTCCCGTCTCGGGCTCAACGTGTTTATAGAACGAGTCGATATACTCCTCCGAATAGGGTGTGTACTGCATGTTCCAAGTGTATTCATCGCCCTTCATGTAGAGGAAGATCACATCGTGTATGCGGCCGAAGTGCCGGGAGCCCTGGCCAATGTCGCTGTGAGCAGTCTGGCGCTTCCAGATTACCTGGTTCAGGAAGTGGTTCGATCCAAACACATCATCCAGGACGCCCTTCACGTAGTGTGATACTTCCCAACCGACATGGACGAAAATGGTTCCCCGTTCGCTCAATAAGTCACGCATCAATGCTAGTCGCTCAAAGAGCATATGGAGGTAGGAGTCGGTTCCTTTCCCCCACGTATCCCTGTACGCCACCATCTCCAGCACCGACTGTTCTTTGACGGTCAGTTCACGTCCGTCACCAATGCCGACGCTCATACTGAAGTCGGCGCCCACATCGAAAGGTGGGTCGATATAGATGAGATCCACGCTGCCGCGGAAGCTCTTCAGAAGCGACGCGAGCACGAGCTTGTTATCGCCCCAGATGAGCATGTTCCGAAAGTCATCGAGGTGTGCCTTCTTGGTATCGAACAGACCTCCTTGCGCTTCTGTGCGGGCGCGGGGCTCATCCACCGTCTCAATGCGTTGGAGAGGCATGGCAAGCCCGGCCGCGTCAACCTCCCGGCGGTTGCCGAACTCGTCGTACTTTCCCTCCCACACCAACTCCGTCTTGAGCGTCGAGAGTGGGTGCGGGTTTCCCGGACCGTGCGGGCTGCCTGGAGCTGGTGTGTCGTTGTGCCTTCTCGAGGACATCTTGGGGGAGTTCTCCTCAGGTAGCTACCCACCCTACTGACGGCGGGTCATCATCCGCCTCGCACACGTCTGCGGCCCGGCGATCCACCGCGTTGTGGATCGGTCGGGTGGGAAGATTCTGGGAAGGTTGTGTCGTCAAGGGATGCAACGAGGCGCAAACCGGCGCAAGGGACGCTTCCTCAAAGGTCTTGGAGCGACAGCGGTTTACGAAACGGCGGGACAATAATGCAAGGGTCGGACAGAACTGCAAAACCTCTATTCGCCTCTCAAACGGGCCGCGCATGCGGGCCCGTTTGCGTTGGCGCCGCGCGTCCTCGTCCTTGTCGCTCGCCTGGCGGCTCGCGACGCCGGATCCGAGTCTGCCCGGCGCCTCTTTCGTACCAACCACTTAGGTGTCTCCGATTTGAGCATCCTTCATCCCGGAGCAAGTTGTCTTCTAACAGAGATACCAGCCCGGATTGGTCAACTCTCCCGCCATACCAAGAACGCATGCGACAGGATCGACATTCGCTCCGCCACGTCGCAGCTGCGCCTCGCCGGCACTGCCTCCAAGCGCGATCAGACTGGTGGCTCGATGGGTGTCCTAACTGCCTCGACTCGTCAGTGTCTACGGGCCGGTCGCGTAGGTCGTTGGCGATGGATCCCGTGACGTGAGCCAAAACGACGACGGCCACCGGAAAGGCGGCCGATTCGTCGTCATCGTAGCATTGGGTGCTGATCCGCTCGAGGGTATCGGCGGAGAACCCTCCGTCAAGGATTGGACGGGTTGACGGCATCACGCATGTGCAGGCATCTGCGGATTGCTGGCTGTCCCAATGCTGCGCGAGCGCAAATCGGCGATGGAGAACACACTCTCGTATTTGATACCCAGAGACTCGATTGCCTCACGTCCACCCGATTCACGATCGACCAGGCCGATCACTACTGCTACGTTGTAGCCCGCTTGCTGTGCGCGGTTCACCGCCTCGATTACCGATTGGCCGGACGTGATAACGTCGTCGACAAGCGCCACCGTGGCACCGTTCGGAACACGACCCTCGATCCACTTGTGAAGTCCGTGAGGCTTAACGTCCTTGCGTACGAAGAATGCCGGAAGCGGTGACCCCTTCTGCCCGGACAACATCGCAACCGCTGTGGCGATTGGAACTGCTCCAAGGATTGGTCCGCCGACGGCTTCCACTTTGTACCGTTGCAGGAGCTCTAGAATCGATTCAGCAACGAGTTCCGCACCTCTTGGGTGCTGTGTTACGGTCTTTGCATCTATGTAGTAATCGCTCTCGCCGCCGGAAGAGAGCTCGAACTTACCCTCTTGGTATGCGAGGGACCTCAGCAGCTGCAAGAGCTCTTGATTTCTGGGGCTCACGTTCTCTCCTAGCTACAAAAAAAACGCCGACATCTTGATGAGAGAGGCGTCATGCGCCTCTACAAGAAACTACGATAACGCGAATCGGTTGTTCCAGTGGGAGCTGGTGCGTGTTGGGGCAAGACCCTAAACCAATGTGCAGCATTGGGTTACCAATGTACAACGCAAAATGTGGTAGGTCAAGAATTCTAGTCGACGAGAAACGAGGCACCCGCGGCCCGTCTCGACGTGCACATCTTGCGGCGTGGTGTAGAGGTTCCACGTGGACAGTGAGTCGCGTGAAACGCGGAGCGTGTCGTTCGGGCTCATGTGATGCTGTAGCCCCCATCTACCACCAGGCTCTGTCCGGTGATGTACGAGTTGAGATCGCTCGTCAGGAACAACACGGCGCGCGAGATGTCGTCGACGGTCCCCAGGCGTCCCATTGGGATGCTTGACTCCAACTCGGCCAGTTGTTCCTTGGAGTAGTTACGCTGCACCATGTCCGTCAGCGTGAATCCTGGTGAAACCACGTTTACCAACACGTTCGCTCGTGCCAACTCGAGCGCGTAGCTCAGCGTCAGACCGCGCAGGCCGAACTTGGTGGCCGTGTAGATGGACCGGCCGGCCATAGTGATGTGAGCCCAGATGGAGGCCACGTTCACGATGCGACCGTAGCCACCCCGTTTCATTACCTCGGCCGCCGCCTGGCTCACGAAGAACGGCGCCTTGAGGTTCACGTCGTTGGTCAGGTCCCAATCCTCCTCCGACGCTTCCTCTAGCGGGCCGTGCCGAGTGGCTCCGGCGTTGTTGATGCACACGTGGAGGTCTGGGAGCGCGCGGACGAATACAAGGAAGTCTGAAGTGCTCGCGCGGTCGGCGAAATCCACCGCGACGTGTTGCGTGTCCGGCCCAAACTCCTGAACCAGTTCTGCTCCCGGTTCCGGTGTGGTCGACGTGACGATCAGCTTTGCCCCGCACGCCGCGAGGTCCGTCGCGATGCGGTGTCCGATTCCCCGGGATGCTCCGGTGACGAGCGCCGTCTTACCGCGAAAGTCGAGCTTCATGGGTAGTAGCTTACCGCGCGGGACGGGACTCGTCACGCAGGCGGTCCTGAAGAGACCGCAGGGCACGACGCGTGGGCCCGCGGGTATGGTTGCAAGTGTCGGACTTAGCTGATCGGGCTCGTACTGCCCGCGGCAGAGTGGTGGGGGATTCCTATGACGCTGCAGCACATGGCAATCGGGGTGTTGGTCGTCGCGCTGTTCTCGGCGTGCGGCGAGCCGCTCGAGCCGCTGCCACAAAGGGCGGCGCCAGTCATCGTGCGCATTGAGACCGCCGACTCGGTCTACTCTGCCTCGGGCGACCGGCCGGTCAACTTCCGGGCGGTGGCGCTCCAGTCGGCGCCCCTCTATTGGTACAACTGTCCCCCATCGTTCGGATTTGGCGTACAGTCGTGGGACGGATCTGCCTGGCGGGACGCGGTGTGGGAGCCGGACAATCTGTTCGCCGAGTGCGGATACCAGTTGCTCGACGCCGTGTGGCGAGACACCATCGCAGGCGGGATAGACTTCGGGGCTTGGCCCGGGAGCCCGCCGCTGGATGTGGGCGGAATATATCGCATCACGATGGACCTGTACTCAAGCGCGGATCCCCCCATGCCGTTGCCGCTCAACGAGCGGGCGTCCAACGCATTCCGTGTGGTGCCGTAGACCTGTCTCGTAGAGAGTAACTGACGCACGCGCATGCGCCTCTTGTGCATCGAAGTGATGACATTCGCGCCGGGGCGCTGTGGTATCGTCTCTTGCAGCCGCGACAGGAACCTTGATCAATATGTATCAAATGTGCATGCTGATACATATGCGAACGACCATCAACATCGATGACGAGTTGCTTGCTCGCGCTCGCAAGCTCACGCGTATCAGCGAGAAGACGGCCTTGGTGCACGCGGGACTGGAGGCGCTCATCGCTCGCGAAAGCGCGCGGCGGCTCGCGGCCCTGGGAGGGACGGAGCGGTCGCTGCGGAGTGTGCCGCGTCGTCGTTCGGGCAGGCGCGGTACGCCCAGGTGATCCTCGCCGACACCTCGCCGACACCTCAGTCTGGGTTGAGCACTTTCGGCAAGGAAAGGGCGAGCTGGTTCATCTCCTGGAGCACGGGCGGGTGGTCGTGCACCCGTTCGTGTTCGGGGAGTTGGCGTGCGGCAACCTCCGGGCACGAGCTACGATCCTTGGCTACCTGCAGAATCTCCCGGGAGCGCCCGTCGCTGAACACCATGAGGTGCTCGCGCTCGTCGAGCGCCGCGCGTTGGCGGGCACGGGGATCGGATGGATCGATGCGCACCTTCTCGCATCGGCACTCATCGCGGGCGCATCGCTCTGGACGCTGGACAAGGCACTGGCAACGCAGGCGCGACGGCTGCGCGTGGCTGTGCCATCACGCTGAGGTCCCAGCGTTGCCTCGGCGCCTGGATGCGGCGATTAATCCTTATTTCCTAGTGCGCGATGATGGTCCCGCGTTGCTCCAGATGCAATGTGCAACGGTACGCGAAAGTGCCTGCCTGCTGAAAACGATGCCTCCACGTCCCGTCCACGGAGAACCGGCACGGCCGGGTACCACGAGGGCTCACGCACAGAGTCGTGTCGTCGAAGACGAGGTTGTGTAACGTCGTACCTATCCAGCGCCACTCCACCAGTTGCCCCACACCGGCGGACACAGAGTTTGGCCGGAAGAAGTTGTCCCCCACCGCGATTACAACATCGGGCTCCTCTGCGCCTGACGGGCCTGTGACCAGCACGGTGAACGTGACCCGGAGCGTCGAGTCGGCCACGACGGCTGCGCGTACCTCCCGATTCGATGGCTTGGTGGTGAGGAACAGCGTCGTGGACGTCTTGCCCCCAATGTCGGTGGTGCCGGTGCGCGGTTCCAGCGTGCCGGTACCGGTCAAGAGATCCCACGAGATCGCGATACCGGGAACGGGTGTTCCCAGTGCATCGGTGACACGGGTCGTGAGACGCTGCGATGTTCGGGGATCGACGGTCTGGTTGTTTCCGGCCTCGGCGCGGATCGCGGCCGGGGGGCCCGGTGTCGGTGCGGACGGCTGAGCGCCACAACCGAGTTCGGTAAGACACAACAATGCAATCGGTGGTAATCCCGAGAACCGCATAGGGGATTCTCCCTCCAGCTTCTATGCATAATGTGCGTGCCAAGTGAAATCGTGTCAAAGGTTGCCCGCCCCCGTTCTCGTGTCCTGGGTGAAGTCCCGGCTCGGCGCGCTGATCGCGGCACACACGCCTCGGGACGTGCGTTGGGTTCGGTATGATCCTATGCCTTCTCCTGAGCGCCTGACTACTGCACCCGCACGAAAAACACGTCGGGGTTGCCGTCGAGGCTTGTCGAGAAAGCCAGCACCGATCCGTCGGGTGCAATGCGCGGCGCGTACGCTCCCGACGTTCCGGCGATGAGTTCCTCACTACCGCTGGACAGGTCAATCCAGTACAGCGCGTCGATGCGGCGCACGAGCAGGCGGGATCCATCCGGCGCGAACTGCGGCTCCATACCGGACGCGACGGTATCTACGGTGCCGCCCGTCAGATCGTGAACGACAACGCTCCAGGCGGACGCCGTGATGGTGACGGTTTCCTGTATGCACGGACAGAGACCAAACGAACAGAAATCGGATACGCTGTCAGCACCCAGAGGAATCGCGGCTGCGAGCAACGTGCCGTCTGGCGAGAGCGCCGGAAAGGCGCCCGTTCCAATGGAATCACGTGGCACCGTCGGGTCGTCGAGGTCGAAGCGCCACAACACATCGCCATCCGAGTACACGCCGACGCTGGTGTTCGGAGCGATTACGGGTCCGTATGGATCGACTCCGCGGTCCACCACCTCCCGCTCCGTCGGGGTCAGTCGCACGCGGTGATCGCAGGGCGACGTGCTCGCGTGATTGGGCAGGAACAGAGAACGCGTGGGAAACGCGGAGAGCGGCGCGCCGTCCGCCGCATTGAGTCGCAGTATCGACAACCCGATGACCGGGAGGCCGGGGCAGCCTTTGCAGGTCTCCGCGCCGGCGGCCTCCCGGCGCCAGACCACCAGCACACGGCGGTCTCCCTGGATGAGAAGATGCCCCACAGGTGACCTGAGTGCCTGTCGGTAGATGGCGGCCTCCTCGTGAACCTGCCCGCCGTCCACGGGCACGCTGAGTATCCGCCAGCCCTCGCCGAACCCCGCTAGCCCGCGGCTGCGGTAGACGATGCGCGTCCCGTCGGGCGTGAAACCACGGACGACATCGACGTCCCGGTTGTAGGTGATGCGAAATACGCCCGGTCGGATTTCGAGCGGCTCGACCACCGGGGGGACGAAGAGAACGTCGTCGGGAGCATCGCAACCGGAGGTTGCATCGACAGCGGCGAACATGATGGCGAACCCGAGAGGGCGCAGAGACCGGAGCCGCAGAGGAATGGGAGTCATGTAGTATAAGAAGAGCCCTGACGGGCGCTCCGCAAGCGGTCGATGGATCGGTAGGCGAGACCCCACATACGACAAGAAAACTCGGAGGACATCGCAATGACCCTCACGCGCCGAGAACTCCTCAAAGTCGGGGCGAGCGCCGGTGCGGCGCTTGCCGCGGGATGGCGGCCGGCACTCGGCCGGCAGGACGATCTGATCACGAGGCCGATTCCCTCGACCGGAGAGATGATCCCGGCCGTTGGGATAGGGACGAGGAACTACGGGATTCCCAACGCGGAGGCGCTGGCGCCATTGCAGGAGACCGTGCGGCGTTTTCTCGAGTTGGGCGGCAAGGTGATCGACACGGCCCCTTCATACGGGAACAGGATCGACCGCGAGACCGGGTCGTTCCAGAATTCCGAGCACGTGCTGGGCGATATCATGAGCACGCTCGGCGCGCGCAACGACATTTTTCTTGCCGGCAAGGTGGACCGCGAGGGGCGTGAAGCCGGGATCGAGCGGATGGAGGCGTCATACGAGGCGCTCGAGACCGATACCGTAGATCTCATGCAGGTGCACAACATGCGCGACACCGCAACACAGCTTGCGACGTTACGCGAATGGAAGCAGGCCGGTCGCGTTCGGTATGTCGGCGTCACGACCTCGAGCGACCGGCAGTACGAGCGGGTGGAGAACGCGCTCGCCAATGAGCAAATGGACTTCGTGCAGGTGGATTACTCACTGTTGAACCGCGGTGCCGCAGAGCGTATCCTGCCTGCCGCACGCGACCGCGGCGTGGCGGTGCTCATCAACCTGCCGTTCGGGCGCGGCCGGCTGTTTCGAGCGGTGGGAGACCGGCCACTGCCCGAGTGGGCGGCCGAGTTCGATTGCGCGAGTTGGGGTCAGTTCTTCCTGAAGTACCTGATTGCGCATCCGGCGGTCACCTGCCCCATTCCGGGCACGCGGCAACTGAGGCACGTGGTGGACAACATCGGTGCTATCAGGGGACGCCTACCCGACGCAGGCTTGCGTCGGCGCATGGAGGAGTTCATCGATTCGCTGTAGTAGGGGTAGGCGCTCTATCACGTCAGAACGACTCGTCCGACCGGCGTTTCCAACTCCGCTTGCAGTCCTGGGGTGGCGCCCTCTTCCACGACAAGTGCGATGCCGAGCGCCTGCAGGGCGGCGCGCACGTGGTGGGGATGAGGGTGTGTCGCACTAAGGTTTACGAGCGTGCACGCCGGGGTGAGTGACTCGGTCGGGTGCGCAGACATCCCCCACTCGATCAGGAACGGAATCACGCCGTCACCGGGAAGCCCGGGGTCGGACGCGCTCACGGTCAGTCGCCACGCGAGGCGCTCGCCCGTCGGGCGGGTTCTGCTCATTTCCACGATGTCACCGGGATTGTAACCGGCAACGCGTGCCGTCTGTACGCACGAGTCCAGATCGGTCACGTGCGCGGCCCACGTGACGAGTCGCGCTGCGTCGAGATCGTCAATGCCAAAGGGGCGGGGGTGGGGGCGGGGGCGGGACCCGCTATGCGTCGTCCTGGAATCCGGGCCGATGATCTCCAGGTAGCGCTGACCACCGAGTCCCACGAGCGCGTTGGCGGTCCCCCAGTCCGGATGCCGGCCGCCCATCGTGGGCTGCACACCCAGGCGTTCGGCGATATCACGCACTCCGCCTTCGAGATTGGGCACCGCGTAGACAAGGTGGTCCAACATTACCGGCAGCCTTTCGGAAACCCGGACTGGTGCTCATCGTTCATGAATGATGTCCATCTTCGCCATTGCATTCATGTGCTGGGCGGTCGTCTCGGTCACGCAGGCGCTCACGGGCAGTCGGCGCCGCGGGCGTGATCCGCGTCTCGAGCGCCAAATCGAGGATTTGGCTGATGCCGTCGCTCGCGTGCAGGAGGATCTCGACACGATCGCCAACAAGCACGACGCCGATTATCAGATGCTCGAGGAACGCCTCGACTTTGCCGAACGGTTGCTGACGCGCGCGAAGGACATCTCCGACCGCTGACGTCTTTCTACATGCCGCCTCGCACGACGCGGTGGCTCTCCAAGTGGGCGGTCGGAGCGGTCATAACCTCCTCGGCGACACCGCCAACCTGCCACCTGTTATCCGGAATCTCCAATTCGTTTGCTGCTGCGGTGACGCTTCCGTGCAGTCGCGGGCTCTTGTGACCCACGGTAATTCATTGATTTGCAAGAGCTTGTGCGATAGCGACGATCGCCGAATCCGCCCGAGTAACCCGCGCCTACTCCTCAAACCGATGGCGCGCCTCCGCAGGAGGGATGACGCATCGAGCTGCGCCGGAGATCAAGCGATGCCTGTGTCGCGCGATGAGGTCGTATAGCCAATCGCGGACGGGAGCGGGAATCACCTCCCCGACCAGTGCCAGGCGCCAGACCCCTCCGAGGTAAGCGGCAACCCGTAGTGTCGCTGCGGAACGAGTGACCACACCGGTCCGGGCGCCTTCTTTCTCGACCCAGACGACGGAATCGACCCCTTCGAGTTCCGGATGCTCGGCGAGAATACCGCGACCCCGCGTGCTCTCCAGCGCAGCGAACCGCAGGATTCCCTTTCGATCGTACCGCAGGATGAGCTGCACCGTGGCGTTGCAGAACCCGCAGGTACCGTCGTAGAGCAGCAGCGGCAATCGGTCGGACATGCTGGAGTATCCGTGTCCCATTGGTGAGGGGCAAGGAAGCTCGAATTCGATGCCCATTAATCGGTAGAGCCCGCCTGGCTGAGCGGCTAGATTCCGGCCGATGCAACAGATCCAATTGCTACCGGCCCCTACTGAAATGTACCGGGCGCTCGTCGAACGGGATGAGGCGTACGAAGGTGTCTTCGTCGCTGCTATTCGTACCACCGGGATATTCTGCCGGCCGGGTTGTCCGGCCAAGAAACCGCGTGAAGAGAACGTCGAGTATTTCCCGACCGTTAGCGCGCGCCGCTAGATCCAGGAGGCCAGGCCCCGATATGGCTGACCGATCTTCTGCGTGCCGTGGATGACGAGCCCGCGCGCCGCTGGACCGACGCGTCCGTGCGAGCGGTCGGTGTCGATCCGGGACGTGTCAGACGCTGGTTTCGACGGCATCACGGCATGACCTTCCACGGGTACCTGCGAGCGCGGCGATTGGGGCAGGCGATGGGACGCCTGCGCGTCGGCGACGACCTTACGCGCGCGGCGTACGACCATGGGTATGAATCGCTGAGCGGGTTTCGCGATGCCTTTGCCAAGTTGTTTGGCGACACGCCGGGTCGGGCACGCGGGTCCGAGACGATCGCGGTAACGCGTTTCTTGACACCGCTGGGACCCATGGTCGCAGGCGCCACGGATGATGGAGTGTGCCTCCTCGAGTTTGCGGATCGGCGAATGTTGGAACGGCAGATCGTCCAAATCCGCCGACGGTTTGCGCTCACACCGGTCCCGGGCGAGCACGAACACCTGTCACATCTCGACCGCGAGCTGGCGGAGTACTTCACCGGGGCGCGCAGGCAGTTCACGGTTCCCATGGTCGCACCGGGGACGCCGTTCCAGGAGCAGTGCTGGGATTACTTGCGGACCGTGCCATACGGAGAAACGCGATGCTACGCCGACGAGGCCACCGCGGTTGGGCGCCCGGGAGCGATGCGCGCGGTAGGCCGCGCGAACGGCGATAATCGCCTTGCGATCGTGATTCCGTGTCACCGTGTCGTGCGGAGCAACGGTCAGCTCGCGGGATACGGCGGTGGTGTCTGGCGCAAGCGGCTGTTGTTGGAGCTCGAGCGAAAGGTTCTCAGCTCGCCCTCACCCCCAGACTGCCGGACCGGCCGGCGCGACCACGCTGCCCGCGTACTGGAGTGATTGCGTGCGGTCCTCGGCAAGCCACAATGGTGCATCGAGGTCGACGTATTCTGCGGCCGCGGCCACGAGTAGCGCGGGTGCGATTCCCAGTGACGTTCCCATCATGCAACCAACCATGATCCCCATGTTGTGTGTGTGCGCGGCACCGACCAGGCGCAGCGCCTCGGTCAACCCGCCGGTCTTGTCGAGCTTGATGTTCACGTAGTCGTACCGGCCCGCGAGCGACGCAACGTCTGCGCTCGTGTGGCAAGACTCGTCCGCACAGATCGGGACGGCATGCGGAACGCGGTCGAGCACTTCATCTTCGCTGGCGGGGAGTGGTTGCTCGACCAACTCCACTCCCAGACCTGCCAATGCCTGCAGCCGTGCGGCCACGTCGTCCGGCCGCCACGCCTCGTTCGCATCGACGATGAGCCGGGCACCCGGTGCTGCGGTCCGAACATGCCGGACGCGCTCGACGTCGTCCGTGCCACCCAGCTTCAGCTTGAGGAGCGGACGCGCGGCCTCGGCACGCGCGGCGGTCTCCATGGCATCTGGCGTTTCGAGACTGATCGTGAATGCCGTCGTGATGTGTCGCGGCGTCTCGAGGCCGGCGAGGTCCCACACGCGCCGGCCGGTTCGCTTTGCCTCGAGATCCCACAGGGCACAGTCGAGCGCGTTGCGCGCGGCGCCGGGAGGTAGGACGTTTGCGAGCGCCTCATGGTCGAGACCGGCGGCTACCTCCGCCTCGAGTCGCTGGATCGACGTGACGACTCCCTCGATGGTCTCACCGTACCGGCGGTAGGGAACGCACTCCCCTCGACCGATGTCGTTGGCTTCTTCGAGGGTGACGGTGACCACGTCGGCCGCGGTGCGGGATCCGCGCGAGATGGTGAAGGGCGAGTGCAGCGGCCACGACTCGGCGCTGACCGTCAGCGAGCGCACACGACCGCTATGTGTGGTGCGGTACGGTGCGCTAGTTCAACTGCCACACGTCTCCCGGCTCCATTACCTTGACCTCGACACCCTTGGGCCTGAACTGTGCGGGATCCTGCTCGATCGGGGGCCACGTGTTGTAGTGAATCGGTATCGCCACCGGTGCGCCGATCAGCTCCGCTGCCCGCGTCGCAAGAGCGGGTCCCATCGTGAACCGATCACCGATCGGAATGCAGGCGACGTCCGGTTGGTAGATCTCGCCCAACAGCCGCATGTCACCAAAGAGGGCGGTATCTCCGCAGTGGTAGATGGTCTTCCCACCAATCCGGGCGACCAACCCGCACGGCATGCCCATGTACCGGCCCTGATACGAGGATGAGTGAAAGGCCTGCGTGAAGGCGACCCAGCCGAAGGGTGTGTCGATCTTCCCACCAGGATTCCCGGGCTCCGTGTGTGCAACGCCCTCTTGACTCACGAAGTTGCAGATCTCAAAGGCGGCGATGACGGTGGCATCGTTGGCCTTGGCGATCGTCACGGTATCTCCGATATGGTCTTCGTGTCCATGCGTGAGCGCTATGTGGGTACAACGCACGTCGCCCGGCTTGGTGGTCGCAACCGGGTTCCCGGAGAGAAACGGGTCGATCACGAGCGTATGCGTTCCATCGTCGAGCGCAAAGGCGGCGTGGCCGAAGAATGTGATACGCATCTGACAATCTCCTAGGCCGCCGACGTGGAGGCTTGATGGAGGTGCACGTCTCGCTGAGGGAAAGGGATATTGCAGCCGGCTGCCTCGAGCTGCTCTTTGAGCGCGCGGATGAGATCCCAGCGGAGTGCTCCATAGTCCTCACGTCTGCACCACGGGCGCACTACCAAATTCACCGAAGAATCGGCCAGCTCGTTGACGGCGACGACCGCTTCCGGATCCTGCAACACGCGGTCGTCCGCGTTCAGGACGCCCTGGATCGTGTTGATCGCGCGTTGGATGTCGTCCCCGTAGCCGATTCCCATGACGAGGTCGATGCGGCGTGTGTCGTTCACAGCGTAGTTCTTGATCGTGTCGCCCCAGACGTTCGCGTTGGGCACGATGATCGCGACGTTGTCCGGTGTCTTGAGCAGGGTCGTGAAAATCCCGATGGCTTCGACGGTGCCGGAGGTACCCGCGGCCTTGATGAAGTCACCGTTTTTGAAGGGCCGGAAGATGAGCAGCATGACGCCGGCGGCGAGGTTGGAGAGGGTACCCTGCAGAGCGAATCCGACGGCGAGACCGGCTGCCCCGAGTACGGCGATGATCGACGCGGTCTGTATCCCCACCATGCCGAGGACGGCCACGGCGACGAACACCAGTAGCAGGTAGTACACGAGCGATGAGATGAACGGCACGAGCGTGGGGTCGGTGTTCCCGCGCTGCAACGCCGTCCGTGTGATACGGCGTGCCCAACGGGCGGCGCTGCGGCCGACGAACAGCACGACCAGCGCCCCGAGGGCCTTGAGGCCCCAGGCGGCTGTCAGGTCGGTGACGGTCTGCAGCAATCTCGCAATGTCGAAGTCGCTCATGGAGTCCTCACGTGACGAGGTGGATCTGGCAGAAGCCGGGAAAGCTAGCGCGTTGGCGTCGGAGGTTGAAATGGGGCAGATTCTATCGCCCGATCGCGGAGGGTGAATGCCAAGTCGTCTTGTCACAGTCCTGACGTTGCTCGTATGCTCGTCCGCGGTGGCGCAGGAGCAGATCATTCTCTTGCGGCTGCTGCCTCCGGCGGGCCAGGTCTCGCACTACAGAATCGAAACAGAGACATCGGTAGATGCGGCCGGGGCGGGCCAGTTCTCGAGCGTGCAGCTCATGCTGGTGTCGCAGACGGTGGTGTCAGTCGAGGGCGATACGCGCGTCGTGGACGTGGTGGTCGATTCGATCGGCCTCGATGGAGATGGACCGGCAGCGCAGGCAATGGGAGCGGCCGCCGACCTGCTGCGTGGCCTCCGCTCGCGGATGCGCATGGACACGCGCGGGCGTGTGCTCGAGACGACCTTCCCCGATGGGGGGGACAACCCGTTGCTCGAGCAGATGAAGAGTAGCATGGAACAGTCGATGCCGGCGGCGGTGCACCTACCGGAAGATCCTGTCGAGCCCGGCGCCAGCTGGGTGGACACGAGCACCGTGACCATGTCCCTCGAGGGCGCCTCGATGGAGATGGAGATGGTACGGAACCTCCGCTATGGCCTCGTCCGCGTGGAGATCCAAGATGGCGCGCGGCACGCGATCATCTCGGTGGCGGGCACGGTTTCACAGACGATGCGATCGACGCAAGTAGGCGGCGTGGCGATGGAGTCGTCGGGGACCGTGCAGGGCGAGATGGATATCGATCTCGATGCGGGTCGCTGGGTTCGCAACGAGTTCGCCATGTCGATGATCTCCGTGGGTGCCATGCTTCCCGGGCCAATGACGATGCAAGTTACCGTACGGGCGTCCCTGGAATCCCGGTGAGATAGCCGCCGTGCCTTTCCTGATCGATCGGATTCGTGACGCGCTCGCCGGCGAATATGTCGTGGAGCACGAACTGGCGAGCGGCGGAATGGGTGTGGTGTTCAAGGCACGCGAGGTGGTGCAGCCACCTCGCCCAGCGCGCCGACGGCATCGCGGAGTTGCCGATCGGTCAGATAGGGGGCCGGCCCTAGGCGGAGGACATCGCCACGAGAGTCGGTGTACACGTCCCGGGCACGCAGGGCGCGCGAGATCTCCCCGGCCTGCGCGCCGCGCAGCGCCATGAATCCGGCAACCCGGTCGAGCGGCGTCTCGGAATCGCGGGACATCACCGTCGGTGGGAGGTCCAACGCGTCGAAAGCTTCAGCCAACACACCAATCTGATGCCGACTCACCTCCCGTAGCAACGCAGGGCTGAGACCGTGGGTGGCGAAGAACTCGAAGACGGCTGCTGCGCGGTAGTGGCTCGTGGGATCGTAGGTCGCGCCTGCGAAGCGGTCTGCTCCGGTACCGTACGCCACGTGGCCATTGGCCTCTGCCTCATCGAGAGCGCTGAACTCGCTGAACCATCCGGTGATGACGGGGCGCAATGAGCACGCGGCGGGAACCCGCAGGAAGCAATTGCCCTCGCCCAACTGGCAGTACTTGTATCCCCCGCCGACCACAAAGGCCCCGGTGAGCCGCTCGTCGTGCAGATCGAAGGGAATCGCGTCGAGCGCATGGTACGCATCGACGAGAAGCTCTACGCCGTGCCGTGTGCACGTTTGCTGAACGGCCGCGAGGCCGGGCACGATGTGCGCATTGCGGAACAACACGGCAGATACGATTGCGACCGCCGTGCGATCATCGATGGCGGCGGTGAGCCGTTCAGATAACTGTGCGGCCGAGTCGCTGGCTACCTTGACGATCTCGATGCCCTCTTCCGCCAGTCGGTCTACCAGACGGCGAATGGTGTGGAACTCACCGTCCGTCGTCACGATGCGCGGGCGCGTGCGCAGCGGCAGCGCCGAGAGGAAACGCGCGACCAGTTCGTGCGTGCTGGTACCGAGCGTGATGTCGCCGTCGTCGTCGCCGAGCAACTGTCTCCAACCGGTGCGGACCCGCTCGGCTTTTGCGAAAGCGCGCTCCCACTTGTCGTCCACCAGGTGCGCGGCGTCCTCCCATGCCTCTACCTGGCCGGCAAAGCCGGCGTCGGGCCACGCCTGATGTGAGTGACCGGTCAGTAGAAGCCGCTCGCTCACGCGGAAGCGGGAGTAGTGGGGTGCGAGCGTGTTCGGGCTACCGTACAGTTTGTTCGGTCTAATACTCATCCTAGCGTGCGGGCGAGAACCGAGCCGCGTTGGTACGCAGGCATCACAGCTCGGTACGGATCTCCCACAGATCCGGGAAGGTGGGGGTGAACAGAGTGCTCTTCAGATAATCTGCGCCCGCCGAGCCACCCGTGCCTTTTCTGGTGCCAATCGTGCGCTGCACCATCTTCACGTGGCGATAGCGCCATTCCTGCAGCCCCTCATCGAGATCGAGCAATCGCTCGCACAGGGCAGCCACGCTGGGATCGTTCCGGTAGATGTCGATGAGGATTCGCTGCGTGGAAGGAGACGGTTGAATTGGGAGCGTAACATCACGCTCCGTCACGTCCTCTTCCGCTCGGTAGCCGTTCGCGTCGAGGTAGCGGAGAAACGCGTCCCACAGCGTCGGCTCCCGCAGGCGCCGTTCCAGGCGAACACGGCCGGCGTGACCCGCCGGATAGCGCTCGATGGCCTGCGCGTTCTTGTTGCCCAGCACGAATTCGAGTTCGCGGAACTGGAACGACTGAAAGCCGCTACCCGTGTCCAGGCGGTCGCGGAACGATATGAACTCGAGGGGAGTCATCGTCTCGAGGATATCTATCTGCGCAACGAGCGTCTTGAAGATCGTGAGCACTCGCTTGAGCGTGTGAAGCGCGCGAGGTGTCTCGTTGTGAATCAAGCGCTGCTTGAGGTAGTCGATCTCGTGCAGCACCTCCTTGAACCAAAGCTCGTAGACCTGATGGATGATGATGAAGAGCATCTCATCGTGTTCGGGTCCATCCGACACGGGTTCCTGCAGCGAGAGCAGTTCGTCGACCTTGAGATAACTCCAGTACGTCTGCGTCATATCATCCCCTCACTCGAAGCGTGGGGTGTACGTGTTTAGTGACTCGTACTGATTTGGCCACGGCAAACCGTACCCGAGCGTGTACGCGGAGTGGCGGGTCCAGTAGGGATCCCACAGGTGTGCGCGGGCGAGCACGCACAGGTCCGCACGCCCAGCTGCGAGAATCGTGTTCACGTCCATGTACGATGAAATGTTCCCGACAGCTAGTGTGGCGATCTGAGCTTCGTGACGGATACGATTGCTGAACGGTGTCTGGAATTGACGGCCAAAGACGGGTTGCTGATCGGCGACGGTTTGTCCGGCGGACACGTCGACAATATCGCAGTCGTGTGCCTTGAGAAAACTCGCTACCTCGACCGCGTCCCCTTCCTCCATACCCCCGGGCGCCCAGTCCACCGCCGAGATGCGGACGGACATGGGTTTGTGTTGCGGCCAGGCGGCGCGCGCGGCGTCGAATACCTCGAGCGGGAATCGGAGACGATTCTCGAGCGTCCCGCCGTACTCGTCCGTGCGCCGGTTGGTGAGCGGTGACACGAAAGTTGCCAGCAGGTACCCGTGGGCGAAGTGGATTTCGAGCATGTCGAACCCCGCCTCATTGGCCATCTCCGCCGCGCGAACGAAGTCGTCGCGTACGATGTCCATGTCCGCTCGCGTCATCTCCCTGGGAACCTGGCTCCGAGGGAGATATGGGAGCGGAGATGCGGAGATGATCTGCCATGCGGCGTCGTCGAGTGGCTCATCCATTCCGTCCCAGGCGAGCCGCGTGGCCCCCTTGCGGCCCGCATGCCCGAGCTGTATGCCGATCTTGGCGTTGCTGTTCGCATGCACGAAGTCCACTATACGCGCCCATGCCGGAACGTGCTCCGGCTTGTACATCCCGGCGCAGCCGGGAGAAATCCGGCCCTCCCGGCTGACATCGGTCATCTCCGTGATGACGAGGCCTGCGCCCCCGATGGCCCGGCTGCCCAGGTGGACGAGATGCCAATCGTTTGGCGTTCCATCCTCGGCGCAGTACTGACACATTGGGGATACAACCACCCGATTGTCGAGCAGCATGTCGCGCAGACGAAAGGGCGTGAATAATGGAGGAGGTGCCGGCTGCGCCATCGCGCTATCAACTCCGGATTGGTCGGACGCTTTCGCGGCAAACCACGTGTTGACGCAGTCGATGTACTCGGGGTCGCGCACCTTCAGATTGTCGTGCGTGATGCGGAAGCTACGGGTCAGGAGATTGAATCCGAATTGTATTGGCTCCATGTTCATGTAGCGTTCAGTGTCCTCGAACCATTCGAGGCTGACCTGCGCGGCACGCTGTAGGCTCTCGACTGCGGGCCGCCGCTGGGTTTCGTACGCGCCCAGGGCCGTGGCGACATCGTCATGTGCGTCGAGGGCCTGTGCGAGCGCGATCCCGTCTTCCATGGCGAGCTTCGTACCAGACCCGACAGAGAAATGTGCGGTGTGAGCGGCGTCGCCCATGAGCACGATGTTCTCGTGATGCCAGCAGGCGTTACGCACGGTAGGGAACTGTCGCCACACCGATCGATTGGCCAACAGTGGATGGCCCTCCAGTTCCTCTGCAAAGAGCTGTTCGCAGAAAGCCAGAGTAGCAGCCTCGTCATCCTCGGCGAGTTCCGTGGCGGTGAGTGTCTCGTGCGTTGTCTCCACGATGAACGTGGAGTGTCCTGCTTCGTACTGATACGCGTGGACACGCCACAGTCCGGCGTCGTTGTGCTTGAAATAGAAGGTGAATGCGGGGAAGTGACGGGTCGTCCCCAACCAGACGAACCGATTGGGACGCCAATCGATCGTGGGCTGGAAAGACGTGGCGAAACGATCCCGGATGGCGCTGTTGACCCCGTCCGCCGCGATCAGCAGATCGGCGTCGCGCAGCGTGTCGATGTCGGATACGTCGCACTGAAACCGCAGATCGACGCCTAAGCGCTCGCATCGTGCGGCGAGGATCGCGAGAAGCCGTTGGCGCGAGAGACCGCTGAAGCCGTGCCCGGTGGATCTCAACAACTCGCCTTGAAAGTGAATGTCGATGTCATCCCAGCGGGCCGCGTACCGGGCCATCTCTGCCACTGTCTCGGGATCGGCACCCGCGAGTGCCTCCTCGGTGGCGCCGGAGAACACGACGCCAAACCCGAACGTGTCGTCGAGACGGTTCCGCTCGTAGACGACGATCTCGTCGCGTGGATGCGTCTTCTTGCGCAGGATCGCGAAGTAGAGCCCCGCCGGTCCCCCGCCTACAATCGCGACCTTCACGTCGCACGACGGAGCATCTGTTTGGCGATGACGAGATGTTGGATCTCGGTCGTCCCCTCATAGATGCGCAGTGCTCGAACGGCACGATACAGGTGATCGATGGGGTGATCGGCGAGTACGCCGCGGCCGCCGAAGATCTGAACGGCGGCGTCGATGATGCGTTGTGCGGCCTCGGTTGCGAATGCCTTGGCCATTGCCGACTCGAGCGTCACACGCTCTGCTCCGCCGTCTTTTTCCCACGCGGCCCGGTAGGTGAGAAGCCGGGCGGCGTCGAGATCGATCGCCATGCGTGCCAGCTTGTCCTGGATGAGTTGAAACTCCGCGAGTGGCTTTCCAAATTGCTCGCGGCGAGCGGCGTGACGCGATGCCTGGTCGAGGGCATGCGCGGCCATCCCGCAGGCTGCCGCCGCTACGGTCGCACGGAGTCGGTCGAGCGTCTCCATGCCCAGCCCGAATCCGTCGCCCTCGGCGCCCAAACGCGCTTCCTCGGGGATGCGGCATGCCTCAAAGGCGATTTCCCCCAGAGGGTGCGGCGCGCTCATCACCTGTGGGCCGACGAACCTGAACCCCGGTGTGTCGGCGGGCACCAGAAAACAGCTGATTCCCTTCCGGCCGCGCGAGGGATCCGTACTAGCGAAGACAGTATATACATCTGCGATCCCGGCGTTGGAGATCAACGTCTTCGCTCCTTCGAGGACGTATGTGTCTCCGTCGCGTGTCGCCGTCGTGGTCATGGCGCCCACGTCGGATCCGGCCTCGGATTCCGTCATGGCAAACGCGGCCATTGTCCGGCCGGCGAACATGTCCGCGAGCCACCGTTCGCGCTGCGCGTCGGAACCGGCGACGACGATGGGCGTGGTACCTAGCGCCTGCAGGGCGAATACGGCATCGGCCAGAGGAGAGACCGCCGCAAGGGCCTCGCGGCTCAATACACAACCCCGGAGATCCTGTGTTGCGATCGGTTGGAAGAACCCGGCACGTCCAATGACCTCGAGCGCCTCGCGTGCCTCATCGCGGGCGGACGCGTCGTCGTGGGGTGGCGTGCGATTGCCGAACGCGCTCGCGCAAAAGCTGGCCAGCTCGTCGGCGAGCGCAAGATGTGATTCGTCGAGGAACGCGCGAACGGTACGGACGTCGGCTACCACGCGTCAGGTGAACCGTGGGGGCCGTTTCGCGACAAAGGCATCGTACGCTTCGCGGAAATTCGGGTGATTCATGCATCCCGCCTGCGCCTGCGCCTCGGCCTCGAGCGCCCCGACCAGGTCCATGGAGGCTTCACGATTCAGCGAGTCCTTGGTGATGGCAAGTGCGAACGACGGGCCCCGTGCGAGTTTGTTCGCAACATCGGTTGCGGTCGCCATGAGATCGGCACGCGTGACGACGCGGTTGTAGAGGCCAATACGATGGGCCTCGTTCGCGTCGATGAAATCTCCGGTCATGAGCAACTCCGTGGCGACGCCGAGACCGACGATTCGGGGAAGCATCCACGCGGACCCCATGTCGGCGCCCGATAGCCCCACCTTGGTGAACAGATAAGCGATCTTGGCCGACTCGCTCGCAATCCGGATATCGCACGCCGTGGCGATCACGGCACCGGCACCGGCAACCGTGCCGTTCAACGCGGCCACGACCGAACGCCGGCACTGACGAATGGCCGCAACGAGATCGCACGTCAGCCGTGCGAAGTCCAACAGGCCCTCGAAATCCCGCTCAAACAGGGCGCCGATGATATCCTCGACGTCGCCGCCGGAACAGAACCCCTTCCCGGATCCGGTGATGATTATCGCACGGACGTCGCGTTCCGTATCCAGCGCGCGAAACGTATCGCGGAGTTCCTCATAGACCTGGAAGGTCAGGGCATTCAGCCGATCGGGCCGATCGAGCGTGATAGTGGCAATACCGGTGCTGGTGTCGTGCTCGTAGCGGAACGATTTGGCTTGAATCGTCATGACTGGCTTTCCGAGATGACCGCGGTTGCCTCGATCTCGACCCGTGCCTGCGGATCGACGAGTGCCGTGACGGCGACCAACGCCATGGCCGGGTAGTGCGTCCCCATGATGTTCCGGTACACGCTGCCGAGGGCCTTCAGGCTGGCACGGTACTCCTCCATGTCGGTCACGTAAATGGTGAACCGGCCGATGTCCTCCGGGCCGCCGCCTGCCTCGCGGACCACGTGCATGACATGCTCGAGGGCGCGCGCGAATTGCTCCTCGAACCCGATGTCGGGTGTGTCGTGCAACCCGTGCCCCGCGGTCTGTCCCGCGACGAAGAGGACACGCCCGCCCGCGGGCGCGAGCATTCCGTTGTTCCAGCCACGCGGCACCCCAAGCAGTTTTGGGTTGACGATCTCGAAACTCACTCGGTCACCCGCCTCCGTCGATGACGATGGTCTGGCCGTTGATGCCGCGCGCGCGGTCGTCACACAACGTGAGTACGGCGTGCGCGACTTCGTCTGGCTGAATCAGACGGCCCTGCGCGGTTTGCGCCAGGATGGCCGCCAGCACCTCCTCGCGAGAGCGTCCGGTTTTTTCGGTGATCCGCAGGATGCTATCATCTGTCATCGGCGTATCCACATAGCTGGGACAGACGGCGTTGACCGTAACGCCGCTCTGCGCATACTCTGCCGCGACGGCGCGAGTGAGACCCACCAGCGCGTGCTTCGATGCCGCATACGCCGCGATATAGCGAGCACCGTGGAGCCCCGCGACAGAGGCGATGTTAACCACACGTCCCCAGCCACCCTCGCGCATGGCCGGTAGAAATGCCTGCATGCAGAGAAAGCTGCCGGTCGCGTTGACGGCCATGATGCGATTGAACTCGTCGAGCGTCTGCTGCTCGAACGGCGACGAACTGGCGATCCCGGCGTTATTGACCAGAATGTCCACGCTCCCCACTCGAGATGCAGCCTCCCGCGCGAGTGCGTGCACGGCGCTCGCATCGGTCACGTCGCAGGTGATGGCGTGCGCCTGTCCCCCGCCGTTCCGAATCGTGTCGGCCACGTGCTCGATCTCGTCCGTGGAACGCGCCGACACGACGATCGTGGCACCCGCCTCCGCCAGCGTGCGAGCGGTCGCGGCGCCAATTCCCCGGCCGCCGCCCGTGATCAGGGCGGTGTGACCCTCAAGACGCATCGGGGAACTCCGCTTGCACCGCTTCCTCGAGGATCGCGCCCAGCACGAGGACCGTCTTCTCTCCCTCTGCACGCGTGGCAGCAGCGGGCGCGCCGAAATATGCGCGATCGCCTCCAGCTTCCTCGAATGTCGTGTGCCCCGAACGGATTGCTCGGGAGAGCGAGATGTCCACAGCGGGCAGGCTCGACATTGCCGTGCGCACCGTCTCGGGACGCTCGGCCAGGACGATGGAGGTCTCGTATTGGCCGGCGTGACAGGCACCACTCTGGAATTCCGGGGTGAGCCGCTCCGCGAGCTTCCGGCATGTCAGATCGGGGAACACGATGACGAGATCGCATCGGGAACCGACATCGTGAATGGCCCGCTTGATTGCAGCGACGTTGGCGGGATCGAAGTGAGCGTTCGCGATGGCGAGCACGGTGATCCCGTGTATCGATACACTTTCTGCGATGTCACCGAGCAGAGCGCCCATCGTCGCAGCCCGAACCGACAGTGTGCCCGGGAAATCGCGAGCAAAGGGGGCGGGCACATAGGCGAGCGCAGGGAGCACCAGCACGGTGTAGCCCCGCTCGGCCAAACGCGCCGCGCCGGCTCGGGCCATTGCCTCGGCAATGATCACGTCGGTGCCGAGCGGCAGATGCGGTCCGTGTGCTTCAAGGGCGCCGATGGGCAATACCGCGACCGCGCGGCCCCCGCCCGTTGGCAGGTCACGCATCTCTTCCCATGTGATCTCACTCAAGTGATGGACAGGCATTGACCCCCGGTCTCCCCAGACCGCATCATCTTCGCATGACATTCCAGCCACCGGAAGCGTTCAACATCGCCGAGTATTTCCTTGACGCACGCATAGGCGAGGGTCGAGGCGATCGCCCGGCACTGCTCACCGATCGCGGCACATTCACGTTCCGCGACATGCGCTCGCTCGCGAATCGTTGGGGCAACATGTTGCGTGATACCGGAGTCGAGCCGGAGCAACGCGTGATCGTGGCGCTGCCGGACGGACCCGAGTTCGTCGCCGCGCTCTTCGGTACGGTGAAGATTGGTGCGGTGGTGGTGATGGTCAACCCGTACCTGCGGCCGGAAGAGATCGGCTATTTCCTCGAGTACACGCGCGCCAAGATTGCAATCGTACATACCGAGCAACGGAAGACGTTTGCGGCCGCCACAGGTGACGCCCGGCATCTCCACGATCTCGTCGTAGTGGGCGACCCGGCATGGGACGACCGGGTGGCGGCACAGTCGGATCACCTCGAGACCTTCCCCTCTCACCGGGATGATGCGGTAATCTGGCTCTTCTCCGGCGGGACAACTGGGCAGCCGAAGGCCGTGGTACAGACCCACGCCGCATTTGCGAACACGACCGAACTATATGGAAAGGGCGTGCTCGGCCTCACGGAGCGGGATATCACCATCTCCGTGCCGAAGCTCTTCTTCGGATATGCCACCGGCTCGAACCTGTTCTTCCCCTTTTCCGTAGGCGCGGCAGCGGTCCTCTTTCCGGACCGATGCACGCCGGCGGGCCTGTTCGAGAAAATCGAAGAGTTCAGACCCACGATCTTGGTCAACGTACCGACAATGATCAACCAGATGCTGAGCGAGCCGGACGCAAACCAGCGCGACCTTTCCTCGCTGCGCCTCGTTACGTCGGCTGGTGAGGCGCTGCCTGCTGACTTGCACGAACGCTGGATGCAGGCTTTCGGAGTGGAATTGCTCGACGGACTCGGCACGGCGGAGATGTGGCACATCTTTATCTCCAATCGTCCCGGGCAGGTGCGACCGGGAACGCTCGGTACGGTCGTGCCCGGGTTCGACGTCAAGGTCTGTGACGACGATGGCACCGAGGTGCTTGCGGGCGAGATCGGTGCACTCTGGGTGCGGGGGGACTCTCGTGCGATTGGCTATTGGCAGCAGATGGAGAAGACGCGAGCCGCCTTCCGCGGAGAGTGGTATGTGTCCGGCGACATGATCAGCCGCGACGCGGAGGGCTACGTGACCTATTGCGGGCGCGCGGACGACATGTTGAAGGTGTCAGGGAAGTGGTTGTCACCGCAGGAGGTCGAGAGCTGCCTGCGTCGACATCCCGCGGTACACGAGGTAGCGGTCGTGGGAATCGAGGATGAGCACGGACTCATCAGGCCGCACGCCTTCATCGTTGGCGAGGCGCATCCAGACCTCGACGCCGAACTCGCGAACTTCGTCCGTGAGCGTCTCGCGCGCTTCAAGGTGCCGCGTCGGTTCGTTCTTCTTGCCACACTTCCGCGCACGCACCTGGGGAAGGTGGACCGGGGCAAACTGAGGCGCTCCGGCTTGACAACCGATTGACCATGTTGATATTACGTCTCACCTAATTTTATAATTCGCGATATCTAACTATGGAGCGCGACGTGCGACCTTTTTGCGGTACGATCGGGTCAATTCTGAGCCTTTTTCTCCCGATGACCGTTCTCTGGGGTCAGGGCCGACCGGATCCCTTGGTGACGGATCGTCCGGACCAGACGGAGTCTCCCACCGTCGTACGGCCAGGGTTCTTTCAGTTCGAGGCTGGTTTCACCGTAGCCGGGGAGCGGCAAGGGGGAACGCGGGAGAACTCGATCGCCGTCCCGCAGATACTGTTCAGGGTTGGTTTGGCGCCCGGGCTCGAGGCCCGCGTCGGGGTCAGCGGCTGGATGCGGAGGTCGGTGACGAGCGATGGGGTGGACCGCGACCAGACCGGGTTCGGAGACACCAACTTGGGGGCGAAGCTCCGACTGCTGGGGGGCGGGAGTTCGCAATCGGAGGTCGCGGTCATAGGCACCGCGACGATTCCGACGGGGTCGCCGGAGTTCCGCGCCGAGCGCGTCATTCCCGAGATAAGATTCGCAGCCGCGCACTCGCTCTCCGAGCGGGTGTCACTGGGCGCAAACGTCGGTGTCGTGCTGACCGGTATGGTGGACGGGGCCGGCGGTATCTCGACGGATGCCGATGTTCTCTACACGGCGGTTATCGGTGCGGGGCTTTCCGATCGTGTCGGCGCGTTCCTCGAAGCGTTCGGCACCCTTCCGGCAAACGGCGGGAGAGCCACGGCGCACTCGCTCGATGCCGGTATCACGTTCCTGCAAGCTGCGGCTGTGCAATTCGATGTCTTGGGAGGGGTCGGACTCAACGCCGCTGCGGAGGATTGGTTTGTCGGAGCGGGTGTCTCCGTGAGGGTTCCGCGGTAGGCCGGCGATTTCAAAAAAAGAAGAACGACTGTGCCTTGATCGAGAACTCGGTGTCCCCGCTGTCGGGAGACCAGATGTCCATGTTGACGGCGATCCTGTTGCGCCCCTCGAAATGGAGCATCAGTCCGGGCGTAAAGAGAAGGCCGTGGTCGCCGTCGGTGTCGGTGTCCGGATCTCCCCAACTCACACGAAAGACAGGCTCGACGCCGGTAACGTAAGGGTGGACGACGGGGACGCGGTAACTCAGAATCCCCTGAGCGGTCAGGAAATTGGCAGCGTCCTGGGAACCCACGGGGACCTGCCAGTTTTCGCCGGCGATTGCCCCGACCTGCACGTGCACGCCCTCTGAGAAACTCCCGATCTCCACGTCCGCCCCGAACGCGGTGGCGTATCGATTGGTGCCGCTCGTCGGGTGCACATAATCGTGCACACCGGCGTTGCCACCGATCGTGATGTTCGGCGCAACCTCGACGGTGAGTCGTCCGGTGAACGACTTGTTCCCGTTCTCGTCTTCCCTGTTCGCTCCGGTGCCGTTCGTGACAGACACGGCGTATGAGACCATACCGTCGGCGAGACGTCCGTCGGCCAGGACGCCGATGTCGCGGTCCGCGTACTGGAGCTTTTCGGTCATGTGACTCAGTGTACAGATGCCGCCCGGGCCGGCGCAGGTGTCGATGCCGCGGATGCCGCCGGAACGCTCAACGACGAGCATCCGCGTCGATGACGTCAACTCGAAGAGGTCGAACGGACGCTTGAACTGTCCCAGCGTCAGGCGAAACCGCGGGTCGAAACTGAGCCTCATGTATGCGTCCTTGAGCGTGATCTTCCCGCCGCTGAAGTCGGGATCCACCTTCCCGCTCACGAGATCATTCACGGTCACCGTTGCACTCAACCGGGCGCGGCGAATGAGGAACTCGGTACTCGAGGCGCCGGTAACCGACGTAGTGTTGAACTGCGTCTGCACTCTGCCCGAGAAACGCACGGAGACACCGTCAGCCAACTGAGCCTGCGCCGCGGCCGGTGCCGCAGCCAGCGTAAGGAATGCGAATCCGACGACGACGGTGTTCCGGCAACGTGGCATCGTGACTGTCCTTCTTGAAGGAATCAGCTATCGGAGGCGAATCGACGGCTCCATACGTAGGCTGCTACCGCTCGGACCTGCTCGTCCGTCAGACTGCTCCCGCCCTTGGGCGGCATGACCTGTCCAGACTTCGATTGATCTGCCAGTACGCCGGCGAGGATCTGGCTCACGATGGCCTCGAACGACCCATCGATGTGCAGCCATTCGTCGTCCGTGAGGTCCGGACCGATGGCCGTGCCCTTGGCATCCGGTCCATGGCAGGCCATGCAGATGCCGAGACCGTTGAAGAGCTGGGCACCTTCCTGAATCATCTCCGGGGTCACCCCGTCGGGCAGGGAATCCGGAACCTGTGCCACGGCAGCGACCGGCAGTACGAGCGCGATGATGGCAGCGACATGTGAGCGCATTGGGCCTCCAGACGGCAGAGTACGCGAATGATCGGCCGATTACGGCACGACGGAGAACCCGCCGAACCCTCACAGCCGCGTGAGGTAACGTCCGAATTGTAACAACAGGATGTGGACTGTGTAACGGCCCTGAATAGTCAGTGATGGCGGCGGCGCAGGCTCCGGTGAACCTCGTAAACGGGACAAGATCCGGTCACGCCCGTCCCGAGCAGGATTATCGATCCGAGGATCATGACGAACGACGCTGCCGGGGTCGATGTAGCAAGAAACCTAGCCGAGCCTTCACGAATATCAGCTTCATCATCAGCCAGGTGAATGAACCGCGCCTGAAGTCGACGTGAATCCCTGCTAGGAGGCGGTTCCTGCCTGTCGCGGCAGCGAAAAGGTGATTAGAAGACCCCCGGTGTCGCTGGCGGCGGCCCGGATCACCCCGCCGTGGGCGGCGATGATCGCGGCTACCACCGTCAATCCAAGACCAGCGCCCGCCGAGCGCCCCCGGGCGGCGTCGCCGCGATAGAATCGCTCGAAGAGATGTGGCAACGCGTCGTTGGGAACGCCGTCGCCGTCGTCTTCCACGGTGACCGCGAGTGCGTCATCGGATGGGGCGGCGCGAACCTGGATGTTTGCGGCATCGGGCGTATGCCGCACGGCGTTGTCGAGCAACTGATCGAGCACCAGACCGATGAGGTGCTGATCGATCGTGATCTCATCGTCGCCGTTCATGCGCGCGTGTATGGAGATGGTCCGCTTTCCGGCTCGCGGCCGTATGCGCTCCGCGGCGCGGCGCAGCAGGCCGTCGACGTCAGTCGGCACGCGTTCGGGTGCGAGCTCACCCGCTTCAATGCGGGCCAAGGTCACGAGCGTCTCGTTGATGCTCGAGAGGTGGTTGACCTCCTCGAGCAGACTCTGCAGGATGGCTTGGTACTGGTCTGGCGAGCGCCGCCGCCTCAGCGCGACTTCCAATTCTCCCAGCATTGCGGTGATGGGCGTGCGCAGGTCGTGACTCACGTCGGCAATGATGCGACGTTGGGCCAGAACGCCGCGATCGAGGCGTTCGAGCATCTGGTTGAGCACGCGCACGAGCCCGTTGAACTCAGAAACTCCCGCGTGGGCCGTGATACGCTGGTTCACCTCACCCGGTCTAACGGACTCCGCCTGCGCGGCGATCTCGGATACGGGCTCGACCGCGGCGCGCGCCAGCCATCCCGCCCCGAACATCGTCGCGACCATCCCGAGCAGGACGGTGCCGAGCATGAGGAAGAGTACCGTTCGGCTCACGGCGTGCATTGGGCCCAGGAGGGCGGCGACCTGTATCACGCGGGCGTCGCGCTCTCCACGACTGTCGAGTGGCAGGAGGTACGTGCGAATTGCTTCACCGTTCCATTTGATCGTGGCCCAGCTCGCTTCGCCGTCCATCGCGCGTGCAAAGGCGCCAGGTTCGTTGGGCAGGTCGGCACCGAGGGGTGTGTTGCTCGCCAGGACCGCCGCGTCGGCGTCGCGCACGACGACGAACCGGTTCACCGCCGCGACGAAGGCGTCGCGTTCCGCAAATCCCGATTGTGCGGGAATGGACAATCCCGAGAGAACGACCGCGGCTTCTAGATGTGCGGCCGCCGCGAGGCCGCGGTCCAGCTCGTCTCGAAGAACCCGCTGGGCCCCGAGAAACGCCCACAACGCGATCACCAGCAGGGCAACGAACATGGTGATCGAGAACCGCACGGACAGCGTGCGGCGAAGCGAAACCATGCGCCTAGTTCGTCTTCTGGTCGGCGTCCTCGGTCGATCCGTTCAACCGGAAACCGACGCCGCGCACCGTATTGATGAGTCCGTCAAACCCCGCCTCGCGCAACTTCCGTCGAAGGTTCCCCACATGCACATCCACGACATTGCTCTCGGGATCAAAGTGCATGTCCCAGACCTTCTCGAGCAGCTCCGTCCGCCGGACGACATCGTCCTTGTGCATCATGAAGTGTTCGAGCAACTGGAACTCGCGCGGGGTGAGATCGAGCTGCGTACCGCCAGCAAACGCCTGATGTTTCAACCGATCGAGCTCGAGTGGCCCCGCGTTCAGGCGCTCGAGTCGCGTGGCGCCGCCACGACGTACGAGCGCCCTGAGCCGGGCAAGGAGTTCGTCGAACTTGAACGGTTTGGCCAGGTAGTCGTCGGCGCCCGCATCGAGCCCACGGACCACGTCCTCGGTCGCGTCGCGAGCCGTGAGCATGAGGATCGGTGTCGTGCGACCTTCGCGCCGCAACTCGGCCGCCACCTGGAGCCCGTTCTTTTTTGGGAGCATCAGGTCGAGGAGAATGGCGTCGTAATCGTTCACGTGCGCGAGCACAATGGCCTCGTCTCCGTCGCGCGCGATATCGACGGCGTACCCCTCCTCGCGGAGTCCCATCTCAATGAAACCGGCGACCTTACGGTCGTCCTCGACTGCCAGTATCCGCATGATTCGAACCTGAAGTTGTCCTCGTAATCTGACGTTGAACGCTCTGTGAATGGGTCTTCACGATTTTCCGAACCACCGGGGGATTTCGAGCGTGAAAGTCGCTCCCTTTCCCGGCGTGCTGCGCAATGTCAAGTCGCCTCCCAACAGGAGGGCCAGCTGTTTCGAGAGCGTGAGCCCCAGTCCCGTCCCGCGCTCCTCGCTCTCACCGGCGCGCGTAAACGCCTCGAAGATATGGCCTTGCTCTGACGCCGGGATGCCCGGCCCGCGGTCGATAACGTCGAAACGAATCCGCTGCTCGTCTGCCACCGTCCGGGTCATCACCCGACCACCCTCCGGGCTGTGGCGAACGGCGTTCGAGAGCAGATTTATTAGGATCTGCCGCACGCGTTGAGGGTCGGTCTCGCAGGGCGCGGTGCCGTTGACACCCTCCAGTGCCAGCTCTACGCTCCGCTCAGCCGCGGCCGGCTCGACCGATGCGATGGCGTCGTCCACGAGATCGCCGATGTCCGCTTCCCGAACACTCGGACGCAGGCGTTCGGCCTCGATCCGGCTCAGGTCCAGCAGGTCGTTGAGGAGCTCGAGCGTGCGCTCGGCCGACTCGTGCACCTCCCGGGCGGCGCGCGGGCCGTCGGGGCCCATCTTGCGCATCAGCAGATCAGCCCACCCGTAGACCGCGGTCAGGGCGTTACGCAGTTCGTGGTTGATCATCGCGTAGAAGCGGTCACGCGATGCCTGCATCGACTTGATCTCGTGGATCAGGCGCTGGCTGTCCTCATAGAGCGTGGCGTTCTCGACCGCGACCGCGGCTTGTGCCGCAAGCATCATCGCGATGGACTCGTCCTCCTCGGAGAACTCCCCCGCCCCGATCTTCTCGGTCAGGTAGAGGTTCCCGACCGGCCCCAGTCGGCCAACGATTGGCACCCCCAAGAACGAGTGCATGGGCGGGTGATGCTCCGGAAACCCGTGCGCCCTTGGGTGATTCCCGACATCGGCCACTCGCAGGGGGCGCGGATCGGAGATGAGGATCCCGAGAATCCCTTTCCCTGTCGGGTAGCGGCCAATCCGGTCGATGGCCTCTCGCGGCATGCCGCCCGTCACGAAGCGGTCGATCTCGGTTCCGGTGGAATCCAGGATGCCCAGGGCGACGTACTTCGCGCCGATCACCTCCTGGGCAGCGTTCACGACCGCTTGGAGAACGCTGTCGAGGGCGTGTTCCGCGGTGATCGCGACGCCGGCTGCGATGAGGCGTCGCAAACGCTCTTCGGAGGACGGGGCTTGCGGTCTTGGCGGCACCATATCGCCGAACCTACCTGCAACACCGTCGTTGTGCCACGTAGCTGGCAACGCGCGCGATGTCACATGGCTAGGCCTCGAGCGTGAACCCCGACCGGCCACCCGCGCCGTGCCCCGATCGGCGAGACCGCCGGTCCGCGGGTCCCAGCACGGGCACGATGAGTACCGAAGTGGGCATGGCACTCAAGATCCGTTCCGTGACGTCGCCAACTGGGTCGGTTTGGTCTGCGCGAGTTGGTGAGCGTGAAATTTTCTACGTCGTGTGGTCAGGTGCTCGCGCGTGGGAGCTCGAATACGAATCGCGCGCCGCCCAGGGGACTGTCCTCGATCCAGATCCGGCCGCCCAGCTCCGTTGCGATCCGCTGGCACATGGCGAGACCTAGTCCACGACCCTTGTCCGGCGCGCGCGTCGTGAAGAAGGGATCGAAGATGCGTGTGCGCAGGCTGGCTTCCACTCCCGGGCCGGAGTCGTCCACCGTGATGCGCACGCCTTTGTCGGAGGGACGCGCCAGCACGTGAATGGTCGCGTTCGACCGGGACCGCACCGCGTGCTCCGCGTTCGAGACGATGTGAAGAAGTACCTGCTCCAGGTCACCCGCCCGCGCGAACACCGTGGGGAGATCTCGCGCCACGTCGGCGCTCAGCGTCGTTCCCTCTCCGGCCAGCACCTGTGTACGGACCTCAGCGATGTCGTCCAGCAACTCCGTGGGCGCGATCTCTTCCATCCGACCGTCGGATTGCCGGGACAGACGCAAGAGCCCTTTGGCGATGCGAGCGGCCCGGTCGACCTCGTTGATGATCACCTTGACGGCTTCCGCGGTCTCCGTTGGTGCATCGCCTACGAGCAGCAACTCCGCTTCCATCCGGATGGCGGCAAGCGGGTTGTTGACTTCATGCGCCACCCCGCCCGCAATACTGCCAACCGTCGCGAGCTTCTCGCTGGCGATCAACTCTCGCTGCGCACGGATCTCATCAGTGCGATCATGGAGCGCGACCAGAAAATCACCCTCAGTCCCGTCGAGCGCGGTGAAGATCGCGTCGCACTTGCGATGCTCGTCACCGCGTGTCACTCGGGCTCGTCCCCGCCATGGAACGCCGGATGCGGACAGGTCGATCGACTCGGCCGGGGTGGACCGGTCGAGTTCCATGGGGAAGGTCTCGAGGGTTCGTCCGCGCAGGGCATCGGCGTGCGGTAGCCCGAAGAGCGCGGCCCACGCCGGATTGGCTTCGAGAATCAGGCCGGAGCGGTTGACAAGTGCCAGTGGCAAGGGGCTGCCGTTGACCATCGCGCTCAGACGGCGGGCGGCTTCGTGAGCGGCCTCGAGGGCCGCGGCAAGGTCCAGCGCCCCACCGATGTGTGATGCCACCGCCTGCAGGTAGTTTAGGTCGTGCAGGGTAAAAGGGACGTCGCCCGCCGACGTGTCGGCCGTGCGGAACGCGCACAGCGACCCGATAGCACCACCGCTCGTCACGAGCGGGACGATGATCGCCCCGCGCAGTCGGTCGCGCCCATCCGCGGCGAGTGGGATGTCCGGCTCGTCTCCCAGACGCTGGACGAGGAGCGGTTCCTCGGACAGCATGACGCGTCCGAAGATGCTGTCTCCGAGGTTGCCGGTGGTCTGTTCGAAGATGTCGGTCTGGCCGACCGAGATTCCGAGGGCCAGCGCACCGTCGCCGTTGCGCTCGACCACCAACGCGCCACTCGCATCCACCAGCGACATCACGCTGTGCACCGCGTACTCCAGTAGCGTGCGCGGATCGGTTGCGGCCGTGCTCATCCATCGGGACAACTCGACGAGAAATGTCCCGAGACGGCGCTCGTGCTCGAGGGTCGCGCGGCGACCGACCAGACCCGCCAGCTCGGCCGCCATCGCGAGGTGACGTGTCAGCACCGCGCTCTGATCCGGTGGAGGCCAAATCGTGATGCGTGCGAACCGATCGTTGCTGCCGGTCCACTCCATCTGATGCGACTTGGTGCCCTCCTGCGCGTCGCCGGCAATCGAGGTGCCGGCGGCGTAGCCGTCGGAATACTCGATCACAACGCGGTCTGCACCGTGCTCGCGTATGATGATATCGGCAGCGATGGCCCAGAATTGCCGCGGGTCGGGTGCCGATCCGGCCGAAACGACCATGCGGAGTGCGGGATCTGCGTATGCGGTTAGTTGTATGTCCGACATGAGGTTAAGAATCCTCGCCCCCTTCACCGGCGCGTGTGTCCCGACGAGACCCTGTCTCGTCAGCCGCTATCTGATGCAATGTTCGGGTGATCGCCGCAAGGAGTTGAGCAGCCCGCCGGCCGAGGAGGCCCACCATGGGAGCGACCGTGGTTTCAGGCAGGCATGAGATCCAGCCAGCGGGCAGCATTCGTCTGGTAGCCGGGGAAGACGGCACCGAGGTCCGTGGAACCAAGGTGCCGGACCAGCACTTCAGCAAAGAGGTCTCGGAAATCGGTCGTCACCGCCAGATCGCGCCCCTTGAAGCGCCTGGCGGGGTCGAGCGTCGGCCATCGTCCGTAGACACGACCGCCCCTCGTCGATCCACCCATGACCATCATGGCTGTGGCGTGGCCATGGTCGGTCCCGCTCGCGCCGTTCTCTGCCACCGTGCGGCCGAACTCGCTCATTGTCAGGATGGTGACATCAGCTAGTCGCTCGCCGAGGTCGGTGGCAAAGGCTGCGAGGGCGCGTCCGAAATCGGCAAGGCGGCCGGCAAGCTGTCCCTCGCCCGCACCTTGATTGACGTGGGTGTCCCAACCACCCACGTCTGTGAACGCAATCTCGAGCCCGAGATCGGACCTAATGAGTTGGGCGATCTGCCGCATGGCGCGCCCGAACGGGCTGGAGGGGTATGCGGCGCCGTTTGCCGGACGCACGCGCTCCGGATGAGCTGCCTCGAGCCGACGGGCGGCGTCGAACGCTTCTCCGGCCGAGCTGGCAACGAGACCGGATGAGGTACCACCGTACATCTCCTCGAAGGCCGACGTGATGCGCTCGCGCAGTGCCCCGCGTCCGGGCATACCGAAGTTCTGGAGGTTGTCGATTGCCAAGGCGGGCGCGGCGCCGCGCAAAGCGCGGGGCAGATGTGGTCCGATCGCGACGCCGCGAAACGGTGTTGTGCCGTGATCGGCAGCGTGCGCCAGCTGCCGGTTCAGCCATCCGTCCTGAGTGGTCTTGCGACCGGGTGTTCCCGATTCCATGTAATCTTGCGCATCGAAGTGGCTGCGCGTGGCATCTGGAGAGCCCACCGCATGAACCAGGGCCAACGTGCCCGCGTGGTACAGCGGGAGCAGTGGAGCCAGCGCGGGGTGCAATCCGAACATCCCGTCGAGGTCCAGCGCGCCACCGGCGTGACCGGGCGGCGGCACGGCGATGCGCGGGCGTTCGTCGTAGTAACGCCGCTCACCGTGCGGCACGATCATGTTGAGCCCATCTACGGCGCCGCGTTGGAACACGCAGACGAGCGTCTTGGTGCGTGTGCCGGTGGCCCCGCTGCGACGCACGGCGTACGCGGCTCGGGTCAGAAAGATCGGGTCGAGCCCAAGGCTCAGAAGTGCCAGCCCACCGGTCTTGACGAAGACGCGTCGACGTAACTTCTCGGTCGTCATCCAAACACTCCTACCGTCGCTGGAACTCGGGACTGCCGATGGCCATGCCCATCGCCAGCGTCCGGCGGGCCCGCGGGTCGGGTAGATCGGAGATCTGGTTCCGTATGCTCTGCAGAGTGGCCGCGCCGGCCACGTCGTGGAAGAACACGTGCCGCACGCCGGCGAGAATCTCGTCTGCCGTCCCCGCACTGCCGAGAGGCGGCTCGCGCGGCGCCTGGAGACCCGGCGCGCGACCGCCCGCTATTGCGAGCGCCACATGGAAGCGCTGGAGTAACGCTCCGGCATTCACCCACGACTCGCGACGGTCTGGGTATCCCGTCGGAGCAGACTCCTGGAAGAGTGGCTGTCCCAGTCGCGCGACGACCCGCACAAGCGCGAGTGTGGTATCGGGTACCGAGCCTGTGACCCGAGCAGCCGAGGCGACGAACTCGAGTGGAGTTTTCACCTTATTCGTTCGGTATTCCGGCGCCCAGAAGCTGGGCGACGTGAGGATTGCGCGTATGACCTCACCGATATCGCCACCGCTACCCACCCAAGCTTGCACCGCGGTATCGATGCACGCCGCTGGCGGATCGTCGGCTACGAAACGGCGACAGAGCTTGGTGCTCACAAAGCGCATTGTGGACGGGTGCCGCGCCAGCATGCGAAGCAACTCGAGGCCTTCACGCTCTCCCCGCCCCGGGGGGAACACATGACCCAGCACGAGCTTTTCTCCGCGGTCGTGTGCCCAGTCGTTGAAGACGAAGCGCACGGTGCCGGGACGCTGCTGCACGCCCCACCCGGTGAGGATGCGGGCGACGTGCATCACATCGTCCTGCGTGTATCCCCCGTCGACGCCCAACGTATGTAGCTCCAGCAACTCACGGGCGTAGTTCTCGTTGATTCCCCGCGGCATCCGCAGCTCGAGCCGCCGCATGGCGGAATCGAGTCGCGCCCGCTGTGCAGCACGTCGCGGTGTCATGCGTTCGGCACGCCGGCGCATCCGTTCCAACTGCGGCGGTTCGGCGTTGGGGGCGACGGACTGCGCGTTATCGAGGTACACCAACATGGCCGGGCTCTGTGCGGTGGCGATGAGGAGATCCTCGAAGCTCCCGAGTGCGTGCCGGCGAATGACGTCCTCGATATACGAGGGCATCAGGAAACGCACGGGACCCTTGAGCACGAACACATTGAAGTGGTTTGTCCAGAAATCGACGAGGACTTCATAAAGTTGCCGCTTCGAGAGAATGGCCCGCGCCAACGCGGCCTGCTGAAACTCTGCGAGGTAGCGTCTCATTCCCGTCGGCCGCATCTCCGGTACTTCGGGGCGCGTTGCCGCGGAGTCGCCTGCCCCACGGCGTTGACGTTCCCGCCGCGCCCGGACGCCGGCTTGGTAGGTCTCGCGGAGATCCGCTGTGGACATCTCGAGCACGTGGAGTCGGCGGAGGTACAGGTTGGCGTCGCTATCCGCGAGCCGGTTGGGATGAAGCTGCGCATCCAGATAGCCGTCGAGCCCTAGAATCAGTACGCGCTCGACATCACCAGGCCGCGGGCCGTACGCTGTCCGATTCAGCAGGTGGACGACGTCCGCACGGCTCCACACGACGTGGCGGTGGGCGGGCTGTCCCTGCCCCGCCGCCGGCGTCGCCCCGGCGAGGGTGAGCAGCACGGCCGCGGCGTAATGACGTCTCATGATTCTCGGTCCATAAGCACTCCTGTGGACGCTTTCGGCGGCCGCTTGTTAAGGCCCCGCGCGGCCTCCTGGGGTGCTTCCCGCCTCTTCCGGGTCTCCAATTGACACTCTGGGGGTCGGCGTCCAATTTCCGGGTCCCCCCAAGAGGAGGTTTCTCCCGATGCGGGACTACACAACTGAGAAGATTCGCAACGTCGCGGTCGTTGGCCACGGCGCGAGCGGTAAGACGTCGCTCGTCGATGCCCTCGCGTTCGTGGCCGGCTCCAGCCGACGGCACGGATCCGTAGATGACGGAACCGCCCTCACCGATTACACCCCTGACGAGATCGAACGCAAGTACTCCATCAACCTGGCACTCGCGCACGCCGAGTGGCAGGATGCGAAGATCAACTTCCTCGACACGCCCGGATACCTCGACTTCATTGGCGACGCGGTGGCGGGTATCCACGCTGCCGATGCAGCGGTCATTGTCGTAAGCGGCACCGCCGGGGTGGAGGTCGGGACCGAGCTCGTGTGGGAATACGCGGACAAACGTGGCATGCCGCGCATGTTTTTCGTCTCGACCATGGATAAGGAGCATGCGAACTTCGAGCGGGTGTACACCGACATCAAAGAACATCTCACCAACAAGGTGATCCCGATCGAAATTCCCGTTGGCGAAGGCGCGGACTTCCACGGCATCATCAACCTCTTCAGTCGGAAGTGTCATCTGTTCAAGGATGGGACGAAGACGGGCGAGTACGAAGAGACGGACATCCCAGATGAGTATCGCGAGCGGTTTGAGCAGTATTCGCAGGACCTGATCGAGCGGGTTGCGGAAACGGATGATGCACTGATCGAGCGCTACCTCAACGGCGAGGAGATCTCGCGGGAAGACACGATCGCCGCCATGCGCACCGGCATGGCACGTGGCGACCTGTTCCCATTGCTCTGCGGTTCAGCCACGCTGACCTACGGAACCCGTGCGCTGTTGACAAAGATCGTCGAGCTCGTGCCGTCGCCCGCGGACGTGACACCGGCTGAGGTTACGAAATGGGAATCAACCGAGACCCTGGCAGTGGAGGTAAGAGACGACGCGCCGTTCGTGGCGCAGGTCTTCAAGACGGTTTCGGAGCCGCACGTCGGTGACGTCACGTTCTTCCGGATCCACGCTGGATCTGTCAAGAATGCGGACGAGGTATACAACGCGCCCCGCAGTTTGACCGAGAAACTAGCCCACCTCTCGATCACCCAGGGGCGAGACCGTGAAGAGATCCCAATTCTGCACGCGGGTGATATCGGCACCGTCGCGAAACTCAAAGATACCCACACCAACGACACGCTCTCGACTCAGGATGGTCCCGTCGTCTTGCCCAAGATCCCGTTCCCCGATCCCCTCATCGTCTTGGCCGTGGGTGTGAAGCAACGGGGTGAGGAGGACAAGCTCTCCACGGGACTCCAGCGGCTCCACGACGAAGACCCGACATTCCATCACGAGTTCAATCCAGAACTCGGCCAGACGCTGATCCGCGGGCGTGGCGAGCGGCATCTTCAGGTGGTCGTGGGTCGGCTGGAGCGCAAGTTCGGCGTGCACGCCGAATTGCTCCGCCCAAGAGTCGCGTACCGCGAGACGTTTCGTGGGAAGGGTGAGGGACAAGGGAAGCACAAGAAGCAGAGTGGTGGGAGAGGGCAATACGGCGACTGCTGGATCCGCATCGTGCCGGGGCCGCGTGGCAGCGGCTACGAATTCGAAAGCCAGATCGTCGGTGGGGTCATCCCGAGCAAATACGTCCCTGCGGTTGGTAAGGGCGTGCAGGAGGCGGCCACACGGGGTGCCATCGCCGGCTATCCAGTCGTGGATTTCAAGGTCGAGTGCTACGACGGGAGCTACCACAACGTCGACAGCTCGGAGCAGGCGTTCAAGATGGCGGGGATTCTGGCCTTTCGGAGCGTGGCAAAGACGTGTAGACCGGTACTGCTCGAGCCGGTGCTGGAGGTCGAGGTCAAAGCGCCGGGAGACAACCTCGGGGATGTGATGGGTGATCTCTCGTCACGTCGAGCGCAGATCCTGGGCAGCGAGCCGGACGGACGTCTCACGAAAGTCAAGGCGTATGTACCGGAAGCGGAGATGTACAAGTACTCCACGCAACTCCATTCGATCACGCACGGGCGCGGTACCTTTTCGTGGACCTTCGCGAGCTATCAGGAAGTCCCGGGTGATGTCGCGCAGAAGGTCGCAGAAGAGAAGCGTCGCGAGGAGGAAGAGGCGAAGTCGGGCAAGTAGCCCAATGCGGCACGCCAGGACGGGGCAGCCTAGCCGCCCCGTCTCTCGAGCGCAGGTCTCTTGGTGGCTCGCCGCTGAATGGGAATGGGCGAGAAATCGTCTGTACCGGTAGCCGCTCCCACGAACGCTCCCTCACGAGGCTGTTTCCAGACAAATCGTTCCCCGCGGTAGTTGCGCATGACCACCTGCTCATCGGTGATTTCTTCGATGTACTCAGGCAGGAGGGGGATCTTGCCACCGCCGCCGGGGGCGTCGATCACGAAGTGCGGCACCGCAAGACCGCTGGTCCACCCACGCAGCCCCTCGACGATTTCGAGGCCCTTCTCGACGTTTGTCTTGAAGTGCTCGACGCCGGCAATGTTGTCGCACATGAATATGTAGTAGGGCCGGACGCGCGCTACGAGCAGGCGCTGCATGAGCTCGCGCATCACGGCTACATCGTCGTTGACCCCGCGAAGGAGTACTGTCTGACACCCAAGTGGCACACCCGCGTTCGCGAGGCGGGCAAGCCCCGCGACGGCTGCCGGTGTGAGTTCGTCCGGGTGGTTGAAGTGTGTGTTGATGTATATGGGGTGATGTCTGGCAAGGACTGCGCAGAGCTCCGGCGTGATCCGCTCGGGCAGATGACAAGGAATACGTGTGCCGATCCGGACAATCTGGATGTGAGGGATGGTGCGCAACCGCGCAAGAATCATGTCCAGTCGCCGGTCGGACAACATGAGCGGGTCGCCGCCCGAGAGGATCACGTCACGGATCTGGGTGTGCTCGGCTAGATAAGCGAACGCGCTTTCAAACTGCGACATCGGGATTTTTTCGGGGTCGCCAACCTTTCGCCGGCGCGTGCAGAAGCGGCAGTAGGATGCGCAGACCGGGCTCACGAGGAAGAGCGCGCGGTCCGGGTAACGGTGCGTAATGTTGGGTACCGGACTGTCGGCCTCTTCGTTGAGCGGGTCCGGCACGCCATCGATGATGTCGAGTTCCGCGAGATCGGGAACGTATTGGCGCCAGATCGGATCGCCCGGTTCCTCGATGAGGTCGACCATCGCGGGGGATATCCTGAATTCGAAGTTCTCCACCGCCTCCCGGAGACGGTGGAGATCGGCGAAATGCTCTTCCCCAAACCGGTCCAGGAGCTGTTCGAGCGATGCGAGGCTGCGTTCGCGCAGGAGCCGTCGCCAATCAGCCATTGAATGCCCCCTGGTTGGAGGGCCGGAGATAGTTGGCATAGACGACGAGATCATCTCCCGGTCCATAGTACTCGGGGATCGTGGCACGCCGCTCGTAGCCCAAGTGCTCGTAGAACGACCGGGCGGTGCCGTACTCGGGGCGCGATGAAGTCTCGACCACGAGCAGGCGGCCGCCCTCGGCGCGGACGGTCTGCTCGCACTGTGCCAGCAGCATCCGACCGATCCCGCGATGGTGCGCCGCAGGGTCAACGACGATCCAGTACAGGTCCCAGGTTGCGAGCGTGCAGGGCACATGACCGAACGTCACGTACCCGAGAAGTGAATCGTCCTCGAGTGCAGCGATCGACCAGTAATCGTCTCGGGGCGCCTCGACAGCTCCACTGGCGACCTCCAACGCCACCAGCACCTCGTCCGGCCGAAAGACGCCCGTTGCCTCCACCATCGCGGGTATTTGGAGCAGATCGTCTGTCTCGAGCGGGCGCAGCGTGATGGTCGCGGTCACGGCGATACCTCGACCGGCGTGCTCAACGCCCCGCTCCATCCCGCCGCGTGGGCATCTCGTGTGATTTCTACGATCCGACCCACGAGATCCGCGTAGCCGTAGCCCGCCGCGCGAGCCATGCGGGCAAGACCTGCGTCGGTCGAAATATCCGAATTGGGATTGACCTCGATCACCCACGGCTTACCAGCATCATCGACGCGAAGGTCTACGCGCCCGTATCCCGACCCGCCGACCGCGTTCCAGACGCGCCGTGCGGCGGTGGTCAGTTCATCCGCGATAGTTGGTGACAGGGCCGCCGGACAGACTGGCTGGCTGCCCCGGTCCTCCGCACTGTCGGCCAACCACTTGGCATCGAATGAAAGGATGGGCCACGCGCCTTCGGGCATCTGGCTGAAGTCGATCTCCGAAACCGGCAGGATATCCGCACCGAGGAACCCAACTGCGATCTCCCGACCGTGGACGTACTGCTGGATAATCACCTCTCCATACTCGCGTGCCACCGCCAACACGCGCGCGTCGAGCGCGGTGCGCGTCGTGACTACCGACTGCTGGTCGATACCCACACTAGCATCTTCCGCAGCGGGTTTGACGAGAGCGGGAAGGGGAAACGTGTCGAGTGAACCGTGCTTTGGCGTTGTCCAGCGAGGCACGGGAAGGTGATGGGACGCGAGCAGTGCGTTCACCAGCGGCTTGTCATGGCATAGGGCAATCGTGCGCGCGGACGCGCCGGTGACCGGGACCCCGGTGAGTTCCAGCGCGCCGGCAATCTGGCTCTCGAATCGGCTTACCCCGCCCAGGCCCTCACACAGGTTGAAGATGATGTCCGCCGCCGCACAGTCCTCGAGCCAGCAAACGCCGGGGCGGACCGGTACGCGCACCGTCTCGTATCCGATGCCGGAGAGACTCTTCTCGACGTCGCGGACGACGTCCAGCACCTGTTGCACATCTTGGGGCGACCAGCCGTCCGCATGGCCGTCGTATGGGATGGCGGCTTTCACGACGCTTCCGCCAGCAGGTGCGCGGGAAGGTCTGCGCCCGCCGTGCGTCGCCATGCGATGCGCACGACGCGCTGGATCAGTTCGTCATACGTGATTCCAGCGGTCGCCGCGGCACGCGGGAAGCAACTGTTCTCCGCGGCATCTGGGATGATGCCCGGAAGTGGATTGACCTCGATCACGTGCGGCGTCCCGTCTCCGTCGAGCCGCACGTCCACGCGGCCCCAGTCGCGACACCCGAGCGCGCCGTACGCGGCAACAGCAACACCGAAAATGCGATCCCGTAAGTCGTTCGACACGAGGGCGGGGCACTCGAGCAAGTCCAATGGTACCGTTGGATCGTCCCACACCCATTTTGCCTCGTGTCCCATGATCGGCAACGCGTCGGCTGAGAGGGCGTCGAAGCGGTAGCGGATGAGGGGCAAGGCGTGAGCGTCCGCCCCATTGCCCAGAACGGCGACCGTGAACTCGTCGCCCGGCAGATAGGTTTCCGCCAACACCGGTTGCCGGTAGGTCGCGAGGATCTCTCGCGCGCGTTCGATGGCCTCATCTGGGGTATCGACGCGGTTCGCACCCGTGATGCCCATCGAGGAACCCTCCCACACGGGCTTGAGGAAGAGCGGAAAGTGTAACGCTGCACGAAGGCGCTCGGCGTCTGTTGGCGAAGTGACCATCACAAAGGGCGCCGTTGGGATCCCACGTGACTGGAAGATTTCCTTGGCACGTCCCTTGTGAAGCGCCAACGCCAACGTGAGTGGGTCCGATGCCGTGTAACGTATGCCTAGGAACTCCGCGATCGCCGGAACGTGGGACTCGCGGCTCGGCCCACGACCGCCCTCGGCCATGTTGAAGAGCAGATCGACATTGGCCCGCGCCAGCCGTTCCGGGAAACCTCCGATCGCTTCCAGCCGAACGACCTGGCCGAATGCGCTGAGTGCATGTACGACGGCGTCGATCGTCATGGGGTCATCCCACTCGACGAAGGCGTCGGACGGATGCGTGGATGTGAGGTCTACTGGAAGAACAACGGCCCGGTCGTGATCACCGGTGGTTGGTTTTTGGTTGAATGCAAGCCCGAGCCGCATTGCACTCCCGAGCGGAGTCGAGTTGCGCACACGATACGAAATGCCGAATGCTTACGTTTTCCTAGGTCGGCGAGGGAGGCGCGGTGTTGTGGCGTACGTATAGCTCAATCGTGAACGCGTGGGCGTGTTGATCGTCCTGGGGGTGTTCCGTGTGTTCGATGAGGTGCCACACCGCACAGTCGACCGGCGGAAAGCGGACATCACCATCTACGGTAGCGTGGACGCGCGTGACGTACAGCTGGTCGGCAACGAAGAGCGCCTCCCGATATAGGGACGCGCCGCCGATTACAAAGGCGTCGTCGTCTGCGGCGGCGGCGATTGCAGTCGGAAGATCGCCTGCGGGAGTAACGTCCACGGCCGTAAACGACGGATCGCGCGACAACACGATGGAGCGACGGCCCGGGAGGGCCCTCCCGATCGACTCGAACGTCTTGCGTCCCATGATGAGCGTGTGTCCCATGGTCACGCGTCTGAAGTGCCTCAGGTCGTCCGGCAGCACCCAGGGAAGCTGCCCGTCCCTACCTATGACGCCGTTCTCCGCGACGGCCACGATCAAGGATACGGTCACACGGCGATCGGCGCGGGGATGCGGGGATGAGGGTCGTACCCCGTAATCGTGAAGTCGCCGTAGGCGAAGCCGAGAACCGAATCGATATCCGGGTTCAGCGTCATGGTGGGCAGATCGCGTGGGGCGCGGGAGAGTTGCAGACGGACCTGGTCAACGTGGTTCGTGTAGATGTGCGCGTCTCCCAACGTGTGGACGAACTCGCCGAGCCTGAGATGTGTGACGTGCGCCATCATCATGGTCAGGAGCGAGTAAGACGCGATATTGAACGGGACACCCAGAAACAGGTCGGCACTGCGTTGATAGAGCTGACATGACAGCCGGCCCTGGGCAACGTAGAACTGGAACAACGTATGGCACGGGGCAAGCGCCATCGCGGGGATATCCGTGACGTTCCAGGCAGACACGATGAGACGACGTGAGTCTGGCTCGGTCCGGATTCGATCGACGACGTCAGCGATCTGGTCGATGTGGCGGCCGTCGGGTGATGGCCACGAACGCCACTGGTACCCGTAGATCGGGCCGAGTTCGCCAGCGTCGTCGGCCCATTCGTCCCAGATCCGCACGCCGTGTTCTCGCAGCGACGACACGTTCGTCTCACCGCGCAGAAACCACAGCAACTCGTGAATGATGGATTTGAGATGGACCTTCTTCGTAGTGACGAGCGGGAATCCCGCGCTGAGGTCATAGCGCGTCTGATAGCCGAAGACGCTCAGCGTACCGGTGCCCGTTCGATCTGCTTTTGCTACACCGTGCTCGAGCACGTGCTGTAGCACATCGAGATAGGGTTTCATGACGGCGCGTCTACCAGACTGAGCGGCGACGTACCCCAGCCGCCCGTCCGTTCCATGTGGCGGAGCCTCTCGGCGACGTCGTGCGGGATGGCATCGGCACCGTCTCCAACTTTCAGCCGGTCGAGTGGACTGGCTCCGGTCGTCGGTACGATGACACCCGGATTCAACACGCCAGCTGGATCGAACGACTGTTTGACACGGGCAAACAGGTCGGTGATTTCGCGCCCGTAGAGCCGGTCAAGCACATGGGCACGAAGCAGCCCGTCTCCGTGCTCTCCGCTCGGTGTTCCCCCCAAGTCGATCACGAGAGCTGTGACCCCGTCGAGCAGTTGCTCGAGTCGCGCGGCAAAGTTCGATTCGGTGGTGTCCACGAGGGCGTTGACGTGGAGATGTCCGTCGCCGGCATGCCCGAATGCTACGACCTGAACTCCGCTCTCGGCAGCGAGTTGACGTACGCCCCGTAGGTACGAATCGAGTGCCTCGGGCGGCACGCAGCCATCCTCGATGACCTGCAACGAACGTCGGTTTGGAGGAAGTGCGGCGAGCGTAGAGCTCGCTGCGTGCCGCAGCGCCCAGAGCGCTTCGCGCTCATCGTGCGATGTCGCGCTGCGACTGAGGGGGCATGCGTCGCGCACGCTCTCGCGTGCGGCGGATAGGGTGGTGGTGAGAGTCACCTCATCTCGTTTTTCGAACTCGACGAGGAGCACCGCATCGAGGTCACACGTTCCGAGGAGTGCGTTGGGAGGAACGAACTCGAGGAATGACCGGTCGAGTAGCTCGATCATTGCGGGGTCGCTCGCTCGTAACGTCGTGACGACATCGCCGAGCGTGTCGATGGATGCCAGTCCGAGGAGCAGCGTCCCAGCGAACTCCGGCGAGCGTTGCAACTGGAGCTCTACACGGGTCACGATGCCGAGCGTGCCCTCGGACCCCACAATGAGATCGACGAGATCACCCGAAGCGAGGAACTCATCGAGTGCGTAGCCCGAGGCGTTCTTGTTGGTTCGGGGGAACCGATCTGCTATGAGCGGCGCCGCCGCTTGCACGGCGGCTTCCACCGGAGCGAACCGTTCCTCCGCGGCTAGGCGTTCGACGAGGGTGCGTCTGTCGGTCGGCGTGCGGTATTTTTGCGTGCGGGCCGCGTGCCCGCGTGTCAGCCAACCCGCCTCGCCATCTGTCGTGACGAATTCGACGCCGCGGACCCAGCGGCGGATGCTGCCGACGCTGAGGCTTCGGGCACCCGCGGCGTTTGTCGCGACCATTCCACCAATCGTACAGAATGCGCCCGATGAGGGATCCGGCGGGAGCCGCAATCCGAAGTGTGACGCCACCTGAGTAACGGTCGCCCAGGTCACCGCAGAGCCCATGTTAGCTGTCTCCGTGAGCGCCACCCGCGCGGGGCGGTCAAACCGCGCAAGATCGACGACGATGCCGGTGCCGAGATTACCGCCCGGAATCCCACTACCGGCACCCCGGGGGTGTATCGGTGTGTCGGTGTCCGCCGCGTGCAGCAACAGTCGCCGAAGGTCTGCCCGGTGTTCCGGCATGGCAACGGCTGCCGGCACTATCCGGTAGGGCCCGGCTCCCTCACTGTACGCGCTGCGTACCGCCTGGTCGGTGAAGAAGCGACCGTCGAAGCGGGGTGGCGGACCGAGGGCTGGCATGCGGACTAATGTACTGCTTGGTCGATTGCGGATGCGCGGGCGGCTACCCCGTCGCGGCGAGTATACGGTAGTACCGGCGCACCAGGGCGTCGAACGGCGCGACCAGATAGGTCGTGACCACCGTGCGGTAGACATCCGAACGCGAGATCTTGACCTTGTGGTCGGGGTCTAGCAGTCGTGGGTCGCGCTCGGCGCGACGCAGGGTCCGCACGGCAAAGTAGAGCGATGTGAGGCAGAAGATGCGCACGCGGTACGCTCCTCCCGGCAGCGTCACACAGTACTCGAGCGCATCGTCGAGATGTCGCCTTGCCTTGTCGATGAGCGCACGCATCACGTCGCGGGCTTGATCGGTGTGGGCGGGCAGCTGCAGGTCCTCCGGCCGCACACCGGCGACCGCGCAGAGGTCGCCGGGCACAAAGCTCCATCCCCGGTGCCGATCGTCGGCCACGTCCTTGATGATGTTCGTGAGTTGCAGCCCCAGGCCAAAACTCGTGGCTAGGCTGTCCAGTTGCCGATGCCGGTCTTTGGTGATACCGGTCTCGTGGTGCCTGAACAGCTCGGTGAGCAGGTGGCCCACGGTCCCCGCGACGTAGTAGCAGTAGCGATCCAGTTCCGCGACGCTCTCGAGCGTATGCAGCGTCCCGTCATCCGCGTGCCGGGTTGCGAATTCTCCCATGCCCGCTGCCATCTCCTGGACCCACGGGCGTATCGCCGCTTGTTCCGGGTTCGAGAGTGCACGGAACTCGCTCAGGACACGATCAGCCTCGAAGGCAAGTTCCTCCTCGTCGGTACGAGGGTGGGCAAAGGCCTCCCGCAGCGCCGACGCGTCGGGTCCTCCCGGCTCGAGGCAGGCGCTGAATTCTCGGAGCAGCCCCTCTTTTGTGCCGGGCGCGATCTGTAGCGCATCTTCAATGGTGTCAGCCACCCGGCACATGAGGTATGCGGTCCGCACGGCATGGCGCAGGTCGGGCGGGAGGAGGCGGATGGCGAGCGCGAAGGTCCTGGACACCTTTGGCAACATCTCGGCGCAGAATGCGCGATCCGGGCCGGGGCCGGCGGTCATTCTCCTTCTATGGTCTTTCGCACCTTGGACGCCATCTCCCGAATCAGGCGCATGGCGGGGTGATCGCGAGGAATCTCCCGCTCGTTCCGCCGGGTGTTTGAGAGCCCCGTCTGAAAGGGGCTGTACATCGCGAAGAACAGGACGCGCGCGCCATCACTCTCGGGATCGACGATGACGAGGACGCGAAATCGTACCAGCCGCTCGGCGTAGGGATACTGCGTGGCTTCCGGTCGGTACTCGGCGATGTCGACCAGGTCCGTCTCGATGGTCCGCGTCTCGGGATCACTCAGCCGAAGCGGGAGTCCCTGATCGGTGACCGCCTGCAACGCGGCCGTCCAGGCCAGCCGCACCGAGGCGTCGACCACCTCTTCGGCCGCAGGCCTCAATGGCCGCTGTCGCGAGGAGACGCACGCGACCGTCCCGGCCGCGAGGAGAATGACGAGCCCGCGCCGCGTCACCGACCGAAGCGTTCGTGCAGACCTACGATCACGCGATCGAGCAGCCGCATCCCACCGTGTCCGGGCGGGACCATCATCTCTTGTTCTCGCGGCAGAACGGACGGATCGGTCGTTCGCTTGAGAACGGCCTCGGCGGTCAGCTTGGACCGGCCCGGCCCGATGGGGTCTGCCCAGAACCGAAGCAGGATCACGCGGTCCGGATTCGAGCGAGAGGTCTGACCCGATTGCCGTGTGACCAGATCGTACCACTGGGTCTCGACAAACCCCTCTTCCGGGCTGTTCCAGTTGATGCGCATGCCCTCCGCCACGACACGGGACGCGATCTCCTGGACGACGTCGGCGGGCTCGGCGTTTACGGTGTCGATACGAGCGTTTACAAAGGGACTGTACGCGGGTCGGATGCCGCCGCCGCATGCTGCAGACCCTACGAGAACCGCGGCGAACGCAAAAACGGTCACACGTCGCATGATGGAGGTCCTCCCTCAGCGCTGGTAAGAAGGTGTGAGCAGAAGCAATTGTACCCCTATCCCCCGAAAGGCTGCGTCACGAACGCAGCGGCGTCAACCTCCGGTTCCGAGTGGATCATGTCGTCCCTCGGCACTCGGCGGCTAGAGCCCAAGATCCGATACCGCTGGCGGAGTCGACGAGTAGTCGTAGAACCCCTTTCCCGACTTCTTGCCGTACATCCCGGCAAGCACCATCCGTTTGAGGAGCGGCGGCGGCGCGTAGCGCTTTTCCCGGTATTCGTCGAACATGATCTCCGCAATTTTGAACGTCGTGTCGAGGCCGACGAAATCGAGCAGCGTGAACGGGCCCATGGGATACCCGGTTCCGAGCACCATCCCTTGGTCGATGTCCGGTATGGACCCGACCCCTCCCTCCACCGCGCGGATGGCGTCGAGGAGATAGGGAACGAGCAGCAGGTTTACGATAAAGCCCGAGGTGTCCTTGGCCGCGATCGGTTTTTTGCCCAGCGACGCCGCGAAGGCCATAGCTCGGTCGAACGTCGCGGGCGAGGTCGTGACCGTCCTCACGACCTCTACCAGCTTCATGATGGGAACCGGATTGAAGAAATGCAGCCCGACGAAGCGGTCCGCCCGCTGCGTGACGGCAGCCATCGCGGCGATCGTGAGGCTCGACGTGTTGGACGCAAAGATCGTGTCGGCACCAGAGAGCGAGTCGAGTTCCTGCCACAACGTGTTCTTCGCATCGAGGTCTTCGGTCACGGCCTCGATGATGACGTCGCTCTGCTCGAGATCGGCGACGGCGGTGGTGAACGTGAGCCGATCCAGCGTCAAGTCGCGCGCCGCGGGCTCGAGCTTGCCTTTTTCCACCGCCTTGTCGAGCGATTTGATGATGCGGCCTCTGCCCTTCTCGTTCAGTGCGTCGCTCACATCTCGAACGACAGTCTGATATCCCGCCGCCGCGGCGACCTGGGCGATGCCACTGCCCATAAGACCGCAGCCGAGGACTCCTACGCGGTTGATATCGCTCATCGGTGTTCCCGTTGTACGTGGTGATTGGAGCGCCAGCGGGTTCTGTGGCGGTTCCAACGTGGGTGGGATCTCGATCTCACCGTGCTCGAGCCGGTCCAGGATCTGTTCCAGCGCGGTTTGCATCCGCTCAACGCCCCTGCGTCGGGCGCGCGCCAACGAGAAGCCTAGCGCGAGTCCGAGCGGGATGGGAACGAGGGCAAAAGGGATGGCGATGCCGAGGGTGATCGCCACGGCCGTAAACCCACTCCCGGTCACCGCCATGCCGGCGGCCCCAGCCAAATGCTCGCGGCGCGTATTGCTGAGATCTGCCACGATTCGTACGTGGGCACGATCGGTATCGACTGGGACTACCCGGGTGACTATCTCCCGCGCGCGCGCCAGCGTGTACCGCTTTCCACCGGCCCCGATCGACCGTCGCAGCGACGCCATGGCGCCGCGCCGAGCCTCCCACGCGGTGCTGTCCGGGTAGCGCCGCTTGATGGTCAGCAGTTCGCCGTCTTCCATCCAGTAGGTGAGTGCCTCATCGTGGACACCGGCGGCGCCAGAAATAACGCGCTCGGCGGCGACGCGTTGTGGGCCGGCCAGCCAGGTCCCGAATCCTTTCTGGGGCACGGCCACCGCCCGTGTCTGTTCTTCGAGCAACGCCTGTTGGAGATGGACGGACAAGATGCCCACCTCGGTCCCCAGCGCGAGCACTTCCTCTTCAGTGAGCCCCTCACCAATCTCGCGCTCCCGGGCCTGCAGCTCGGCGGCGCGTTGAATGATGCGCTCGAGCGCCGGACGGTCGATCCGACTGCCAGGCGGAACGGTATCGGTCATAGACCCGGGTTAGCTGCGCCGCGCGTGGTTCCGTCGCTCGGCTCTGCATGACCTGCTTCGCAGCATCCATGAACGGCGTGAACAGGTCGAGTGGGATAGGGAATACCGTCGTCGAGTTGTTCTCGGTTGCGATCTCGACGAGCGTCTGCAAGTACCGCAACTGCAACGCCTGTGGTTGTTGTGACATCTCCGCGGCCGCCTCGCGCAGGCGCCCGGCTGCCTGGAATTCGCCTTCGGCCGCGATGACCTTGGCGCGACGTTCTCGTTCCGCCTCCGCCTGCCGCGCCATCGCGCGTTTCATCTCGACTGGCAAGTCGACGTCCTTGACCTCGACCGCCGATACCTCGATACCCCACGGCTCGGTCCGTTCATCGACGATGTTCTTCAAGATCGCGTTGATCTTCTCCCGGTCCGCGAGCAACTCGTCCAGTTCCACTTCACCTAGCACACTGCGAAGCGTCGTCTGCGCGAGTTGGCTCGTCGCGAACAGGTAGTCCTCGATTTCGATGATAGCCAGGTCGGGTGTCCTGACCCGCATGTAGAGAACGGCGTTCACCTTGATCGAGACGTTATCGCGGGTGATCACGTCCTGTGGCTGGATGTCCATCGCGATGATGCGCAGCGACACACGGTTCATCTTTGCGAATCCGGCCGGCACGAAGACGAGTCCGGGTCCCTTGGTTCCCCAATACTTCCCGAGCAGGAATGTGACACCCCGCTCGTACTGCTTCAGAACGCGCAGGCTGGCGAAGGTGTACGCCACCATCCCACCGGCGACGGCGAGGAGGATTTCCACTAGAAGGCCTCTACGATGACCGCGGCGCCCTGCCCGCCCCCGATGCACGCCGAGCCGAGGCCGTAGCGTCTCTTCGCCTGATGCAACGCGTGGAGGAGATGAATCGTAATGCGCGTGCCACTCGCCGCCAGCGGGTGGCCGATCGCAATGGCGCCGCCGTGAATGTTGGTCTTCTCGCGGTCCAGCCCCAGTTCCTTTTCGACAGCGACATACTGGGGAGAGAACGCCTCGTTCACCTCGACGAGGTCCATGTCGTCGAGCGTGAGTCCTGCCCGGTCCAGCGCCTTTCGCGCGGCGGGCGCCGGTCCGATGCCCATGTACTTTGGCTCGACACCGGCGATGCCCCAGGCAACGAGGCGGCCCATGGGCTTCAAGCCTTTTTCTTCGGCGAACGCGGCACCGGCGATGACCGTCGCCGCCGCGCCGTCACAGATACCGGACGCGTTACCCGCAGTGACGAAGCCGTCCTTCTTGAAGTAGGGCTTCAGCGCGGCCAGCGCCTCTGCCGTCGTGTCGGGGCGCATGTGTTCGTCGGCACGCCACTCGTCAATCTTCTTCGTCTTTCGATTCTTGACGGGCACCGGAATGACCTCATCCTCGAAGACACGGTCATCCCAGGCTTTTTGGGCGCGCTGCTGGCTCAAGAGAGCGTACGCATCGACGTCTTCGCGGGTAAGCCCGTACTTGTCAGCGAGGTTCTCGGCCGTCTCTGCCATCGAGAGACCGCACTGGGAATCGGTGAGTGCTTCCCAGAGTGAATCCTCGAGGCCCGGCGTGGGCCCGAGCCGCAGCCCCCACCGCGCGCCGCGCACCACATGCGGGGCCTGGCTCATCGATTCGGCGCCACCGGCAAGGACCACCGCGGAGTCGCCCAGCATGATCTGCTGTGCCCCTTGAATGATCGCCTCGAATCCGGACCCGCACAGCCGATTTACGGTCACGGCGGGAACTTCGATGGGGAGTCCCGCCTGCAGGCCGACATGGCGTGCAAGGTAGATCGCATCCGCCGACGTCTGTTGCGCGTTGCCGAAGACGACGTGGTCGATAGCGCCATGCTCTAGTCCCGAGCGCTCGACAGCGTGTCGGGCGGCAATGGCACCAAGCTGTGTCGCCGAAAAACTCTTGAGCGTACCGCCGAACTTCCCGAACCCGGTACGCACGCCCGACAGGAAAACGACATCTGTATCATGACCCTGGGTCATGCTGCACTCCGAGAGGATCGAGTTGAGAGATAGAATTGAAATATGGCCAGCGGGCCTTTCCCGCGGCAGGGGACACGGCGGGGTTGGCTAGCCGGGCAGGTGCCCCTTGATCCACTCGGCCACAGCCGCGGTGGATGCTGTCCCACCGATATCGGGTGTCGTCACGCCGGCGGCGACGGCCTGCTCGACGGCATCGTCCAGGAGTTTTGGAGCGGTGGGGAGACCGAGTTGCTCCAGCATCAACGCACCGGTCAGTATCGCGGCCATCGGATTGGCGGTGCCGGTGCCGACCAAGGTTGGGGCGGATCCATGCACCGGTTCGAAGAGACCGGGGCGTCCGGGGTGCAGGTTGGCGCTCGGTGCGACTCCGAGCCCGCCGACCAACCCGGCGCCCAGATCGGAGAGGATATCTCCAAAGAGGTTGTTCGTCACGATCACCTGAAACCGCTCGGGTGAGCGCACCAGTTCCATCGCCAAGGCATCGACATAACGATGCTCGTGCTCGATGTCCGTGAAGTCTTTCCCCACCTGATCGAACATCCGCTGCCAGAGGCGATGCATGGGTATCGCGTTCGCCTTGTCGGCCATCGTGACTCGCGTGCACCCGTGGGCGCGCGCCCACCCGAACGCTGCCGTCAGGATGCGCGTGACGTTGGGTGCCGTGTGGACTTCCTCTGCGATCTGCTCCTCGTGCGGCGTCCCCACGTCCCGTGCAGTCCCGCGGCCCAAATACGCACCTTCGGTGTTTTCCCGGAAGATGACGAAGTCGATGTGGCGTCCGTCTCCATCCGCGCCGGGTTGCGGCGCTGCGCATGGAGCGGACGTCAACGCGCACAACCTCGGATGCAACAGTCGGATGGGTCGGAAATTGATGTAGAGGTCGAGTCGGCGGCGCAGGCCCAGGAGGATGTCGCGCGCATGTGCGTTATCGGGCACCCGGGGATCGCCGAGGGCGCCGAGCATAATGGCGTCGACGTGGTGCTGCAAGTGGTCGAACGTGGCGTCAGGAAGCGTCTCCCCCGTCTCGAGATAGTGCTCCGCACCCAAGGGAAGATGCTCCCAGGTCAGTGTTGCCCCGTCGTGGGCGGCGGCGCGCTCAATGGATGGGATGGCAGCTGCGACGACTTCGGGACCGATTCCGTCCCCGGCGATCACCGCAATACGATGCGCGCGCGTCAGGATTTGTGACCGGGTCCCGCGCCACAGTCGACGCAGAACCGCCATCCGGTTTCCAATTCGGCGCCGCAGGCCGGGCAGATCAGTGCGTGCGCGGGTTGCCCACAAAAGGGGCAATAAGTCACCTGGCGTTGCAGCGGCAAACCGCGGCCACAATTCCGGCAGGTCGTGGCTCCGCCGTCTGACGGTCTCATCGTACGAGGCGGGGCGGCTGCGGGAGCCGAGATGTCTGGTTCAGGATCCGGTGGGTCCGGGGGATCGACGGCGTCCGCACGCGGGCGCGAGCCGTCGTCCAGCGAGAAAACCGGCGCTTGGGTAGTGGCGGTAGGCTCTGCGTCCGGAGACGCTGTCTCAATATCCGGCTCGGCCGTGGGTGCCTCTGGCTCCGCCGCCTCGGGTGGCGCGTACGAGCGCTCCGCGTCCAGGGCGTCGTCCACCGCGGCCCGGGCGAGTTGCACCATTGCACCGGCGTACTCGCGCACGACCCCGGGATTGGGATTTACCGCCGCCGCCTCCGCTGCGATGGCGTCTTGTGCCTCTGGCGGACTGACCGATGCGTAGCTCCCCTCTCCCGCCAGGAGACGGAGCACCGCCATCTCGTAGTCTTCACTACTGTCGAATCCGAGGCGCGAACGATGCGTCCGATAGGGAATGATGGTCTGGTACAGCTCCGCCACCTGGAATGCAGAGCGGAGGCGCTGCTGGTCTTGGTCGGACAGCGTCTCGATCAGGCAGCGAAACAGGCGGTGTACGTCCTGTTGGTCGTCGTGCATCACCGCCACTCACGCGCCCATCGATCGTACAACACCGGCGTCACACTGGCGGTTGTGAGGAGTTCAACGCCTGTCGGATCGCGATAAGCGCGACGGAAATAGACGTGCGTAACGCCCGAATTGATGATCATCTTGGCACACATGACGCAGGGACTGTTCGTGACGAACAGCACCTTGTCGATGATCGCACCAGGTGCTTTCACGAGAGCGTTCACTTCGGAGTGAATGCAGCCGCACTGACCGGGCACCGTGGAGTCGCACCGGTTCGGCAGACCTTTCGCATTCCCGTTGTAGCCGATCGCCAGCACGTTCTCTAGGCGTGCATCCGTCACGACGGTACCCACTTGGAGGCGCGTGCACGTGGATCGTTTTGCCAACTCCTCGGCCATCCGCATGTAGACCTCGAAGAGGGGAATGCGGTCGGGGACGCCGTTGGGTACCTCGGGGGGATCCGTCCGCACGTTGAGTGGGTGCGTGTTGGCTGCGACGCCGTCCTTGAAACCGATCACCGCGCGGACTCGAGTTGCGCGGTGACGCAGGCGAACGCTTCGTCGGGGTCGTAATCCGCAAAGTGTCCCCGCTGGCGTTCGCGGTCCAGCCAAGCGTCAAACCCCGAGGACTCCGCCCCCTCGGAGTGGATCAGCTCGCGCGCCGCGCGCACGGCGAGTGCGTCGGCGTATTCGTTCTTTGGGTGACCCGCGTGGCCCCGCACCCACTGCCACGTGACGTCGTGCGCACGGGCGACATCAACAAGCTTCTTCCACAGCGATAGGTTCTCGACCGCGCCGCCCTTGCGCCGCCAGCCCCGGGCGCGCCACGTGGGGACCCACTCGTTCATGCCTCGGATGAGATAGTTGGAGTCGGACACGTAGGCCACTCGCAAGTGCTTTCCCTTCTGTGAGAGCAGCGCGAACGCGGCGATCGCCCCGCTGAGTGCCATGCGGTTGTTGGTCGTTCCTGGAGATGAGATATACACGTCGCGGCGGGTAACGCCCGCCTGCGCCGCGACTTCGATGAGCCCACCCGCTCCGCCGGGATTGCTACCCTCACGCCCGTTGCCGAGGCAACTCTCGTCGGCGTGCACCACGGCGATCTGCGTCACGCGACCTCGATTTGACCGGGTTCGTCGGTCATCGTGCCTATGACGGCCGCGGTGACGCCGCGTGCTTGGAGACCCGCGGTCAGCTGATCGACGCTTTCTGGTGACACGACGATCAGGAGTCCACCCGACGTTTGCGCGTCGACAAGCAGCGCCTTCATGGTCGCGTCGATCTCACGTGTCCAGCGAGTGAACTCCTCGGCTGCCGAGAGGTTGCGCGTGGTCCCCCCGGGGACGTTGCCGGCTGCGGCCAGTTCCCGCGCGCGCGGCAGCAGGGGGACGGCCGCGTTCTCGATGCGCGCACCGCATGCGCTCGCCACGAGCACATTGTGGAGGTGACCGAGGAGTCCAAAGCCGGTCACGTCCGTACAGGCGTGCACTGCTGGCCCCAACTCCACCATCGCGTCGCGTGCGTCGCGGTTCAGACGCGTCATGCTGTCCACCGCCGGTTGCAGGTCGCGCTCATCCAAGGCGTCCCGCTTGAGGGCAGTACTCAGGATACCGGTTCCGATGGGTTTGGTCAGCACGATACGGTCGCCGGGTTGTGCTCCGCCCACCGTGATTATCTTCGCTGGGTGGATTTCACCCAGCGCGACCATGCCGAACTTCGGTTCTTGATCGTCGATCGAGTGTCCACCCAGGATCAACGCTCCGGCCTCACGCGCCACGTCGGCCGCACCACGCACGGTCTCCGTCAGTAACTCGAGGATCTCGGGGTCGCGGGGCCACGCTACTAAGTTCAGCGCCAGGAACGGGGTTGCACCCATCGCATACACGTCGCTGAACGCATTGGCGGCCGCGATTGCGCCAAATGCATACGGGTCATCGACGATTGGCGTGAAAAAATCTACGGTAGCCACGAGCGCGCGATCGTCCGCCAATTGAAACACGGCGGCGTCGTCGCGCGTGGCGGCGTCCGCCAACACGCGAGCATCGTCTATTTCGGGTACGTAGCGCAGGACCTGCGCTAACTCGTCAGCGGCGAGCTTGCAGGCTCAACCGGCGCCGTGCGAAAGCGCGGTCAGCCGGATGCGTGGTCGCTCGTCGCGCGGACTGTCGGCCATCTTCCTCCCTGTGGTGAGGTGTCATGACGGATCTGTGGGCCGCATACGCGGCCGCCTTCGTGCTCGGCGCCACACACGCGCTCGAGGTCGATCACATGGTTGCGATGACGGCTGTGGTCGGCAGCAGGCCACACCTGCGTGCGGCGCTGCAGTTTGGGCTTAGATGGGGACTGGGACACGCGGTCGCCGTACTGGCCGTGGGAACTGGTCTCGCGGCGACCGGACTCTCCGTGCCGTCCTATCTTGCCGGAAAGCTCGAGCTCGCCGTAGGCGCGATGATGATCGCGATTGGAATCTGGGCGCTTCGCGGTGCCTCGCGTCTCCACCTCCACGATCCCCAGACGCACGCCGCCAATGGACCGCATCCTCATGCGCATCTCCATTCCCATCATCCGTCGGTACACCCCCACGATCATTCACACGCCCAGGCGGGCAGCCGGCACCGGCATCTGCCCACGCTGATTGGTGCAGTTCATGGACTGGCCGGCTCCACGGCGGTCATCGTACTGGTCCCCGTAACCCTGATCGACGATGTCGGGGCCGCCGTAGGATACCTGTCGATGTTCGGGATTGGTACCGTGCTGGCCATGACGACGTACTCGGGGCTGGCTGCATTCGCCTTGGGACGAGCTAACACCGTCGCCACGCTGCGCCTCATCGGCCGGGCGACGGCCGTTGCCAGTTTCGGCGTTGGGGTGTGGTGGATCGTGCGCGGCGTTGCCGCACCGTGACCAACCCGTCTAGACGCGTGTCCGCGCGACATCCAGCGCACGGACAGCGATCAGCGCGATCGCTTCACTCTCTCGAGTGTCAAATGCACCGCTTTCGCGCTGAAGACTCGCGATGAGTGGCGCCGCGGTACGGATGGCGGCGCGAGCAGCGGCGCTGGGAACGCCAAACAACATGTCGACGGCGTGGAAAATAGTGACATCCGGCCAGGTCCCGTCAGCGGCCTGTCGGCTCGCGGTCTCCTCGATCAACGTACCGATCCGTTCCTGATACCGGGGTGGTGCCATTCCCAGCGCCCCCAGCACCACGAACGCCAGGTGGGGGTCGAAGGCGCGAATCGAGAGCAGGCCGTCCAGGTGGGTCCTTACCGGGGCCCGTTGCTCGTGGCCCGCGCGCAGCACGGTTCGCAGGGCGAGGCCGCTCGCGACGAACCGGGCATCGTTTTCGTCCTGAAAGACAGTGCCGGAGGGCAACTCGAGCGGCGCGATGGGTTCGGGGCGCGGTCCCGGCGAGAAAAACCCATCACCAGCGACACCGTCCTCGCTCCACCGGCCGGGGAGATTCTGCTGTGTGAGGAGGTAACCGGCCATGCGGACCACGCCCGCGTGATCCGCCGGTGCGCCAAGTTCCATCAGATCCCAGGCCGCCTGGGCGGTGAGTATGAGTGACCCGCCGAGGCTGCCATCCATGCGGGTGCGCCGCCGTCGTTCCCGAATGAGATGGTCGGCTAGCTCTTCGTCATCTTTGCCCCGCGCACTCAGCACCCGCCGCGCCACCACGCCTTCGACGGTTTCCCGGTCACGGAAGAAGGCCTTCGCGCCCTCGAGCACGACGGGGAACATCAACTCCGAGCGGTTGCTCGATCCGGATCCGCTAGACGTGCGCGTCCGGCGGTCTGTGGAACCGGAGCCGGCCGGCCCGCTACGGGGAGGAGCCTGTCGGGTCACGAGCGAATGAGGCGGCTAGAGCGTTGGGTCATTGAGCTGGGCGCAGGTCTCTGGGAGAATATGCAACACCGTACGTTACCACCATGGTGATGCGTCGTGTGTTCCGAATGTCGGTGAGTGGGTCACCCGTCAGCACGACGAAGTCGGCGACCGCACCGGGGGCGAGCACGCCGATGGTATCTGCCCTGAGCAGAGCCGCTCCCTGGCGAGTCGCGGCGAGTAAGGTCTCGCGCGGCGTGAGGCCGGCCGCGACCAGGAGTGCGAGTTCGCTATGGAGCGCCGCGCCGGGCGGGATCAACTCATAAGGTGCCGTCGTACCGGTTACCACGCGCCCACCCTCGCGCCGGAAGAGGCGGACGAACAGATCCTGGGCGCGGCGCGATCGGCGAATGGCAGTCACGTCTGACCGCAGCAAGCCAATCCGCCGCATGAAACCCGCCGGGTCCCACGAAGCACGGACAGAGTCGGGAACGCCCTTCGTGTCCAGCGAATCGATGAACGCGCGGTCGGTGAGGCGGCTCAGGGTCTCGTAGGAAACCAAGGCCGGGATGAGCCATGCGCCTTCGGCGGCGAGCGCTCGCGCTGTCCGGTGCAGGGCTGCCGAGTCGAGGCGTCCCCACGCCACGGCGGCGGCAATCCGACCGCGGTTGTAGTCACGATGCGCCCGCGCCAGCGAATTGCTATTCCCGAGTGTGGCCTCGACGATTCCCGTCAGACGGTCGACGGCGGTGATCCCGACGCGCGCCGCCGTAACGGCGTCCACGCGCCCTAACTCCGCCGAGACGGGCGTCTCGAGCGTGCGCGCCTCATCGATCAGTGCGATCAGCAGCGCCCGACTCAGCTTCGGGCCGATGGCAACGAACGACGCGTCGATCAGGACGCGATTGTCGACCGCACGCCGCGCGTCGCTCGTCGTACGAACCGCTGTTGCCCCGGGGAGCGGCGATGGTGTCCCGTCTATCAGCGCGCCGGTGACGTATAGACGCGGTCCGGCCGTGGCTCCAGCCTGTACGTCGGTTCGGAGGAAAATTGCGCTGTCTTGGATGCCGCCGACCGCCCGAATACTCGTCACGCCATAGGAGAGCATGGGCCCGAGCGCCCAGCGTTCGGCGCGGGCGTACGCGTCGATCAGACCGGGGATGATCCACCGCCCGGAGACGTCAATCACGTCGGCGCCCCGTGGCACGGATACCTGCTCCGCGGGACCCACGGCTTCGATGTGACCATCCGCCACGATGAGCACGGCGTCTTGAATGAGTGCTGCGCCCGTTCCATCGAAGACTTGCGCGCCCACGTAGGCGGTCTTCCCCGTGCCAGGTCCGGCACACGCCGTGAGCACGAGTGCAACCGCGACCTGAGTACTGAAAGCCTTGTCCATGTGACCTAGCGTTTCGTGATCCGGCTGCTAGAGGACTTCGTCGCGCGCTTGCGGGCGGCTGGTCTTGCGGGTGAGGAACGCTCCGCCGGCTCGTGTTTGATCGGCTGTGGGACCGGCATCGGGTCCCACATGCCCGGACCCCCGACGCCCGCCTGGGTGAGGTCCTCGACTATCGACATGGGCATCACTCCGAAATTGGGAACGACTATGTAGGACGCGAAGTCTCTCCCTCGGGACGGGTGCACCGCAAGTGAGTGCTGGGATGTCCGTCCCGCGCGCAGCCGCGTGTTTCGCCTTGACATGGGTGCTGGCCGACCACTACGTTGCGCCACGTATCTTCAACGTTCTTCGGCGGTTAGGCCCTCCGGGCCACGGGCGGCAACGATGGGTGTCTTTCGCAGGATCTCCGGTGCTCTGATCTGCCTTGCGGTCACCGTGCAACCGTCGGCGGCGCAGGGTGTGTCCGAGGTCCAGGTGTCTCCGCCAACGGTGACGCTTGCGGTTGGTCAGGACGGGGGCGTCTTCGCGACCGCCTACGATGCGAACGGCAACGTCCTGGTCGGACAGCAGTTTCGCTGGACCAGCAGCAATCCGAATGTCGTGCGCGTCACGGTCGATGAGGCATCGTCGGATGTCGCCACACTCGTTGCCGTGGGCCCAGGCGTAGCACGGGTCGAGGCGCGGATAGGGAGTCGATCGGGGACCGCGGCGGTGCAGGTGGTAGCGGCGGGCGGTGTGCCGGATGGTGCACGCGCTCAGGCCGGTACGGGACAAGCCACGGTCATCCAGATCGAGCCGGGCAACATCCTCATGCTGCCCGCGGAATCGCGGCAACTGATTCCAGTATTCTTCAAGGACGACGGATCGCTTGCCGCTCCTACTACGGTGAACTGGCTGTCGCTGAGCCCCACCGTCGCGACCGTCAGCGACGACGGACTGGTAGTCGCCATTTCGCAGGGCCAGGGGATCGTTACGGCGAGCACTCCTGGCGGGCTCGTCGCGAGAGCGCCAGTGCAGGTCTCGTCGGCACCATTCGGGTTCTCCGTGCCGGTCCTGTCGCTGTCTCCCGGGGTCGAGACTACCGTGGAAGTCGTCGTCGCAAGTCAGAACAATAGATCGTTGCCCAATAACGCACTTTCTTGGCGCTCTAGTGACGAGTCGGTCGTCCGCGTCACGCAGTTGGGTGTTGCTGTAGCGGTGGCCGCGGGACGGGCGACCATTACGACCAGCGGTTTCCTGCAGGAGCAGACGCTGCCGGTGCTCGTACACCGGCCCGTGGCCGAGTTGACCGCATTGCCCCGTCCCAGCGGCGGTCCTGTAGTGGCCCCGATGGGCGGAACGGTGCAGTTCGATGTCCGTGCGCTGGCGGAAGACGGAAGTCCGGTGCCGGAAGCGCCACTCATCTGGACGGTGCTCGACACATCCATCGCCAGTTTTGACGGCACTTCGCAGGTCCTCTCCGGAAAGGTCATTGGAGATACGGAATTGCAACTGGTAGGGCCGCCAGGTCTCCCCGAAGTTACCTGGCAGATCGAGGTCATCGCAGGTGGCCTCCTGGCCGATCCGCGTCGATTTGGCATTGGTGTGGGCGAGACGCTGGCCGTCGAGGTGGCCTTCACCGACCTGGCCGGCACCCCGATCGGACCGGCGACCAGCGTGACGTGGGTCTCGAGCGACGAGAACGTCGCCTCGGTCACCGCGAGCGGCGTCGTGACGGGAACGGGAGTCGGTACGGCCACGGTGATCGCGACGACGCCCTGGGGAAGCGTCGATACAGCCCGTGTCTTTGTGCAGGGGGAGATCCTGATCGCGTCCACGCGGGAGGGCAAGCCCGACCTGTACACGCTGGATCGATCCTCCCCCGGCGTCCTGAACCCGGTCGTGATCGACTCGGGGGGGGTGGACGTGGCTGGTGCTTTCTCGCCGGACGGGTCGCGCATTGCGTTCGTGTCGTCACGGGATGGGGGTCTGGATGTCTACGTGGCAAATGCCGATGGCACCGATACCCAGCGCCTGACGACCACCGAGGACGCCAACGAGGACGGTCCCACGTGGACACCCGATGGTGCCCAGATCGTCTATGTCTCCCAGCCGCGCGCGCGCGGCCAACGCGCACAGATCTGGATCATGAACGCCGACGGCTCGAATCCGCGGCAACTCACGAGCGGCGACGCCACGAACTTCGAGCCGGCTGTCTCTCCTGACGGTGGGACGATTGCTTTTACGTCCACCCGCGATGCGAACTACGAGATCTACCTCATGGACATGGACGGCACCGACCAGCGCAACGTGACCCAGTCGGCGCCGAAGGAGACCCATGCCGCGTGGTTCCCCAGCAGGCAGTTGGCGTACATTCGCGAGCAGACGAGCGGCAGCACCGTAGCCGCACAGGTAATCAGGCACGATCTCACCGCAGGCACCGCAAGTCCAATCAGCCCTGAGGGATTGGCTGTGACCGATTTTGCCATTGCCCCCGACGGTGGAGAGCTTGCCCTCGAGGTGAGCGCCTTCGAGTCGGGTGGCGGCATCTCGCGCAAGATCTACCTCGTGGCGGTCGTCCTCGGCGCTGCCCCCGTGGAGATACCGCGACAGGATGCCGCGGAACAGCAATCCGGACCCGCGTTCCGTCCCCACCGTCGTTGATTCCGCGTCGCATCCGTCAATGAAAGCGTTGGTCCTGCGCGGTCACGGCGACCTTTCCCAGTTGGAAACTGCCGACGTCCCGGCGCCGGAGGTCCGACGGCCAGGAGATGTTCGCGTGCGCCTCCGGGCAGCCGGACTCAACCATCTCGATCTCTGGACCGTACGAGGACTTCCCGGTCTCGAACTCGTGTTTCCGCATATCATCGGCGGCGACGGAGCCGGCACGGTGGACGGCGTGGGAAGCGCAGTGACGCGTGTCGCTCCGGGAGATCGCGTGATGTTCAACCCGGGCATCTCGTGCTACGATTGCCGGTATTGCCACGCCGGACAGCATTCGCTGTGTACGACGTACAGGCTCCTGGGCGAGCATCTGCCGGGGACACTCGCCGAGTACATCGTGGTCCCGCACCAGAATGTCTTCAACATTCCCGACCAGCCTGAGGGCACGGAGCGGCTTTCGTGGGCAGAGGCCGCCGCGTTCTCGCTCGTCACGCTCACCGCGTGGCGGATGCTCATGACGCGGGCAAAACTGAGCCCTGGTGAGTCGGTGTTGATCTGGGGTATTGGGGGAGGTGTATCGGGGGTGGCGTTGCGGATCGCGAAGCTCGCGGGGGCGTTCGTGATCGCAACGTCGTCGAGCGACGAGAAACTGGCACGCGCGGAAACCCTAGGAGCGGATGTCGTGCTCAACCACCGCACCACGAACATCGCGAAGGCGGTCCGAGCACTCACGCAAGAGCGCGGTGTCGACATCGTGATCGAGAACGTGGGGGAGGCGACCTGGGACCAATCGGTCAAACTTCTTGCACCCAACGGCCGCCTCGTGACATGCGGAGCGACGACCGGTCCGATGGTGTCCATTGATCTCCGACGTCTCTTCTGGTACCAGCACTCGATCATTGGGTCCACGATGGGGAGTGCGCAGGAATACCGGGAAATCGTGCGGCTGCTCGGCCAGGGCAAGCTGCGGCCGCTAGTCGACTCCGTGCATCGATTCGAGAACGCGATCGATGCGTTTCGGTGCCTGGAGAGCGGAGCGCACTTTGGCAAACTGGTCGTCGATATGGGCGAGTAAGACGTGTGGGAGCAGCAAACAGCCCCGAAGCGCGTGGCGCCTCGGGGCTTCATTTATACCCTCAGGGGCCGAGAGCCCCGCTGATCAGAAGTCGCGCTGCAACAACAGCGCAGGAGCGTTCGTCCCGAACGAGGGTGTGCCAACCGGTCGGGTAACCGATCCCAGGACGGTCCCGTCCCGATCGCGCAAGACCAACTCCGGTGCGTACCGCGCCTGCTGAAGCACCATGCGCGCTGTCGGCCCTCTCCACCGCTGGATGCCCTGCAACAGATTTACGATCATCATCATCCGAAGCCCTCATTTGGTGTCCCGTCTCTGCCTTATTAGACGCACGACGCACCGGGAGGGTTGCACATGAGATGGGACGGAAAAATTGTGCGCAACGGAACTACGGGGCCCGAGCGCGATCCCGCTGATCGTGCGCGCCGAGGTTAGCTGGCGGCGCTCCGGATGATGTCGTTGGCGCGCCGACGGGACACGCGACAACGTTGGGCAAACGCGAGGAGGACCAGGTCGAATTCTTCGCCCGTTTGGTCGCCACCTGGCCGCGGCGTCTTGGGCATCAGCCGCCGCCGCAGCCGGTAGAACGAACTCGGTTCGACGCCAAGGGTCCGGGATACTGTGCGGACCGTGACGCCACTCCACGCAGCAACGTGGGCCACGACCAGTAGCACGAGCCAGTCGAGGAGCTCTTTGGGTTGGGGCAGATCCTGTCGTGGCCATGTCCGCTGGAGTGATCGCGGAGTGAGTTCCAGTGCGGCTGCGAGTCCCATCACAGTGCGGTCGCAGTTCGGCTGAGCTAGCCGGTGCACGGCGATGCGCGCGAATTCGATGACGCGCGTCGGCGCGTCGGCGAGGAGCAGCGAGACGAGCGCCGTGACCCGTGCAGTCGGTGCCGCCCCGAGGCACCGTTCGACAAACCCCTTCAGACGACCTACCTCAAACCTGTCGCACATCTGCCCCTTGGCTGACACGCCAGCGATGCCGCCGATCCCCAGGGTCAGCTCCAGCACCCCGTCGTTGAGCGCAGGATAAAGAAGAATGGGCATCCACGGTTGTCGGGAGCGGAGGGCAGCGACAAGCTCCACGCTTGCGGACGTCAATGGCTCCAGGTCGTAGACCACGCCGAGATAGCCGGCGACCACGGTCGGCTCGAAGGCGAGTTCCTCCGGGGTCACGAAAACGATATCGAGGTCCCGCTCGGCAAGGGCACGCCGAACGCGGTCCCGCGCGCCCGCAGTGCTGATACACACCGCCACGGTCGCTCGCATCGCCTGGGAGGATGACATGAGATCAGTATATGCGGTCTCCCGGGGGGTCGGTGCAATGGTGAGGGCGAGGAAAGGGTTTGGTGTGGGGACAAATCGGTAGCACTCCAGCGGCTGACGCGTGCCATCATGGCGGCAGCGCGGGACCCGAACTGGGGGCCCGCCTTACCCATCAACCATGCGTCATATGGCGTGTGTGGAGGTATAGATGATGATAGGCAGAAGCACGTGCGCAGCACTCTTCATTGCTGTGCTCAGTATTGGGCTCGCCGGCGAGCTTCGCGCGGAGCCCACCCAGTGCTCCCAGTTTGGCACGGGCGGCACGACCGGAGATCTCTCGAACTTCGAGGGCAAGAACTCGTGACGGTGACAACGATCACCACCGTCAGTTCGGGCGTTTCAATACTCTGGGGGGCCATTACGCTCTCCGGCGGATCGGAGACGACCACAGAGACGAGTGTGACGTTCTACAGGGGAACCTACACGAGCAGCAACGGGAACACGATGGTGGTCAATTGTGCCACGGGATCGGCTGCATAGAGAATTGAGCGAGGGAGGGACGGGTCCGCGCGTGGGGCGCGGGCCCATCCCTTCCAATGAGAGGCGAGGGCATGACAATGACTATCTGTCGGGGAACGGTCGGGCTGGCTGCGGCAGCAGCCATGGTAGTGATGGGGGCATGTAAAGGCGACACGCCGGAGTCCATCGGTACTGCCCTTACAATGGTCAGCCCACCGGTGACCGTGGGCCCCCACATCCTCGAGTCGACAATTTCTCCGGAGAATGACGGGTTTGGGTTCGCCCGGGGCACGGACATTCGGATCGTACGGGGCCGGTTGGCGGTGCTCGAAAACCGCTCGTCGCGAATCGTCCTGTTCAATGAGGCATTTCGCGCCACGTCGACGATCGGTCGCGAGGGAGCGGGCCCGGGGGAATTGCGCGGAGTGCTGCACATGGACGCGTCCGACGACCGCATTGCGGTCAGCGAGATCAACAACCGACGCATCTCCGTTTTCAAGGCCGATGGCTCCTTCGAACGGTCATTCCCTGTGCCATCGGGCAATAACGACTTTGCCGTCGCGCCTTCCGGCATCTTCTATGTGGTCTCCGGCGATCTCTCCCAATACCTGGTCGCGGTGGACGAGACGAGTGGAGCCACTCCGTTCGGAGAGCGGCCCATCGAACTCTATCCTCCGGAGGACTTCGTCGGCCGGTATCGCGGACTCGGACAGGAGCGCGTGGCGGTCACGAGCGACGGCCGCGTGCACGTAGTCGACTATCATCTCGGTGCATTCGTTCAGTTCGCACCGTCGGGCGAGCGGCTCGGGATCGCGCGCCTCCCGTCGGAGATCCGGCAATTGTTGCGGGAGCGCGCCGCTTTGGTCGCGAGCGATTTCGGCGGCACCGGTGAGGGCTGGGTCTATACTAAGGGCGATCTCACCGTCACCGACGACGATCTCCTACTGTTGACGCTGCCTATGCGGGATCGTGTTTTTGCCCTGCTGGTGAACCCGGCGACTAACGAGGCCCGTGAGATCCGGAGTGACCCGTCGGTCGGACAGCCCTACCGACCCCCGGTGGCGATCCTGCGCGGGGACCGGATGTATCTCCTCCAGGGTGATGAGGTCACCGTTCACGACGTGCTGCCGCCCGATCGGTGAGCAATCCTGCCCGCCGGCTCGGGACGGTTTGCAACCATCCGCCGGTGGGCCGCATCTATTGGCACCGAGCGACGGTTGTGTCCGGATGGCACCGGCGATCGCCGCGTTGGGTGCTTAGGTTCTGCTGAAGGGATGTAGCCGGCGGTGGGTAGTGAGGGGGGAAGGGTCGGCGTTCAGTCTTTCGGGAGCTGTGTTCATGGCATTGTCTCGACGAGGGATCTCGCTTTCTATCGTCGCCGTGGTGGTCATGGCGCTCGGAGGCGGGATCTACTTACGCCTCTCGGGTAGCGACGAATCACCTGGCGCTGCCGGGGACGACGACGGTGAGGCGCCGTCGGTTTCGGCGACGGCCACGTTTGCGACCAACATCGCAATCCCTGTAGAAGGGGCGATGGTGGTGCGGGACACGCTCGTGGTGTCCGTGTCGGCGGCGGCGCAAGCGGCCGCCGCGCGCGAGGCCCCAATCCTGGCCCAGGTCCAGGGCCGGATCATGGCGGTCCGGGTCGAGGAGAATGGCGTCGTGCGTACCGGTCGCTTGCTCATGACCATCGACTCGACCGAATACGCGTTGGGTGTCGCCCGTGCAGAAGCGGCGCTTGCCCGCGCTCAGGCTTCCCACCGCGAGCTGACACTCTTCGACGACCAGATCACCGATCCGGAGATCCGCGCGGAACGCGACCGGGTTGCACGGGCAAAGAGCGGTCTGGACGAGGCGGAGGTGGGTGTGCGCGAGGCGCAACTGCAGCTCGAACGGACGCGTATTACCGCGCCGTTTGCCGGGCGGATCGCGTCGCTGGAAGTCGTCGAAGGACAGACAGTCCGCGTCGGCGACCCGCTGATGAGTGTCGTAGATCTCGATCCGATCCGTGTCGAGGTGCAAGTGCTCGAGAGCGAGATCGGTCTCCTGGCCCAAGGAAGGCGCGCCGCGATTTCCTTTGCCGCGTTTCCCGGCGAAACGTTTCGAGGACGGATTGCCACCATCAACCCCATGGTCAGTGCGGAGACGCGCACGGCCAAGGTCACCGTCACTCTGCAAAATCCCGGCGGGCGAATCTTGCCAGGCATGTACGCGCGAGTGTCGTTGGAGGCCCGCAAGCTCGCCGACCGGGTCCTTGTGCCGCGCGCCGCCGTACTCGAGCGGGATCGCCGCACGATGCTCTTCGTATTCGAGGGGGAAGGGCGGACCGGGCTTGCGAAATGGCGGTATGTGACAACGGGGCTCGCGAACGATTCGCTCGTCGAGATCGTCGCGAACCCAGAGACTGACATGGTGCAGCCGGGGGAGTGGGTGCTTACGGACGGGCACTATACGCTGATCCACGACGCGCGTGTGCGGATGGTCGAGAATGTCCGCGCGGCTGGTGGGAGGCCACAGTGAAGTCTCTCGTAACCGCAGTGGTCGCGGGGCTCTCCCTCGCCACGCCGATGGCAGCACAGCAGGTGCCGGCCCAATTGACACTCGCCGATGCGTTGGACATCGCTCGTGATCGCAACCCCACGTACCTACAGGCCGTGAACACGGCACGCTCCCAGGGTGCACAAGTCCGGGCGGGTTGGGGAGCGTTTTTCCCTACGCTTACTGCCAACCTGTCATTCACCGGGAACGATTCGCGCACGGTGACCGGCGAAGACTCGCTCGGTCAGGTTCTGGAGTTTGCAAGACCAATCGACATTCGACGCAGCTCCGCCAGCCAGAGCGTTGCGGCGCGGCTCACCTTGTTCGACGGATTCAACAACCTCCACACAGCACGAGCTTCGGGCGCCTTTGCGGCTGCCGCCTATGCGTCGCGCGCGCTTGCCGCGAATCGGGTCGATGCCGAAACGACAGCGCGGTTCTATGAGGCGCTTCGGACCACGAGCCTGATTGCACTGGAGGATCAACTCCTTGAGTTGGCGCGGCGGCAGTTTGCCAACACGCAGCGACTCTTCCGCACCGCCGGTGCCACGCAGGAAGACCTCTTGGGAGCCGAGGCCGATGTGGCCAATCAGGAGCTCGCTCTCGATCGGGCACGGGGAGAAGCGGACAAGGCAAAACTGGCCGTGCGAGAGCAGCTGGGCTTCACCGAACCGATCCTGTTCGAAGTGCGGGGGACCCTTCCCGACGTTTGGAATCCGCAGTCGCTCCCGGTGAGCGAACTCATAGGTCGTGCGGCGGCGTCTAGCCCGCGAGTACGGCAACTGGAGGCGCAGGCCCACGCCCGAAACCTCCAGGCGTCGGCCGCTCGCGGCGGCCGCTGGCCCACGCTCTCCGTCAACGCGTCGTACGGGCGATCCGTGAACCGGTCGAGCTTCGAAGCGTTGTTCGAGTTCAATCCCCAGAACCGCGGGTTTGGATTCGGCGTGACCCTCGACATTCCCATCTTCACGGGTTTCCAGACCTCCGCACGCATAGCCCAGGTGACCGCCGACGCACAGAATGCTAGCGAGGCGGCTCGCTCGGGCCTGCTCAACGTCGAGCGGTTGGTGCGCGCGGCGGTGATCGATGTGCAGAATTCCTTTCGCGGACTCGAGTTGGCCGAGCGCTCGGCCGAACTCTCCCGCGAACGGGTTCGGCTGGCGCGGCAACGTTACGCCATTGGCGGCATCGATTTCGCCACCCTGCAACTGCTCATCGATCGTTCCGCGCAGGCCGAGCGCAGCCTCGTCAACGCCCGGTTCCAGTACGCCCAGGCCGTTGTGAACCTGGAGGAACAGGTTGGAGGTCCGGTCGCACGTGGGCAGTAGTTGCATGCGTCGCAGGTCGGTGATACATCGCCCGGGTTGGCGCGTGAATCGGGACCGGAGCGCGCGGAGCTAGCATGTCCCTTCCGCGCCTAGCCGTACGACGCCCGGTTGCGATCACGATGCTCTGGCTGGCCGTTGCGTTCCTCGGTGTCATTTCGTTTTTCCGACTGCCGATCGATCTGCTCCCCAGCGTTTCCTATCCGCGCCTCGTCGTCCACACGAGCTACCCAGATGTCGCCCCCACGGAAGTCGAACGGTTCGTCACGGAGCGGATCGAGCGAGCAGTGGCGCGTGTCCCGGGTGTCGAGCAGGTAGAGAGCGTCTCGCGTGAGGGCATTTCGTTGGTCACGCTGCGGTTCTCGTGGGGCACGGACATGGATTTCGCCGCGCTCAACGTGCGCGAACAACTCGATAACATCCGTGAAGGTCTCCCGGAACTTGCCGCCCGCCCAGTTGTTCTCCGCACGGATCCCAACGCCGAGCCGATCATGGCGCTGTCGGCAGCGGGGAGCACCGATTTGGGCCGGCTCAAGGAGCTGGCGAAGACCGTATTCAAGCGCCGTTTCGAACAGATCGACGGTGTGGCGGAGGCGGCGCTGGCAGGCGGTCTCGAGCGCGAAATTCACGTCGAGGTGAATGCTCAGCTCCTGGAGAGCTTCGGCTTCTCGGTCGATGACGTTGTGCGTGCGTTGGACGCGGCCAACCAGAGCGCGCCGGGCGGCACGGTCCGGCGCGGTCGGTATCGCTATGCGCTTCGGACGCTGGGCGAGTTCCAGACCGTCGAGGAGATCGGCGGCGTGCCGCTCGGCCGGAGCGACGGGAGCGGCGGCGGTGGACTGGTACTGCTGCGCGATGTCGCGCGCATCGAAGACGCGTTCCAGGACCGCGAGTCGATTGCGCGGTACAACGGTGTCGAGTCGGTGGGTCTGCTGCTCTTCAAAGAATCGGGCGCCAACACGGTCCGCGTGACGGAGCGCACGCTCGAGGTCGTCGATCAGCTCCGTGCGCAGTACCCCGACATCCAACTCGATGTGGCGATGGCACAGGCCACGTTCATCAGTGACGCCATCAGCAACGTGGTGCAGGCGCTGGTCATTGGTGGTTTCCTGGCGTTTCTCGTCCTGTTTCTTTTCCTACGCCAGGCGCGGTATCCCATAGCCATCGCGCTCGCCATCCCCATCTCGGTAGTTGGCACGTTTGCTCTGCTCGATCTGGCAGGTGTGTCGCTCAACATCATGAGCTTGGGTGGACTCGCTCTCGGGGTCGGCATGCTGGTGGACAACTCGATCGTGGTGCTGGAAAACATCTTTCGGCACCAAGTGAGCGGGGCCGACGCGACTGAGGCGGCCGGGCTCGGTGCTCAGGAGGTGCAGGGGGCAATCACCGCTTCGACGCTCACAACCGTCAGTGTGTTCGGGCCGATCATCTACGTCCAAGGTGTGGCGGGGGAACTGTTTGGTGCGTTGTCCTTTGCCGTCGCCTTCGCCCTGGTGACCAGCCTGGCGGTGGCCCTCACGATGTTGCCGATGATGGCCGCGCGATGGGGCACGGCAGGTGGGCGGGTGCTCCGTGCATCGCGCGCGGTCGGGCGCGCGGTCGGTTTCGTGTTGCTGCCCGTGTTTGGTCCACTCCTGAGCGCGTTCGACCGACTGTTCGCGCGCTTCGCGGACTGGTACCACGGGTTGCTGGAGCGCGCGCTCGAACGCCGTCGGCGCGTAGTCGCCTTTGCGGCGCTGTCCATGGTGGTCGGGTTGGCACTCGCGTGGACCCTACCGAGGGACGTGCTTCCCGAAGTGGATCAGGGGGCGTTCACGGTTCGGCTGGAGCTACAGCGGGGGACACCCATTGAGGAGACAGCCGAGGCGACGGGCCGGCTCGAAGAGGTGCTCCTGGCCGATGAAGGTGTTGCGGTGGTCTTCAGCCGGATTGGGCGGCAGGATGCGCTGGCTGGGACCGAAGACGAAGAGAGCGGGCTCAACACGTCGGTGCTGGAGGTCCGGTTGCGCGAGGGTGCCAAGACCGCGGCGGTAATCGACCGCGTGCAGCCCATTATCGGTTCGTTCGCCGCAGGAACTCTGACGCTGCAGACGGGATCCGCTACGGCACTCGGGCGCCTGCTTGGTGGTGAGGACGCCGATCTTTCGGTCCGCATCCGCGCCGACGACTTGGACCGGCTGTGGGCGTACGCCCAGGTCGTTGCGGCACGTCTGCAGAATGTCCCATCGCTGCGCAACGTGCGACTCGGAACGGAGGCTGGCCAGCCGGAAATCCGCCTCGAGATCGCTCGCGAACGTGCGGCGGCGTTCGGTGTCGAGCCTCGACTCATCGCGCAGACCGTTGAACAGTATATGCGCGGTGCAGTCGCAACCGAGTACGTCGATTTCGACGAGAAGGTGCCGGTGATGGTGCGGCTACCCGAGCGGGAACGGCGTTCGCTCGAGACGTTGCAGACTCTCTCGGTCGCGGGCGTGCCACTGCGCGAGTTGATCGAGATGCACGAGGAGGTCGGACCAGCGGAGGTGCGGCGGCTCGATCAGGGTCGTGTGGTCGAGGTGTTCGCCGACGTCGCGTCCGGCGGGCTCGATGGCGCTCTGGCGGATGTGGAAGCGGCACTGGCGATCGCAACGCCGCCGCGCGGTGTGCGGTTGGAGATCGGCGGCGCGAGCGAGGAACGGGATCGATCGTTCCGCGATCTGGCGTTTGCGTTCGGGTTGGCGCTGCTCCTCGTATACATGATACTGGCAGCCCAATTCGAGTCATTCATCCACCCGTTCACGATTCTCCTGAGTGTCCCGCTCGCAACGGCGGGTGCCGCGCTCGCACTCTTCGCGGCAGGCGAGGGTGTCAACACCATGAGCTTGATCGGAGTCGTCATTCTGGTGGGCATCGTAGTGAATGACGCGATCGTGAAGGTCGACTTCATCAACCAGATGCGGGCTCAGGGCATGGCGCTGCGCGAGGCGATTCTCGAGGCCGGACGCGTCCGTCTGCGACCCATCATCATGACGACGGCAACGACGGTGCTGGGCCTGACACCAATGGCCTTGGGGCTAGGGCGCGGCGCAGATCTCCGCGCACCGCTCGCTGTTGCGGTCATCGGCGGGCTCATCAGTGCGACCGCGCTGACGTTGGTCGTCGTGCCCGTGGCGTACGACCTCTTTGAAGAGCTGCGTAGCAAGATCCGAGGCACGGGCGGGGTGAGCGCGCAAGAGCCAGCGGCGGTGACGGGAGGTATCACATGACGATGTTTGGAATCATCAAATGATCAGACTCTCGATTCGCAGACCAGTCGCCGTGTCGATGGCGTATCTCGCGGTCGCGCTCCTCGGAGTCGCCGCGTGGCGGAACCTGCCGGTCGAGTTGTTGCCGGATACGGATCTGCCACGTCTCGCGGTCTCGGCCGAGTGGGGCAACGCGTCACCCGAGGCAATGGAGGCCTTCGTTACCGCCCCGCTCGAAGCGATCGTGCAGCAGGTCCAGGGTGTCCAGAAGGTGTCGTCCGTCTCGAGCGAACGCTTCGGGCAGGCGCGCGCACAGATCTCGGTCGAGTTTGCGCGCGATACCGACATGGATTTCGCGCGCCTCGAGTTGAGCGAACGCATTGCCGCAATCGAGCAGGATCTGCCTGAGGGGACGGTGGGGCCTCGCATCGAGCCGTACGTTCCCGACGAATTGCGCCAACAGTCGCGCTCATTCTTGCAGTACACGCTGACGGGTCCATACACGCTGGAATCGCTGCGCGCCCATATAGACGATGATGTCGTGCCGGAGTTGCTGCAGGTCGACGGCGTGGCGGGGGTCGAAGTGTACGGGGGCCGCGATCGGGTGCTCGAGATCGTGTTGGATGAGAACAAAGTCCACGCGCTCAATCTCGATCCGGGCTGGGTGTGGGGGAGGATCCTCGAGTTGGAGTATGTCAGCGAAGCGGGTGCCGTCCGATCGGACGGGCTCATGCGAACACTCGCCATCAGGCATCGGACCGAGTCGACAGCGGATATCCGTAACGCCCCACTCCTCACGAACGGTGGGCGCATTGTCCGTGTGAGTGACGTCGCCACCGTGCACGACACGTTCGAAGAGCCGCGTGGTCTGTACCGCATCGACGGGCAGCCGGCAGTGGCGTTCATTATCTACAAGGAAACCGGTGTCAACACTGTCGCGGTGGCCGACAGGGTCAAGGCGCGCGTCGATCGGCTCGAATCGGCACACCCGGCAGGCGTCCGCGTCATTCTCGATGAGGACGAGAGCGACGCGATCAAGACACAACTCACCGATCTCCGAGTACGCGCCATCTTTGCCGCCATCGTGATCTTCGTTGTCCTGCTGATATTCATGCGTTCGTTCCGGTCGGCGGGGATCGTCTTTGCGACGATCGCGTTCTCCATCCTGATCACGCTGAATCTGATCTACTTTGGCGGCTTCACGCTGAACATCCTGACGCTGATGGGACTTGCGATGGGGTTTGGGCTCATCGTGGACAACGCGATCGTCGTCTTGGAGAACATCTATCGCAAATGGCAGGGCGGTCATACCGCCGACGGAGAGGCGATAGACGCCGCGGAAGCGGCGGAGGCCGGATCGCGAGAGGTCGTGCTGCCGATCCTCGCGGCGACCGCGACCACCGTCATCGTCTTTATTCCGTTCGTGTACCTCCAGGGCGAATTGCGCGTGTTCTACGTGCCGCTTGCCATCGTCGTCGGCATGGCGTTGGCTGCGAGCCTGTTCGTCGCGTTTACGTTCATCCCCGCGCTCGCCGCGCAGGTTCTGCGGCGGAGCGCCACCGCGCGGGAGGGCGATGACCCCGGCGCACCGCGCACTGCGCACAGCTCGCCTCTCTACGTCAGATTCTACCAAGGTCTCCTGTCCGTTACGCTCAAGCTGCCATGGGTGACCGTGATGTTTGCTGCGGTGGCCCTGGGCGGGTCGTACTACCTGTTCGACAAGTACGTCCAGCGCGGTGTCCTGTGGAGCGCGTGGTGGGGAGAGCAGACATACATCAACATTGTGATCCGTCTGCCGCGGGGAGAGGAGCTGGACCGGACCGATGAACTGGCCAAGTACTTCGAGGAACGCTTGCGAGCGACGCCCGAGGTGGAGCGCTTCGTCACGCAGGTGCAGCCACAGTTCGCTGCGATTCGGGTGACGTTCCCGGACTCGCTCGAGAACACGCAGATCCCCGTGGCCATCAAGGACCAGATGGTGGCGCACAGCTATCAGTTCGGCGGTGCTGAAGTACGCGTGTACGGGTACGGGCCATCGTTCTACGGTGGTGGAGCGGCCGCGCCCAACTATTCCATCAAGATTCTGGGCTACAACTACGAGATGGTCCGCGATATCGCGGAAGACATGGGAGGCCGCCTCGCCCGCTTTTCACGCGTGCGCGACGTGGATGTGAACTCCGCCGGCGGGTGGTTCACGCGCGACAAGGCAAGCGAGTTTGCGCTATCGCTCGACCGGCAGCGTCTGGGACTCTACGATCTCACGGCGCGAGATGTCGTGGACCAGGTAGCATCTGCGGTGCAGGGAACGGTGCGACGCGGATTCATCCGCGTCGCGGGTGACGAACTTCGGTTCGACGTCAAGCTCGAAGAGAACGAGAACATCGACATTCTGGCGTTGCCCGAGATTCTCTTGCTCACGCCCTCGGGTGAAAGCGTGCGGTTGGGTGATGTCGCGTCCCTGCGGGAGCGTGAGGTCCTATCCAGGATCGAGCGGGAGGATCAGCAATACCAGCGATTCGTGAGCTATGAGTTCCGCGGACCCACGAAGCTGGGAGACCGCATTCGCGATGCGGTGATCGCCGCGACAGATCTTCCGGAAGGGTACTCCATCGAGGGAGAGCAATCCTGGAGTTGGTCTGACGACGAGCGGGACCAAGTGTATGGCGTGTTGGCGATCTCGTTGGTGCTGGTCTACATGGTCACGGCGTCGCTCTTCGAATCGATGCGCCAGCCACTCGTCGTACTCCTCACGGTACCGATGGCATTGGTGGGCGTGTTCCTGATGTTCTTCTATACAGAGGCGAGCTTCACGCGTGAAGCGTACATCGGCGTGATCATGATGGGTGGTATCGTCGTCAACAATGCCATCCTGCTCGTAGATCACATCAATGTTCTGCGACGAACACATGGGCGCCCCCTGTTGGAAGCGGCCGTCCAGGGTACGCTCGAGCGCGTCCGGCCAATCCTCATGACGAGTACCACGACCATCTTCGGGTTGTTACCGCTCGTGCTCTTCAGCGAGTATGCCGATGAGAATATCTGGAACGCGTTGGGGTACGCGTTGATTGGTGGGCTCGCCAGCTCGACGCTGTTCGTGCTGACCGTGACGCCGGCTCTGTATGTGCTGTTCGAGCGGGGTCCGGAACGGCGTGCTGTCGCGGCGGCCATTGTGGGTGTGGACGACAGCAGGAAGGTCGACGGGCTGGGGGGTGCGATCCAACCCGCGCCGGCGACCTAGCGTCACCGCGAGGTGTGATCGTGGATCATCTTCCACCCGCCCGCGTCACGCCGCAGGGCCAGCGTGAAGACGCCGGTGTCCGTGCGCACGCGCTTCCAAGTCCTCGAACCGTAGGGAATCGCTAGTACGCGAGCGCCCATCCTTCGCGCCGGCGGTCGGCGGCCGCACGGTGCGGCGATCCGTCGTGCCCAATCAAGATCGCCTGCGCGCCGCCGAACTCCGCCGTCCATCCCGTCCGAGCCACGACGTCGTAGCCACGGGTGGTGAGTGCCTCCATTACCGTGGCGTCGATCCGGTCCTCGATCGCGAGGCGGTCACCGGGATACCGCCGCATGCGCGGCGCGTCGATCGCTTCCTGCGGGTTCATGCCAAAGAGCAGGATGTTCGACAGCACCTGTGAAAGGGTATGGACCTGTCCGTCGCCACCTGGCGTGCCGAAAGCGAGCCAGGGCATGCCGTCGCGCATGGCGAAAGCCGGACACAGTGTGTGATAGGGACGCTTGCGCGGCATCAGGTAATTGGGATGCGCGGGATCGAGCGAGAACAACGACCCGCGGTTCTGGAGCACGATACCCGTGCCGGGTACCACGAGACCCGAGCCGAACGAGTGAAACAGGCTCTGGATCATCGAGACGACGTTGCCGGCGGAATCCACCGCCATCAGCGCGACCGTGTTGGGATGGTCGTCGGGCGCGCTGTACGCGGTGAGCGGTACGCGGGATATGGGGTCGATCCGTGCCGCAAGGGCGGCGAGTCGTGTGTCGTCCAGGATCTCTTCGGGTGTGACTCGCATAGTCGCCGGATCGGCCACCGAACTGTCCCGGTCCGCGACGCCGAGCGCAATGGCCTGGGCAAACGTGCTCAAGTAATCCGCTGAGTTCCAACCGAGTGCAGCAAGATCGAGGTGCTGTAGAATGCCGAGTACCTCGATCAGCATCATGCCCTGTGTATTGGGCGGCATCGCGTAGACGGTGAGATCGTGGAAGGATCCGCTCAGCGGTTCGACCCACTCCGGCTCGTAGGCGGCGAAATCCTCAGCGGTGAGAAAACCGCCTCGCTCCGTCACGTACTCGGCGACGGTGCGCGCCGTCTCGCCCGTGTACATCTCCTGAGGGCCGACCTCCGCCAGCCGTGCCAACGTAGTGGCGAGGTCCGGTCGTGCGAGAAGCGAGCCCGCCGCCGGTGCTTCGCCGTTGGGCAGGAAGATGGCGGCGGCAGGCGGTTCCGTGCGGAGCTTGTCCGCCTGCGCGGCGATATCGAGCGAGAGTCGCTCCGATACGGGGAGCCCTTCGCGCGCTAGCCGCACGGCGGGCCCGAGCGTCTCTGCCCACGATTGCGTGCCAAATCGGGCGAGTGCCGTGGCCCACGCCCCAACCGCTCCGGGAACGGAGACGCTGGTGGGGCCGATCTCCGGCATGGCGTCGACGTCGCCGGCTATTTGGCGAACCGCGTCGCGCGTGGCCCTGCTGCCTGAGCGGCCCGACCCGTTCAGTGCGTACACCTGCCCGGATGCGGCGTCGTAGTAGATGATGAACGCGTCGCCACCGATGCCGTTCATGTGGGGACGCGCTACAGCGAGGATAGCCGCCATGGTGATCGCGGCGTCCATTGCGTTGCCACCGTCCTCGAGAACCGCCAGACCGGCCTCGGCGGCGAGCGGGTGGCCTGCGGTCACGGCGCCGTGCGTGCCGGTCGCGTCACGCCCAGGCTCTGCACGACTCCCGAGACAGGCCGTCGTGGCCAGCATCGTCAGCGTCGAAACGGATCGCTTCATGGTGGTCCCCGGCGCACGCGCGCCCGTACAATGAACGGCACGTCGAGTTCGTCACGCACCACGGCGTACATGTGATCCCGCACCAGAGTAACCGTAGCGTACGCGTACGGGATAAAAGGCGTGCGGACCTCCGCTACCAGACGCCCCTCCCGATCGAAAACGTCGAATAGCGCGCCCGACGCGCCCGCGGGCACCGGTCGCTGCACCCACACAAAGCCACGATCGTCGATCACGATGCGTTGAAAGCGAGGTTTCGTATGGGGCACGAGTGAAGGATCGACCGGCTGGCTTCCGGCTTGGCGGCGAACGGGCGCGAGCGCGGAATCGCGCTCGGCCGACGTGATGGGGACCGCAGGAGCGTCTCGATCGATGATCCGAACGGTATCGCCCGCAAAGGATACCTGGTGGAGGCGGTACCTATCGTTGGTGCCCATCCAGAAAAAACCACGCGGGTCGAGTGTGCGTACGAAACCTGGAGCGAACGGCACGGACATGACGGTGCCAATTCCGCGCGAGTCGCGGAAATCGTAGACGGGTGGATCCGTTGCAGGCGCTGGGACCGTAATAGTGTCGGTATACCGATCGGTGGTCGTGTCAAGCACGAGTAGCACCGATCGAGGTTTGTCGTCACGCCGCTCGCCAAGTACGCACCCGTCATCGAGCACCCGGCCGTCGCTGTCGATGATCCCGTGCCACGTATATCCGAAGCACAAGACTTCTCGCCGATGCGTACTCAGCACGTTCCCGGCGGTGTCGAAGACTGTGAACCGCCGAAGTCGACTATCCGCCACCCACAGACGTCCCTGCGGGTCGAACCGCATGCCGTATGCGACGCGGAATTCACCGGGTCCTTCTCCCGTGCCGCCGATCGTGCGGACGTAATCACCCTGCGGCTCGAACACCCGGATCTCATGGCTCTGACGTTCGAGCACGTAGAGACGGTCCGCCCCGTCCACGCCCACATGGGTGACCTCGGCGAAGGTGCGTTCGGGCGGGCCGTCGATCTCTCCAAGACGAAGGTCCTCGGTCACTGACCATTGCCCGGACGTGTCCCCAGCCGCACGCGCCGTGTTCGTAACTAGGATCGCCCCGTTCGGGAGCGTGTCGAAGGAGGCCGTCCACGGTGGCGGTGCGGATCCCCCGCAGCCCGCCGTGGCGAGCACCAACGGGGCCGCCATCAGGAGCCCTCGCGCGAAACCGACGCAGCCTCGTAATTGATTGTGTGACAAGAATTTAACTCGGCTCAAGATCATTGATCTTCGCCTGTGATATAGATATATTTGGAAGACTCCGCTAGGGGGTCATCCGGCCCCCTTTTTTGTACCTCAAGGGATCATTCATGACCGCTCCGAACCAGCGCGAACGCATCCTTCCCCCATTGGTCACGGGAATGATCGGTTATGAACACGCGCGCGAACGACGATCGGGACGTCGAAGTCGCCCGCAGTGACATAGTACATCGCGTCGCCACGAATGATCGGGAGCGGGAACCTGCTCCACGTGCGCATCGGTGTTGTGGCCTCACCCAGGTAGCGTCCGTCGGGAGCGAACACGTCCAGGATCACCCCCGGCGCATCGTGGTCACGTGTCGGCAGTACCCAGAGATATCCCGCGTCATCCACAACGAACGCGAGGTACGCGGGATACGTATCCGGAACCCGGTCTTCGTCCAGCCGTTCGCCAGTTCCTGAAAACGCGTTTCGCAGGCTTTCCATGGATTGGTCGCGCGCTTCGGGCGATACGGGCGCCGGGTCCCACGCCCGTTGGATAACCAGGGTCGTGTCCCCTGACCGATCGAGGTGAATCAGTCGATACCTGTCACTCACGCCGAACCACACACCACCGGCCGGATCATGTGCCCAGTGCATCAGCGGTGTGAAGGGGATCGGGAAGAACGCACGGCTCACGCTGGATCCGCGCGTCATGGTGAGCTGAAATGACTCCGCCTCGAACGGTGGAAGCCTGAGTGTATCCACATACCCGGATACCGAATCATAGGTGAGGATGGCCAAGGCGCTGGACTGACCAACGGTCATAGATGCGTGATCGAGCAATCGTCCCTGCTCGTCGAATTCGCCGCGCCACGCGAAGCCGAAGCCGAGACCCTCACGGCGGTAGCTCGAAACGTATTTCCCCGAGGAATCGAACAGGTGATAGCGCACATTGCGCGGGTCCACGACCCACAACCTGCCCCGAGGGTCGATACGCATCCCGTTCGCCCCGGCGAACTCGCCGGGGCCATGCCCGCGCCGCCCAATAGTCCGGATCCAGTTTCCCTCAGGCGAGAAGATGCGGATTTCCTGCGCTTGGCGGTCGAGCACGTAGATGCGGCCCTCACTGTCCACCTCCAACCCGATCACGCGGCCGAACACGTCTGGCCCGGACCCCTCGGCGGAGCCGATCCGTAACTCCTCTTCAACCCACCAGGCAGACGACGAATCCCACTCCCCACGATCACCATTCGAGACTACAGTGATCCCACCGGGAAGGGTGTCAACGGATGCCGTGGATTCCGATGGTTCCCCGCGCCCGCAGGCTAGGTGGATAACCGCTGACCAAGCAAGCGCGCTGGAGGAGAAAAGCCGGAGGCAGCTCAAGGCGTGTAAGCCATTCTGGGACAATGTGTTATCATGCAAGGCGCCAATTGATATTGGTCCCACAAGTTGGTATAATTGAAGGACTCCGCTAGGGGGTCATCCGGCCCCCTTTTTTTGTACCTCAAGGGATCATTCATGACCGCTCCGAACCAGCGCGAACGCATCCTTCCCCGACTCATAGAAGACGAGATGCGCGAGTCGTTCATCGACTACTCGATGAGCGTCATCGTGTCACGCGCGCTACCCGATGTGCGCGACGGTCTCAAGCCGGTGCACCGCCGCATCCTCTACGCCATGAGCGAATTGGGACTCATCCCGGGGCGGCCGTACAAGAAATCTGCGACGGTCGTGGGCGAGGTGCTCGGCAAGTATCACCCGCACGGGGATACCACGGTCTACGACACGATGGTGCGTATGGTGCAGGAGTTCTCGCTGCGCTACCCGCTCGTCGATGGGCAGGGGAACTTCGGATCGGTCGACGGCGATGCGGCGGCCGCGTACCGCTATACCGAAGCGCGGCTCACCGCAATCGCGCTCCAGTTGTTGGCCGACATCGACAAGAAGACGGTGCCCTTCACGCCGAACTTCGACGACCGGCTCGAGGAGCCGACCGTGCTCCCGTCGAAGTTCCCCAACCTCCTCGTGAACGGGTCGTCCGGTATTGCCGTCGGAATGGCGACCAACATACCGCCGCATAACCTGCGCGAGGTCTCGGCCGCGATCCGTCATCTCGTCGATCATCCCGACTGCGAGCTGGCGGAGCTGCGGCAGTTCGTTCGCGGACCCGACTTCCCCACGGGCGGCTACATCTACGGCCGGGACGGCATTGACGAATGCTACGAAACCGGACGCGGGCGGATCCTCATGCGCGCGCGTGCGGTCGTCGAAGAGCGGGAATCTACCGGGAAAGCGCAGATCGTGGTCACGGAGATTCCGTTTCAAGTAAACAAGTCACGCCTCATCGAGCATATCGCCGATCAGGTGCGCGCCAAGCGCATTACCGATATCTCCGACTTGCGGGATGAGTCCGATCGGGACGGCATGCGCATTGTGATCGAGCTGAAGCGCGATGCGAATCCCGAGGTCGTGCTCAATCAGCTCTACAAGCGCACCCAGATGCAAACGACCTTCGGCGCGATCATGCTCGCCCTGGTCGACGGCGTGCCGAAAGTCATGGGTCTGAAGGAAATGCTCGTGCATTTCGTCGATCACCGGCACACCGTGATCACGAAGCGCACGGAGTTCGAACTATCGCATGCGGAAGCGCGGGAGCACATCCTCAAGGGGCTGAAGATTGCCGTCGACAACATCGACGAGGTCGTGCAGATCATCCGCAAATCCAAGGATGTCCCCGCCGCCGACAAGAAACTACGCGAGCGTTTCGATCTCTCGGAGAAACAGAGCGAAGCGATTCTCAACATGCGGCTCGCGCGCCTCACGTCACTCGAGATCGGTAAGCTCGACGACGAGTTGCTAGAGCTGGCAACCCAAATCCGCGGTCTCAAGGCGCTCCTCAAGTCGAAGCCGCAGCGGATGGAGGTGCTCAAGACGGAACTCGAGGAACTCGAAGGGAAGTTCGGGGACGAACGCCGGACGGAGATTGTCGCGGACCAGGGCGATTTCGAGATCGAAGACCTGATTGCCGAAGAGGACATGGTGATCACGATCTCCCATGCCGGATACATCAAGCGTATTCCGGTCGGCACCTATCGCCGCCAGCGACGAGGCGGTCGTGGGTTGGCGGGCATGGGCACGAGACAAGATGACTGGGTCGAGCACCTCTTCGTGGCCTCGACGCACGACTACGTGCTCTTCTTCACGCAGGCCGGTCGGGTGTATTGGCTCAAGGTCTACGATATCCCGCAGGGAGGCCGGGCGGCCCGCGGGCGGCCCATCATCAATCTCATCAACATCACGTCCGCGGAGCGGATTACGGCGTTCTTGGGTGTGCGCGAGTTTGGCGATGCACAGTATCTCGTGTTCGCGACCGCGAACGGGACGGTAAAGAAGACCGTGCTCTCGGCCTACGGGAACCCGCGGTCGACCGGTATCAACGCGATCAACATCGAGGACGGTGACGAGCTGATCGACGTGCAGATCACCGACGGGTCGAACGATGTCGTCCTCGCCACACGCCACGGCATGAGCATCCGCTTTCACGAGAAGGATGTGCGCAAAATGGGTCGGCCTGCGGGCGGCGTGCGCGGAATCGTCCTCGAGGGTGATGACCGGGTCATTGGGATGGTCGTGGTCCGGCGTGACGCCACGCTCCTCGTCGTGAGCGAGAAGGGTCTGGGGAAGCGCTCGGAGCTGGGCGAGTACCGCGTGCAGAGACGGGGCGGAAAGGGGATCATCACGCTCAAGCGGACCGACAGGACGGGCGATATCATCGCGCTCAAGGAGGTGCTTCCGGACGACGAGCTGATGATCATTACGCGGCACGGCGTGTTGATCCGGGTGCCGGTGGAGGGGATTCGGGTCATTGGGCGCAACACGCAGGGCGTGAAGGTCATGAGTCCCGATCCGGGGGACACGGTCGTCGATGTAACACGCGTCGTGCGCGACGACGTGAACGGCAACGGCAATGGTCAGGAGGAGGCCGGTCCCACGGTGGTTGGTCAGGGGCAGGACCAGAGGGAAATGGACGTGTAGCTTGGCGCCCCATACATTCGGCCAACCGTGATGCCGCCTACAGTGAAGTCCGGTCCGGACCAGGTGTCCCTCGCGTCGATCCGCGAAGCGGCAACCGGGCTCGACGGCGTAGCGGAACGCACGCCACTGCTCGACGCTCCCGCACTCGAGTCGGCCGCGGGATACCCCGTCTATCTCAAGCTCGAGAACCGCCAGCCGACGGGAGCTTTCAAGTTGCGAGGGGCGTGGACGGCCGTCCGGCGTCTACCTGACGAGGCGCGCCGACGCGGAATCATCACGTACAGCTCGGGGAACCACGGCCAAGCCGTTGCGTACGCCGCCCGCCGCTTGGGTCTGCGGGCGGTCGTGGTCATGCCGGAGACCGCACCAGAGATCAAGGTGCAGGGTGTGCGGCGGTGGGGTGCGACTGTTGAATTTGCGGGCACCACGTCAGAGCATCGACGTGTGCGCGCGGAGGAACTGATTGCACGGGACGGGCTCACCGTAATCCCCCCGTTCGATCACCCCGATATCATCGCGGGGCAGGGGACGGTCGGCCTCGAGATCGTAGAGGACCTTCCCGACGTGCGTCACATTGCCGTGCCCGTGGGGGGCGGCGGGCTGATCGCCGGCATCACCACCACCGTATCGGCACTCGCCCCGAACGCGCGCGTGACCGCGGTGGAACCGGAAGGGGCGGCGGCGCTGCGCGACGCGCTCGATGCCGGGGAGGTCGTTCGGCTGGGCGAGACCCACAGCATTGCCGATGGGCTTCTGCCGGTCGCGATCGGGTCGCTGAACTTCCGCATAGTCCAGGGGCACATCGACGCGGTGACAGTGACCGACGCCGCGATTGCCGATGCGACGGTCTGGTTGCATCGGGAGATGGATCTCACGGTCGAGCCGTCCGGCGCGGCCACGACGGCCGCGCTTCGTGCCGGTGCCTTCACCCCGGAGGGACCAACAGTGCTCGTTGTGAGTGGCGGCAATGTCGATCCGGCGTACATCGAGCAGCTCGCACAGGAGCAAGAGTGACGACCGCCGAGACGCCGACCAAGATCCTCGTTGCGGACGACGACAAAGCGCTGCTCCAGACGCTGACCCACATTCTCAAGAATGAGGGACATGAAGTCGTCGCCATCGATCGGGCGGAACGACTGCTCGACGAGATGGAAACCCACCGTCCCGATCTGCTGCTACTCGACATCATGATGCCCAAAATGAACGGGCTCGAGCTGTTGGAACGGATCAAGCGGGATCCCCGCTGGGAGCACCTGCCGGTGCTGATGATCTCGTCGATGCCGGCCGAGGAGGCGACCGCTCGCTCGCTCGGGCTTGGAGCGGACGACTTCATTGCAAAACCGTTCCGGGTCAAGGAACTCCTGGCACGGGTCGGCGCGCGGCTCCATATGCGACGGGAGCTGCGGCGCGCGCAGGCTGACGCGGAGGCGCATGCGGAAGAGGCGAGGGTGCGGAGCGACGAGGCCCGCGTACGGGCGGAGATGGTGGACATCCTCCACGAGATCACCGATTCCCTGAAACCGGACGAGATCTACCACGTACTCGCGCGCCGCGTGGCGCGCGTGCTCAAGCTCTCGAAGTGCTCCATGGTGCTGGCCCAGGCCGGCGACCGTGTGGGGCTCGTGGTCGCGGCCTTTGAAAACCCCTCTTTGCGCAACCTCGAGATCGAGCTGCACCGCTATCCGGAGATCCGCAAGGCGCTCGAGACGGGCAGACCCGTGCTCGTGAAGGACGTGCTGACCGATCCGCTCTATGAGGAAGCACGCGAAGAGTGGAAGCAATCGGGCTACGATGTGACGACAAGATCGGCAATCGCACTGCCCTTCTCGTTGCGGAAGGAGCAACGCGGCGTGTTCTTCCTGCGTACCACAGATGAGGACGCGCCGCTCGAAGAAGAAGACGTCGCCTTTGCGGGCACCGTCATCGCGGCGGCAGTGAACGCGATCGATCGAGCGTACGACTTGGAGTCAGCAGTCACCGACCGCGAACGATTCCAGGAGATGGCGCGGACCGATCCGCTCACCGGCTGCTACAATCGCCGTGCGCTGTTCGAGCGGTTGGAGCGGGAGATCGACCGCGTCAAGCGCTACGACCACAAGTTGGCGCTGCTGCTTGTCGATCTGGACAACTTCAAGGACGTAAACGATGGGCGGGGTCACCTGGCCGGAGACGCTGTCTTGCGTCAGGTGGGGGACATCTTGCGTGGGGATGCCCGCTCGGTCGACATCGTCGCCCGGTTCGGCGGGGACGAGTTCGTGGTTGTGTTGCCGGACACGGCGGCTGAGGGGGCGCACATCTCCGCAGAGCGGCTGCGCCACCGGATTAGTGCGCGCGACTTCGCGGAGGCCGGTGATTCGTTGTACGTTACGGTTTCCATAGGCGTGGCATGCATGCCTGCCGATGGGGTCGAGACGGGGGAGGAGTTCATAGCCATGGCGGATCGGGCTATGTACGCGGCGAAGGACGAGGGGAGGAACCAAGTCCGGGAATGAGTCGACGCTGCACGAGGTGTGGAACGGTTTACGAGGGGGACGCTCGTTTCTGTCCGAAGGACGGGAACCCCCTGGTGGATGTCGCGGTGGCGGGAACGTCCGGCACGACAATCCGGAAAGCCCACAAGCCCTCGCAGACCCCCGATCGGATGACGCTCACCAGCCAGCGAGTCGACAACCGCTATGAGGTAGTGCGTCGGCTGGGCGAGGGCGGCATGTCCTACGTGTACCAGGCGCGCGATCTTTCACGGGGCATCTTGGTCGCCATCAAGATTCTCAGCCCCAAACTCAGCGCCGACAAGAGCTCGGTCGAGCGACTCCGCCGGGAAGCCGGGCTCGCGATGCGCCTCGAGCACCCTCACGTTTGCAAGATCATGCGGTTGGGCGAGACCGAGGACGGCCTCATCTACCTCGTCATGCCCTACATGCCCGGAGAGTTGCTGTCCGATCGGGAGGTGAAGGTTGGGCCGCTGCCGCTCGATCAGGCGGTGGAGTGGCTAGCACAGATGTGCGCGGGACTCCATCACGCACATGGTCTCAACATCGTCCATCGTGACCTCAAGCCCGAGAACGTCATGCTGGTGCCCGACGACGCAACCGGCCGGGACAATGCGGTGGTGATGGACTTTGGGCTCGCCAAGGAGAATCGGACAGACCCGTCCATGGCCAAGCTCACGGCCACGGGGATCATTCTCGGTACACCGGAGTTCATGAGCCCAGAGCAGATCCGTGGGAAGGAACTCGATCCACGCAGCGACGTCTATGCGTTGGGGATTCTCGCCTTCGAGATGTTCACCGGAAAACTGCCGTTCCAGGGGCGGAGTGCGCAGGAGATGATGATTGCGCGGCTCCGGGGCAAGCCCATACCGGCACGACAGTTCCGCCCGGATTTTCCGGCCGCCCTCGAGCAACCGCTCATGAAGTCGATGGAGACCGATCCCAAGAACCGCTACGACGACACGCTGCAGTTTGGTGTGGCGATGGTCGAGGCGTTGGGATCCGCAGACATCTCCGCCAGAGTCGGCTCCCTGCTCAGCTAGTTCTTCGTTTCTTCCAAAGGAGGTTTCATGAGGCGCCTGGTTCTTGCGGCTCTGCTCGTGGTGCCGGGGCTGCCGGCGCACGCTCAGACGGTTGCGGTGCGGGCGGGACGGCTCATTGACGGCACCGGCGGCGAGCCGCAACGCAATGTAGTCATCGTCATCGAGGACGGTCTCATTACGGCCGTCGGCGCCAATGTCCGCGTCCCAGGGAACGCCAAAGTGATCGACCTCTCCGACATGACGGTACTGCCGGGGTTCATCGATGCACACACCCATCTGACCGGGCCGGTTCTGGGCGAGCCCGGGTGGGACAACGCCTCGGTGCGCGAAACGGCGGCCGACGCCGCATTGCGAGGTGCACTCCATGCCAGACAGACGCTGAATGCCGGGTTCACCACCGTGCGCGATGTGGGCGCCCGCGGGTTCGCGGACGTTGCGCTGCGCGATGCGATCGATGCCGGTCGTGTTCCGGGTCCACGCATGCAGGTCGCAGCACATGCACTGGGCATTACCGGTGGACACTGCGATACCAACGGTCTGGTTCCGGAGCTGGAGGCCATGTTCGGTCCGCAGACCGGTCAGGCGGACGGTCCAGAGACGATTCGCCGAGCGATTCGCTATCAGGTGAAGTTCGGCGCGGACGTCATCAAGATCTGTGCGACGGGTGGCGTCCTCTCCGAAGGCGATTCGGTGGGTGTGCAACAGTACACCGCTCAAGAGCTACGCGCGGTCGTGGACGCCGCCCACATGGTGCAACGCCGCGTCGCCGCGCACGCGCATGGGAACGAAGGCATCAAGGCGGCAGTCCGGGCGGGAGTGAACTCGATCGAGCACGGCAGCATTCTGGATGACGAAGCTATTCGCTTGATGGTCGAGCATGGGACCTACCTGGTGCCGACGCTCATGGCCGCCGAGGCCGTGGAACGCATGGTGGAGCTAGGCAGTCTGACCGGAGAGCGCGCCGACAAGGCGACGGCGATCGCTCCGCTGATGCGACGGTCGTTCCGCGCGGCGGTCGCCGGCGGCGTGCTCGTCGCCCTCGGTACCGATGCCGGTGTCATGCCGCACGGCCGCAACGGCCACGAATTGACGCTGATGGTCGAGATTGGCGGCATGTCTCCCATGCAGGCCATTCTCGCGGGCACACGCAACGCGGCCGATCTCCTGGGATGGAGCAATCAGGTGGGCACGATTGAGCCGGGGCGATACGCGGATCTGGTCGGCGTCGAAGGAAACCCGCTCGACGACATTCGGGCACTCGAGGACGTCGCCTTCGTGATGAAGGGCGGTGTGGTCGTCAAAGAGAAATGAGACGCTTCCCCGCCTACGATCCCCCTGAGTATATCGACTGGCTGCCAGACCCGGAGCTAGTCGATGCTTTTGAGCAAACATGTGTCGCGGACAGCCGCCGGCGGGCCATCATCGACGGTCTCGGTTCCGGCGACCTCCTCGCGCTCTACGCCGGACTGCTGCGCGCCAGGCTTCACGACATTATGCTCAAGCGCTGGGTCAAGCAGGGGGTGATTTCCAAGGCGTGGCTCGGTACGGGAGAGGAAGCGGCGACGATCGGACCGGTCCATGCGCTCGACCGGATGCAGGATCTCGTGGCACCCATGATCCGCAACGCGGGCGCGTGCTGCGAGATGGGGATATCCATTGCGGACATGCTCCGCGGATACCTGGGTACGGCAGACTCACCTTCGCACGGACGTGACGGCCACGTCGGCGCGTTCTCTCATCGCGTCCTTCAGCCCATCTCGCATATAGGCAATATGCCGCCGGTTACCGCGGGGCTGGCCCTGGCGGTGAAGCTACGCGGCGAGGGCCGGGTCGCGCTCACGTGGATTGGCGACGGGTCGGTCAATTCGGGCCCGACCCACGAAGCGTTGAATTTTTCGGCAGTCCAGCAGCTCCCCGTGATTTTCGTCATCCAGAACAACCAGATCGCGCTCGGTACGCGGGTTGGGGCACACCGACTCCCGGAGGGGTTTGGCGACCTGCACCGCGCATACGGAACAAAGGGTTGGTCATTTGACGGCAACAACGTGCTTGATGCGTATGCGGCGACGCGCCTGGCGGCGGAACGCTGCCGCGCCGGCGATGGTCCCGTCATCCTGGATACGGAGACATTCCGCATGGGAGGTCACGCCACTCACGACGAGCAGGAAGCCCGGGTCGTCATCCCCGCGGAGGATTTCGCTCATTGGGGGCGTCGGGATCCGATCGGCCTGTACGAGGAGTATCTGAAACGACACGACGTCGCGGTGGCCGAGCTGGAACGAATCGAGCAGGACGTGACGGCTGAGGTCGATCGTGCGGCAGAGGAGGCCCTGGCCAGTCGGACGACACACGAGCCGCTGGGCGAGTCCGCCATCCACGGCGTGTATGCGAACTGAGGCGGCCGTCGTCTGCTTGCTCGTAGGCGTCGTGGCCTGCGCACCCCCGAGAAGTCAAACGGCTTCCGGTGCCCCCGATTCGAGCTACGCCATGCACCGCGTAGCCGGTAACGCGCTTGTACTTCCGGCGGGGTTCCGAGTCGGGGTATTTGCGTCGCGCCTCGCAGGCGTTCGATTCATGGCGCTCGGTGCCGATTCGTCGGTGTATGCCACGCTGACTCGTCGTGGCGAGGTCGTGCGGATGCGCGACAGGGACGGTGACGGAGAGGCAGATGCGAAGGACGTGATTGCGCGCGGGCTGCGGAACCCCCATGGGCTAGCGTTCCGCGGCGACACGCTCTACGTGGCCGAAGAGCACCGCGTGATTCGATTGGTGCCTCCGATGTGGGTGGTGGATGTCGTAGTGCCCGATCTGCCTGCGGGCGGCGGACATTATACGCGCACCGTCGTCTTCCGGGGTGACGAAATGTTCGTCTCGGTCGGGTCGAGTTGTAATCTCTGTGACGAACGGGACGACCGGCGTGCAGCGGTGCTGCGCTTCGCTCCTGATGGGAGCGGTGGTGACCTGTACGCCACGGGGCTCCGCAACTCTGTTGGCCTGGCGGTGCATCTCGAGACCGGCGAGTTGTGGGCGACGAACAACGATCGTGACCGACTGGGCGACGAACTCCCGCCGGATCGCGTCAATATCCTCCAACCCGGCGGCAACTACGGCTGGCCCCACTGTTACCTGCCTGGGACTCCCAACCCGGAGTACGAGGGGGAACGCGCGCGCTGTGCGTCGGTCCTCGGACCGGCGGTGGAACTCCCGGCGCATTCCGCACCGCTCGGCTTGGCTTTCTACACCGGTCGTCAGTTCCCGGCAGAGTACAGCGGCGATCTGTTCGTGGCGCTGCACGGATCGTGGGACCGGTCTTTTCCGATTGGGTACAAGATCGTGCGGGTGCCCATCGAGTTGGGCAGGGTGGCGGGTTCCTGGGAGGACTTTGTCGTGGGTTGGCAGGTCGGGCGGCGCGCATGGGGGCGGCCGGTCGATCTGCTCGTGATTCCGGACGGGAGCCTCCTGATTTCCGACGACAGTGGCGATCGGATCTACCGGGTGTGGTACAGATCTGAGATCACTGAATAGAGAATAGTGATTGGCGATTGAATGTTGGTCGTCGTCTCAATCGCTAATCAGTATTCTCAAGTCAGCCGTCTCATTTCCCGATCAACGTATTGAACTTGGTTATCAGGTCTGGGATGAGGAAGATCAGGACCACCACCATGACCGGTGGCACGACGTAGCGAACGAAGCCCATCCAAATGTTTCGCAGCATCGGATTCGCGAGGCCCCTTGCCAGCTCGTCGTCCGCCTGTGGCCGGATGCGCCAGCCGACGAGAATTGCCGTGAACAAGCCGCCAACCATGAGGAAGGTCTGGCCGACGAGTTTGTCGGCGAAATCGAGGAAGTTGAGATTGTAGGCCGATGGCAATCCCATGAGCAGCACAATCAGGCCGAACACGATGGTCGCCTTCTGCCGGGTCCACCCCCACCCGTCGATCACCGCCGAGACCACTACCTCCAGCAGCGAGATCGCCGACGTGATCGCGGCGAAGAAGAGCATCACGAAGAACGCCCCGGTGATGAAATTCCCAATGCTTCCCATGCTCGCAAGCGCGGGCGGGATCGAGATGAACAGCGTTCCTACCGTGTTGTCGGAGATAGCTTCCCCAAGGCCGATCGTATCCTGCAGGTTGAAATGGAAGATGATTGGGAAGACGAAGAGGCCCGCGACGAACGCGACGCCGAAATCCACCATGGCGATCGTCGCGGCTTCCCGTCCGAGGTTTTCCTTTGACTTGAGATAGGAGGCGTATGTCATCAACGCTCCCATTCCCAGGCTCAGGGAAAAGAAGGCCTGTCCCGCAGCGCTCGAGATGATCTTGGGGTCGAGTAGCTCGCCGAGCTGGGGCCTGAGGTAGTAGGCGTATCCCGCGGCCCCATCGTCGAGCGTAAACGCCCATACCGCGAGCCCGATTAGCAGGAGGAACAGCACCGGCATCAGGACGACCGCGGTGCGCTCCAATCCCTTCTTGATTCCGCCGAGGACGATGAAGATGGTCGCCGCCATGAAGATCACGTGCGTGATGACCGCGGGCGTCTTGGTACCGACAGAAGTGAAGTAGGCCGCCGCGTCCTCTGGAATCGCGCCGCGTATCCCGTCTACCGCGTACCGCATGGTCCAGCCCGCGATGACGGAGTAGTACGAGAGAATCCCGATACCGCAGAAGACGAACAATAGACCCAGGGGCGCCCACGATGGGCCGCCGAGCTTGGCAAGCGCACGAACCGGGGAGACCTGGGTCATGCGTCCGACGACGAGTTCGGACGTCATGATCGGCACACCGATGATCGCGACGAAGAGCAGATAGAGCAGCACGAACGCGGCGCCTCCGCCCTCGGCGGCGACGTATGAGAACCGCCACATATTCCCGAGGCCTACGGCGGACCCGATTGCGGCAAGAAGGAACCCCGCCCTCGTGCCCCACGAATCGCGTGTCGTCGCTTCCGGGTGTGTCACGTGCACTCTCCTCGTTTGCGTGCCACTAGATTACCGATTCCCCTCTACTTGTCCAGCCTGGCAACGGACGGCATCCCACGCGCTGTCGGTGATCTGTCGAGTTGCCGGATCACCCGGCTGCCACTCACCCATTGCCACGCGTTCCAGCACGAGCGCTACGAGACGCATCCACACCTCGGCGAGGGTCGTGGCCGAACCGGCACGCACGTCCCCGGCCGCCTTGCCCTGGGCCATGAGCTGCTCTATCGCCGCGCGAAGCTGCAGCATCGCCTCCCGGCTCCGCGCGTCGAGAGTGTTGCCGTGGTCTCGAGCGAAAACGAGACGCACCAGCGGTGGGTTCTGTCGTGCGAGGCATTGCCATTCGGTCGAGACCTGCGCGAGTTGCTCAGCACAACTGGTTGACTGATCTACCCTGCCCACTCCGCCAGCGAACAGGCGAAGCCCTGCGCGGAAGATCTCGTTGAAGAGCTGTTCTTTGCTGGCGAAGTGTCGGTAGATCGTGCCCTCAGCGACCCCGGCTCGGGCGGCGATCTGAGGGGTGGTGCTCTCGTGATACCCCTTCGTCGTGAACAGGTCGAGTGCTGCGCGGACAAGCCTGTCACGAGTTCCTTGCGCTGTGCGCACGGCCGGCCCTTCATCACGGTTGTTCACTTGTGTCATCGCTCACGAGAGTACAGCGGGGTGAAGGGCCTGCCAAGGACCCATTCCAGCGCGCGCGGTGATCGTCTATCTTTCCGGCCCTGGCGCAACATGTGAACTGGGAGCAACTCAATGCGAATGCTTGTCTTAGGTGCGGGACTCCAAGGCTCCGCCTGCGCCTTCGACTTGCTGCAGACGTCGGACGCCGAGGTTACGCTTGCAGATGCCCACCCGGAACGGGTCCGGCCGTTCCTGAAGGATCTCAAGAGCAACCGACTGACCACGATCCGTCTCGACGCACGCGACGAGAACGCCGTGATGGCACTGATGCGTGACCATGACGCGGCGCTCAGCGCGCTCCCGTACTACTTCAATGCACACATGGCGCGACACGCGGTTGCCTCCAAGATTCACTTTGCCGATCTCGGTGGGAATACCGACATTGTCCGCGAGCAGCAGAAGTTCGATGTGGAGGCCCGCGAGGAGCGTATCTCGGTAATGCCGGATTCGGGTTTGGCCCCTGGGCTCGTGAATATCCTCGCGGCCGAGGGCATCCGCCGACTCGATGCCGTCGAAGCGGTACGGCTCTATGTAGGTGGATTGCCACAGCAGCCCGAACCCCCGCTCAACTACCACCTGGCATACTCGCTCGAGGGAGTGCTCGACTACTACACGACTCCTTCTTGGGTGCTTCGTGAGGGAGCGGCGCAGACGGTCGATGCACTTTCCGAGATCGAGCCCATCGAGTTTCCGGCTCCTGTCGGATGTCTAGAGGCATTCCACACGGCAGGGGGTATTTCGACAATGCCGTGGGAATTCGCGGGACAGATCTCATTGATGGAATACAAGACCCTGCGGTACCCGGGACACGCGACGGCCATGCAGACCATGCGGGCGCTCGGGCTCTTCGATCTCGATCCGATTGCGGTAGATGGAAACGAGGTGCGTCCGCGCGATGTCTTTGTCGCGATCGTCGATCCGCGATTGCGCGAGAGCGATGCACGTGATTTCGTTGCCGTGAAGGTACTCGTGTCAGGCACTCGGGACGCCAAGTCTACAACGGTGGGATTCGAGCTACTCGACTTCTATGACGAGGAGAACGAGATCAGCTCCATGATGCGGACCACCGGGTATTCCTTGTCGATTACCGGGCAAATGCAAGCGGGAGGGCGCGTGCAACGATTCGGGGTGACGCCGGCCTACCAGGGGATGCCCTACGCGCCGTACGTCCAGGCCCTCGGCAAGCGAGGGATCACGATTAGGGAGTTCAAGTGAACGCCAATAACCCGGAGCCGACTCATGCTGCGTCTACGTCTGTACCGTCCGACCTGAGACGGTACTGGGACGACGCCATTCCCTATCTGCGGTTCGTCGAAAGCGCCGAGAAAAACCGCGGGTTATGGGAAGGGGTTTATCGAACTGCAAAGGTGCCGGATTGGGCGGTGGAGAAGGCGTGCGATCGGGCGCGGGATGTTCGGCTGCTCGTGATCGCCGAAGATTGGTGTGGCGATGCCAGTAACACCGTGCCGATTCTCGCGAAGCTCGGCGACCAGGCGCGGTGTCTGGAGATGCGCGTGATCGAACGGGATGCGCACCCGGAACTCATGGACCGGTATCTCACGAACGGGACCCGGTCGATCCCCGTCGCGATTGCGCTGAACAATGAGTTCCACGCCCTTGGACATTGGGGTCCGCGCCCCGCCGAACTCCAGGCGTGGGTCCGTGAGAACAAGGACACGGTGCCAAAGGACGAGCGGTACGTGCACCTCCGTCGCTGGTACGCGAAGGATCGGGGGGCATCGACGCTGCGGGAAGTTTTGGCGCTCTTCGACTAACTGTGCGCGCTCAGTACGCCCACTTCGTGTGCGCGTGGATCACGAAACCGTCGGCCCCGCCGGCACCCGTTACCCCCAGCACGGCGTTCCGAAACAGATGCAGCAGCAGCCCGCCTCCCACCCCCACGTGCAGGTCCTCGGTGGTCAGGCGGAAGTCCTCTCCCTCAAAAACGCGTGCAGCGTCGACGAACCCCACGAGTTTCACGCGCACCAACGTGGGGACTTCGAAGAGCGTGTAAAAAGCGTCCAGGTTCCCAAAGAGCTTGTGCCGACCGAGAAACCGGTTTCGCCGGAGGGCCCTGTGCGATTCCGGTCCACCGATACCTTCGAACGGAGCATCGCCCGCTTCGATGAGGTACAGGGAGCCGATTCGCGGCGTTCCGCCCATGCCCTGACCGGCAATGCGTGCCGAGACCGCGAACCGCTCGTTGACCGGCAGGTAGCCCCTCGCACTCACTAGCGTTCGAGAGTACGACGCGTCATCGATATCACCGATCGTGTGGATGGCCTCGAGCAGGACGCCGCTGCGAGGCGCGGCCTCGTCGTTGCGCGTGTCGAACACGAGACCGATACGAACGGACAGATCGCTCGTGCTGGATGTGATCGTCGGGTCGGCGGCGGCGTCCTGTCCGAGCTGCGACGTTCCGGCCAACGGGTCGAGGCGCCAGCGCTCAGCGTGACCGCCCGCGAGAATGCGCAACCCGCCAACAATCTGCCGTTGCACCTCGGCGCGTGCGAAAGTCCGCAAGCGGCGCAGCTGATAGAAAAACTCGGCGGTATCGGTGTTCGCATTGACGATTGTAGATGCATTTCCTATGCCGAAGTAGTCGTCCCGGTTGCGTCGTTGAGCCGATAGGGTGAAGCGGAAGCGCCACCCGTCAGCCCAGCGCGGCGCGAAGGCATCCAACGTCAACTGCCGGCTGCCCGAGGTGGATACCTGTCCGGACAGCTGGATTGCGGCCCAGTACGGGGCCGGGTCGTCAAACGTATCGAACGTGTGCGGCAGGACGATCGAATAGTACCCACCGGCGGTGAACCCATTGCGTGCCGTCCAGAAGACCCTGGGATACCAGAGATCCTGGACCCGTGATCCCGGCGGGAAGATCGTGGGCAGTTGCGCCACCGCTGGCACTGCGACAATGGCGAGTAGGCCGAGAATACCGACGACGCGGCGGGTCAACGCTGGCTTTCGTAGAGATGGGCGGTGTCGTGTACCGCGGCGGTTTCGCCGTCGAAGGCCGCGAACCCCGAGGGGTACATCGAGGCGGCGCCGAACACACCGTTCTTATTCACGGCGTAGAATGTCAACTTGAAGCGCGGCTGGCCACGGTCGTCCAGCAGGCGCTCCTCCGTCGCACCAATGACACGCCGTAGTGTCTCCAGGGCTGCGTCGGTGGGACTCATTCCGCGGCGCATGTGTTCGACCGTGAGAAACGCGCCACATACCTGGATGTTGGCCTCGCCGCGCCCCGTCGACCCCGCGGCCCCGATGTCGTTGTCACAGTACTGTCCGGCGCCGATGATGGGTGAATCGCCGACCCGGCCGGGGATCTTCCATGCGAGGCCACTGGTGGTCGTCACGGAGGACAGGTCGCCTGCCGGGTTCACCACGTTCATATTGATCGTCCCGGTCGGCCTAACGCCCGCGTCCTCGTCTCGGTCCACATTTAGCCAGTCGTCGTCCTGTCCGCGATTCGCACGCCAGCGAATCCAGCGCTCACGGCTTGCGTCGGTAAGCAGATCCTCCTCGCGGAATCCATACGACAGCGCGAACTGCTTCGCGCCTTCGCCCACGAGCATGATGTGATCGGTATAGAGAAGGACGTACTTGGCGACCACGCTGGGCGTCTTGATCCCTTCCAGCGCTCCGACGGCACCGGCGCGGCGGCTGGGTCCATGCATACACGAGGCATCGAGTTGCACGACTCCATGCTCGTTCGGGAGGCCGCCGTATCCGACCGACATGTCGTTGGGATCGAGTTCCTGAATCTTCGCGCCCTCGATTGCGGCGTCGAGGGTATCGGCGCCATGTGCGAGGAGCTCGCCGGCACGCGCGACCCCACGCAGGCCGTTTCGGGAGGAGACCGCCACGGGATCGGCTGGGGGGGGAATGTGGACAAATGGCGCGGGCGGGCGCACGGGCAGACCCAACGCGGATCCGGCGGCGAGTCCCGTCGCCGCACCGAGGAAATCCCGACGGGAAAGATGATTATTCAATGCCACGCCTCCTGTAGAGGAGAAGGTTTGCGCGAAGACGCCGAAAGTAACCGCGCGGCCGGGCCAGGTGTCAACTTGATTCACTGCCCGTCGGGTCGTTAGCTTCCGCGTCGTGTCATCGACTCGGACGTAGTCGCGTAACCCGCTTCCCGAACAGGCACGGTGGGGCCGTATAGCGGAACGACCGTGAAGGTGTCTCTGGTTCTTCCCGTCTACAACGAGCGAGCGAACGTGGCGGAGCTCGTGGACGAGATTCGAGCGGCGTTCGCCGGGAGAACGTACGAGATCGTGGCAGTAGATGACAGATCCCGCGACGGGTCGCTAGACGAACTCCGCCGGCTGGCGTCCAGCGACGACCGGGTGCGCGTGGTCTCACTCGCTCGGCACCAGGGCCAGAGCGCCGCGCTCGCCGCCGGGTGGACCGCCGCGCGCGGCGAAGTCGTCGTGACGCTCGATGCGGATGGTCAGAACGACCCAGCCGACGCTCCGCGCCTGGTGGACCTCTTACGCGAGGACCCCACGCTTGCCGGTGTCGCTGGCATTCGCACGGGACGCCGGGATAGCCCCTGGAAACTGGCGCAGAGCCGGGTCGCGAATACTGTTCGGAACTGGATCACAGGGGACCGCCTCCGGGATACCGGGTGCGGTCTCAAAGCGTTCCGGTCATCCGCCCTGGTAAGGCTGCCCCTGTTTGACGGGATGCATCGGTTTCTGCCGACGTTGGTTCGCATGCAGGGCGGACGCGTGATTGAAGTTCCCGTGCTCCATCGGCCACGGCGATCGGGTCGCAGCAAGTACGGAATGTGGAATCGGGTGTTTCGCGGGCTCCGTGACGCGTTCGGTGTCCGTTGGCTGGCCCGGCGCGCGTTGCACGTTGATGCGGATGAGGAGCTGGACTAGCGACATGGCACGAGGAAAACGTCTCGATCCGTCGATCTTCAATCTTCCAGTCGAGAAGATGCGTGAGGGCTACTACACCGACAAGTACTTCGTGCGCGCCCGTGAGGTGCTGTTAGCGGACGATCACCGGCCGATGGTCCTGATGCAGGTGTTCGGCAAGTCGCACGCATACGTCGGCGGGCTCGATGAAGCCATCGCGATTCTCAAGTTGTGCGCTGTCTCCTGGAATGACCTGAAGGTCCACGCGTTGTACGACGGCGACGAGGTCGAGCCCTGGGAGACCGTCATGACGATCGAGGGTCCTTATGACGCCTTTGCGCACCTCGAGACGCTCTACCTGGGCGTGCTGGCCCGACGGACCCGGGTGGGCACGAATACACGGCGCGTGGTTGCGGCGGCTCACCCGAAGGAAGTGATGTTCTTCCCGGCCCGACACGATCACTGGCTGGTGCAGACCGGGGATGGGTACGCCGCGCATATTGCCGGCGCGATCGGCGTGTCGACCGACGCACAGGCGTCCTGGTGGGGCAGCGCGGGCATTGGTACGGTTCCGCACGCCGTCATCGCGGCCTACGACGGCGACACCGTCATGGCGACGGCGAAATTCGCGGAGTACATGCCGAAGAGCGTACGCCTGATCAGCCTCGTTGATTTCGACAACGACAGTGTCGGGACGTCGCTGGCAGTAGCTCGGGCGCTCGGCGAGCGCCTATACGGTGTCCGGCTGGATACGTCCGAGACGATCGTCGACAAATCGGTCATTCAGCAGATGGGATCGTTCAAGCCGAGTGGCGTGAACCCCCGTCTCGTCTGGAACGTGCGGCGCGCGCTCGACGCCGAGGGCTTTCAACACGTGAAGATCGTTGTCTCGGGCGGATTCACCGCCGACAAGATAACTCGCTTCGAGGAGCACGGCGTTCCCGTGGACGCGTACGGGGTTGGGTCGTCGCTCTTTACCGGACTCTATGATTTCACCGCCGATGTGGTGAAGGTGAACGGCCACACTTGTGCTAAGGTGGGGCGCGAGTTCCGACCCAACGACCGTCTTGAACAGGTATCCTGACCCAATGACCGATTCGTACGGGCAGTTTTTCCTTCCGGGTCCAACCGAGGTTCACCCGGAGGTTTTGGCTGCCATGACACGCCCCATGATTGCGCACCGGGGCCGCGGCATGGTCGACCTCCTTGCCGGGATGGAGGGGCCACTTCAGCGTTTGTTCTGCACCGAGCGTCGCGTGCTGATTGGCACGTGCGCCGCCACCGGATTCATGGAGATGGCGGCTCGGTGCGGTGTCCGGCAGCGTGCCCTGTCACTGGTTGGCGGGGCGTTCGGAGAGCGGTTCGCCGCGATTACGCAGGCGTGCGGGAACGACGTCGTTCGCTTGGACGTGCCCCTGGGCCGGACGGTCGAAGCGGACATGTTGCACGATGCGCTGCGGCGCACGGAAGTCGACGCCGTCACGCTTGTGCACTCGGAGACATCGAGTGGCGCGCTGGCTCCGCTTGCGGACCTGGCGCAGGCCGTGCTCGAGTTCGAGGACGTGATGTTGCTCGTGGACGGCGTGACCTCCGTTGCGGGATCGCCGGTGGAGACAGACGCGCTCAAGCTGGACTTCGTCTTTACCGGATCACAAAAGGCGCTCGCCCTACCGCCGGGTCTGGCGCTCGGAGTGGCGTCGGAGCGTCTAGCCGAACGAGCCAAGACCGTACCCAACCGGGGTGGCTACCTCGATCTTCTCGCTTACGAGGCGGCCTTCGCGGAGCGGCAACCGACCAACACGCCGGCCATATCGTTGCTGTATGCTCTCGAGGCACAGCTTGCCCGCATCGACCGCGACGGGGGCATCGAGGCGCGCTGGAAACGCCACGAGGCCATGCGGCGCACCGTCGAGGAATGGACGATGGGTGGTGGTGGCGAGTTGGGGTTCCGGTACGTCCCGGATGAAGGCCGCCGGTCATGGACCTTGTCGTGTCTCGAGGTGCCGGACGGGAAGAGCGGACGAGACATCGCGCAGGCAGTAGGGCGACGCGGTTGGACGATCGGGTCGGGATACGGCGCGCTGAAACAAAAGACGATTCGGATTGGACACATGGGCGATCATTCGGTCGAGCGGCTTCAAGAGCTCTTGGCAGTGATCGAGGAGGTGTTGTCGTGACGTACGTCGTTCTCGTGGCGGACAAAGTCGCGGCTGCGGGCCTGGACGTGCTCCGGGGAACCGCGGGTTTTGAGGTCATCGATGCGGCGGAAGACGTGGACACGCTCCGGCGCGAACTACCACGCGCTCACGCCCTGCTCGTGCGATCCGACACGCAGGTGACTGCAGAGCTCATCGAGGCCGCGTCGGAGCTCAAGGTGATTGGCCGCGCGGGGATCGGTGTGGACAACATCCACATTCCCACGGCCACCCAACGCGGAATTGCAGTACTGAACGCCCCCGGTGCGAACACCGTGAGCGCCGCAGAGCATGCCGTGGCGCTGCTCTTCTCGCTCGTGCGCCGCGTCCCCTGGGCGACGGACAGCATGCGACGTGGCGAGTGGGACCGTAAGGCTTTTCCGGGAATGGAGCTGCGCGGTAAGACGCTCGGCATCGTCGGGCTTGGCCGGATCGGCGCCCACATCTCAGGGATCGCTCGCGCGATCGGCATGCACGTGCTCGCGCACGATCCGTATTTGTCCGAGAAGCGGGCGGGTGCATTGGGGGTGGAACTCACGCCGCTCGACGACCTCCTCGCCGGCTCGGATGTCGTCACCCTGCACATGCCGCTCGACGAGAAGACGCGCCACATCATGGACGGACGGCGGTTTTCGCTGATGAAATCCACGGCGGTGCTCATCAATACGGCACGCGGCGAGTTGATTGATGATACGGCGCTCATCGAGGCGCTAGAAAGTGGCGCGATCGCGGGGGCGGCAGTCGACGTGTATGCCGAGGAGCCCCTGCCGGCCGACTCCCGGCTGCGGCATGCGCCGAACCTGGTGCTCACGCCTCACCTCGCCGCATCGACCAAAGAGGCGCAGGCGCGCGTGTCGCTCGAGATCTGTGCCGCAGTGCGCGACGCGTTGGTCACCGGCGATGTCGGCGGTGCGGTGAATATCACGGGGGTGTCGAGCGAGGCCGTCGCGCGACTGCGACCCCTGCTGAACCTGGCACGGCGGGTCGGCGGCTTGGCCGCTACGTTGGCCGGTGGCCGCGTGGAAGCCGTCGAGGTGTTGTATGGCGGGAGCGACGAGGATGCACCACGTCCAGCCAAGCTGGCGGCCGTTGCGGGGGTTCTCTCGTCGATCGGCGTAGGTCGCGTGACGCTCGTCAACGCCACTACGTTGGCAGAAGAGAGGTCGATCGCCCTCAGCCGACGGGCGGGGGGACCGGTCGGCGGGTTTCAGACCACGATTGGTGTCGTGGTACGTGCCGGTGACCGCACCACGTCCGTCGTTGGGGCGCTGGTCGGTGACGAGCGGCTCCCGGGCAGGATCATTCGGATCGATGATTTCGTCATCGATGTGCCGGCGGAAGGCTGTCTACTTGTCCTGCGCAATCGCGACGTTCCGGGGGTGGTGGGCAGGGTAGGCATGATTCTGGGTGATGCGGCAACGAACATCGGATCGTACCACCAATCGCGACGCAGAACCGGTCCCCCGGATGGGGCACTAGCGGCCATCGTGGTAGATCAGCGGCCGCCACCGGAAGTCATTGCGCGCCTGGAGTCGTTGCCGGAGGTGACCGAGGTCCGCGTAGCGGCGCTCGACGTGGACCGCTAGCGTCAATCGGCGCCTCCGCCAGCATCGAACAACCGAAATCGCGACACCCCGGCGTTCAGCTTCTCGGACGCCTCGGCAAGTTGGGCGGCGGAACTCGCGATCTCTTCAGTGGATGCACTCTGCTGCTCGGCAGATGCAGCGATCTCCTCGACGGCTGCTACGAACGACTCGGTGGCACCGGTGATGCCCTCGAGCCGCTCCGTGATCCCGTCCACCAGGCGTCGTGCGTCACCGGCAGCGCTGGAGATCTCCTCCGCCCATACGCTGTTCTCGGCCGCCTGATCGGTGACCTCCTGCAGGCCGCTCGCCGCAGCGTCAGAGATCTCCCGCACGGCCGCACTCTCTTCCGCAAGACGCTGCAGTCGGTCGCTGGCCGCCGTCACACCCTCCAATACGCGGCGCACGGTCTCCGCGGTGGTGGTTGCGGCCTGTGATGATTGGATTGCGAGTTTGCGCACCTCGTCCGCGACAACGCCGAACCCGCGGCCCTCTCCACCGGCGCGGGCAGCCTCGATCGCAGCATTCAGCGCCAGCATGTTGGTTTGATTCGCGACCGCCTTTGCCTGCGCCACGAACTTCTGCACGTCGGTCGAGAGATCCGTGAGCGTACGGGCTTCCTCAGCGCCGCGCGCTACCTCAGCCGCCAATTCGGCGAGTTGGGCGCTCCCGGCGAGAAGCCTGACGCGGTGCTCTTCCGCACTCGCCTTGAGCGCAGCACTGCGCTCGGAGGCCATCCGCGCGCCATCAGCCAGGTGGGTTGTGATAGCCTGGATCTGCTGGGCCTGGCCCGACGTCAGACGGACGTCCTCTGCCTGTTTGTTCGTGTCGTCCGAGAGACGCTGTGTTGTATTTGCCATCTCCTGGGTCGACGCCGTCATCTCCTGAGTGCTTGCGGAGATCTGTTGTGCCATCGCTGCCAATTCTTCGGCCGAGCCGCGGATTGCCGTAACGACCTTCCGTAACTCTACGACCATCCGCTGAACGGCGTCCAACAGCTCGCCGACCTCGGCTGCCCCAGATGTCTCCTGCCGGTCCACATTCACCGTCAGGTCGCCGTCGGCGACGCGACCACTGACCGCCGCCGCGGTGCGAACCGGCACGGTGACCTGCCGCTGAAGCCACGCGGTGAAGAACCACACGGCCGCAACTACCGTGAGCAGGACCGCGGCCGCAGAGACCATGACGATGTGCCTGATGCGCGTGGCGACCCGGAACGCATGGCTCACGGGCTCGCGCACGATGACCCACCAACGTCCGTCGTTGGTCGGCGTGGTCGCCAGCAGCTGCTCGCCCTCGCCCGGCACCTCGACGCGCGTGGCGTCCGGCGATGGGCCACGCGGGGCGACGGACGCGGCGTTCGACATGCGGAGGATTTGCGTCGGATCACGCGACAGGAGGGTTCGACCCGTGGAGTCTACCACCTCGATCTCGGCATCTTCCCCCTGGTCGGCGCCCGCGACCAAATGGGCCAGACGGGTGAGCCGCACCAGGCCCTTCACGACACCAAGCGTATCGCCGGTCTCGGGGTCCTCGATGCTGACCGCGAGTTCGATGGCGACCACACTGGCAGATTCGTCGAACTGCGGCGTCCCGACGTGCGACCCGGTGGTGAAGGCATCCTGCCACCACTGCTCGTCCGACTGTACGAAATCGGACGTGGGGTTTGTGGTAGCAACGTTCAGCCCATTCCGCTCGGTGAAGAAGATCTCTGCAAGGTCCGATCCCTCCTGGAAACTCTGCAGGTATCGCTGCATCGACCGGGTGTTCCGCAGCACCCGATTGGCCGCGAACCGATCCTCGAGGGTTTCCACGTCCAGGGCGGGCAACCCCCGGCGTTCCGCATCGTCCCCCGCCGCCCGGGCCGCTGCTGAAACTGCGGGTCCTCGGGAGAGCGTGCGGAGGTCGGACTGGTTGTCTTCGAGATATTGCGTGACGATAGTCGATGCCCGGTGCGAGACGGCACGCAGCCGCTCGAACGCCGTGTTCTCGAGTTCCGAGGAGATGACGCGGTTGGCAAGAAACGCCCCAACGGCAACGGCGATGACTGCCGCCGGGATGGCGATGACGATGATTGTTCCGCGGAGCTGCGACGAGTCGGCGGCCATAGGAGGCGAGGGAAAGTTAGGAAGGGCTGCCAGCCCCGGCAAGGCATTATAGATTATTGCCCTTATGACGGATACGAGCAGCCAGGCCGCCGTCTACGATCCGGCGGCCGTCGAAGACAAGTGGCAGCGGCGCTGGGAGGAGGCACGCACCAATAGCGTCGATCTCCAGCGTGCCGCGCGGCCGTTCTACAACCTGATGATGTATCCCTATCCGTCGGCGGAAGGGCTCCACGTCGGGAACGTGTTTGCGTTCGTCGGGAGCGATATCTACGGACGGTACCGACGGCTTTGCGGGTACGATGTCTTCGAGCCAATCGGGTTCGACGCTTTCGGCATACACTCGGAGAATTACGCGCTCAAGGTCAACACGCATCCTGCCGAGCTGATCCCGCGGAACATCGCGCGGTTCCGCCAACAGTTGCGGCGCGTCGGGCTCATGGTGAACTGGGATCATGAACTGTCCACTACCGATCCCGCATACTACAAGTGGACACAGTGGGTTTTTCTGCAGCTCTACCGCAGCGGCATGGCAGTGAAGAAGGCCGCGCCGGTGAACTGGTGTCCCGAGTGCAAGACCGTACTCGCCAACGAGCAGGTTATTGACGGGTTTTGCGAACGACACCCCGAGACCGCTGTCTCGCAGCGGTTTCTCGAGCAGTGGTTCTTCACGATTACGAAGTACGCGCAGCGACTGCTGGACAACCTCGAGCGGATCGATTGGTCCGATTCGACACGGATGCTGCAGATCAACTGGATCGGGCGGTCGGAGGGGGCCGAACTGGTGTTCGCGACGCCGGTCGCTGAGCCGATTCGCGTTTTTACGACCCGGCCCGACACCGTGTTCGGGGCTACATATGTCGTCCTCGCCCCGGAACACCCGCTGGTCGAGACCCTGACAGCCGCGGAGCAACGCGGTGAGGTGAACGCCTACCGACGCACGGTGGCCGAAATGGACATCGTGGCGAGGCGGATTGGTTCCAAGGACAAGACCGGTGTCTTCACTGGAGCCTACGCCCGCAACCCCGCCACTGGCGAGAGCGTCCCCATCTGGATCGCCGACTACGTGCTGATGGAGTACGGCACCGGAGCCATCATGGCGGTGCCCGCACACGACGAGCGTGACTTCGAGTTCGCCACCGCGTTCGACCTGCCGATCGTACCGGTTATCGAGCCGGACGACAGTCAGGAGCTTCCCTACACCGGATGGGACGCAAAGCTGGTCCGGTCCGGTCAGTTCGACGGGACGTCGTGCCGCGCCGCGGTGGGCGCGATCACGCAATGGCTCGAGGGCCAATCGCTGGGCCGAGGCGAGGTCCGGTACCGGTTGCACGATTGGTGTATCTCGCGCCAGCGGTACTGGGGACCGCCCATCCCCATCATCTATTGTGATGCATGCGGTACGGTCCCGGTCCCGGAAAAGGACCTTCCGGTATTGCTGCCCGCCGTGGACGACTTCCGGCCGGACGAAACGGGCGTGTCCCCACTAGCCCGGGTGGAGGAGTGGTATCGGGTTCCGTGTCCGCAGTGTGGGGCGGACGCGCGCCGGGAGACGGACGTGTCCGACACGTTCCTCGATTCCGGCTGGTATTTCCTCCGGTACCCGTCGAACGACTTCGATGACCGCCCGTTCGATGCCGAGCTCACGAAAAAATGGCTCCCCGTCGATACGTACATCGGAGGTAACGAGCACGCGGTCTTGCACCTCATGTATTCGCGGTTTCTCACGATGGCGCTGCACGACCTCGGACACCTCGATTTTGAGGAGCCATTCACCCGTTTCCGAGCACACGGCACGATCGTGAAGGACGGTGCCAAGATGTCGAAGTCTCGCGGCAACGTGGTGATTCCGGATCAGCACATTGCCAAGTGGGGTGCGGATACGTTCCGGATGTACCTCATGTTTCTAGGTCCCTACCAGGAAGGCGGGGACTTCCGCGACGATGGCATCTCCGGCATCCGACGATTTCTCGACCGAGTATGGGCGATGGTCGAAGAGGCCAACGGTACGGGCGGCTCGGACGAGGCATGGCGCAAACTGCATCAGACCATCCGCAAGGTGGGCACGGACATTGAAGGCCTGCGGTACAACACCGCGATCTCGGCCATGATGGAGTACGTCAACCTGTTGCGAGGTAACATGGCAGGCCCGGCCGCGAAGGGACTCGTCGAGCCGCTGATCGTCATGCTCGCCCCCCTAGCCCCACACTTCGCCGAGGAGTGTTGGGAACGGCTGGCGCACGACGCGAGCGTCTTCGAGGCGTCCTGGCCCGATTTCGACGAAGCACTCGCTCGGGAGGTCGAAATCGAGATCGTGGTTCAGGTGAACGGCAAGGTCCGGGGCCGCATACAGGCTGCTCCCGGCATCTCGGAGGAAGACGCCGTTCGAGTAGCCGCGGCCGATCCGCAGGTCCACAAGTTCTTGGGAAATAAGGAGATACGAAAGACAATCTACGTCAAGGATCGGTTGGTGAATCTCGTGGTATGATGGTAGCGGTAGGCGGTTGCCGCTCACCTCAGGTGCGACCCTGATGCCCCCTCCTGCATCTATCCCTTCAGACATGACGAAAGCGAATGTCAGCGTGATCGGTGTGCTGGACGAGATCGCGATCCAACGGGCCAAGACGGGTGACCTCGCAGCGCTCGAGCGGGTGTACCGCTCCTACGAAGGCATGGTCTACTCGCTTGCACGACGGATCTGCCGCACGGCGGAAGATGCCGAGGACGTGCTGCAGGAGACCTTCCTCGAGATCTGCCGCAGTATGGGCAAGTTCCGCGGGACGGGGCCCGGGAGTCTGACGGCGTGGGTGAAACGAGTCGCGGCCAGCAAGGCGTTCATGCGGGTACGTCGGGAGAAGTACCGTGACACCGATGAGTTCATCGAGGATGGGCCGGTCGCCGGTCGCCTAGGCGAGGATGTCGGACTGCAGCTGGATCTCGAGAGCGCGCTTGCCCGCCTGCCGGAAACGTCCCGCGCCGTAGTCTGGCTACACGACGTTGAGGGATACACGCATGAAGATATTGCCGAGATGATGGACAGGACCGTGAGTTTCTCGAAATCGCAACTCGCACGTGCCCACAAGCGCCTGCGGGACTGGCTCGGCGGGGAGTGAACTTATGAATCGGCATTGTACGACAACTGAGCTGCTCGCCGTGCGGGACGGTGAAGGAACGGTTGGAGCGGCGGACCATCTGGCCGGCTGCACGGTGTGCCAGCGGGAGCTGGGGCTGCTCAACCAGCGAGCGGCCGCGATGCGGGCGCTCGCGACACGCCGCCCACCGCGCGATCGGTGGCCGGTGGTGAAGGCGCGGCTCCTCGCCGACCGCCGCCGGGAGCGACTGAAGCAGGCCGGCTGGGCGACGCTTGCCGTCGCCGCGGGTCTCACGCTGGCGATCGGTGTGCGCACGATCGACCTGACGCCGACCGACAACCGGCCGGCGGCTGCCCTTGCCCAGCAGGCGAACGCTGCACTGACCCAGCTGCGGCAGCAGTCCCGGCAGCTCGAGGCGACGCTGCGGGACTGGGACCCGCGCGGCCGGGTATTGAGCGGCCGCACCGCGAGCGTCATTGCGGAGTTGGAAGACCGGATCGCGGTGGTCGATATGGGGATTACCCGTACGACTACGGGTTCGGCAGAGCAACAACGACTGATCACCTTGTGGCGTGACCGAGTGCATCTCATGGATGCGTTGGTGAACGCGCATGTCACGCGCGCCACGTACGTCGGGTTCTGACCCGGCTGGAGGTAATAGCGATATGAGACGGATCATCATGACGGTGTTGGCGCTCGGGTTGGTATCCGGCATCGGCGGCGTCCAGGCACAGGAGCGCGATCGTGACCAGCAGCGGGAACTCCGCGAACGGCTCCGAGATCTCCAGCGAGAGGTTCGTGAGATCCAGCGGGAGTTGGGAGAGAACACGCGGATGCGGTTCGTCGAGCCGCTGGTCATGGGGTTCGGTAACCGCGCGCGACTTGGCGTAGTCGTGAACACGGCCCGCGACGAGGAGACCGACGACATTGGAGCCGTACTCACGGCGGTGACGCCGGACGGGCCGGCGGATGACGCCGGATTGGAGTCCGGAGACATCCTCATCAGCGTGAATGGCGAACCGCTCACGGAAACGCGGCGCTGGCAGACGCCGGGTGACAAGCTCGTCGCGCTCGCGCGCGAACTCGACGACGGTGACACAGTCGAGATCGAGTACCAGCGCGACGGACAGCAGGCGACGACCACGATCACCGCCCGGCGTGTACCGGGTTATTCCTATTCGTTCACGGTTCCGGATTTCGCCTTCCCGGACATCACGGTCGACACCCTGCGCATTCGTGAGTTTACCAACGACTGGACGGAGCGCGCGCGCAATATGGCCGGACGCGTCTTGGTAGCCTCCGGCAACGGGCTGTTTGGGGTCTCTCTGTTCGGGGCGCGATGGGCCGACATGGAGTTGGTCACGATCGACGACGCGCTCGGAGGCTATTTCGGGACGACCGAAGGGCTGCTCGTCGTGCGAGCACCGCGCGATGATCTCCTGACTCTACAGAGCGGTGACGTCCTGCTGCGGATCGGGGGCCGCACGCCGAACAGTCCGTCACACGCAATGCGTATCTTGCGTTCGTACGAACCGGGTGACGAGATCCGCATCGATATCATGCGGAACCATGCGCGGCAGACGCTGACCGCGACCGTACCGGAACGGGATCGCGGGTTACACTGGGAAGAGCAATAGACGAACAGGGGTCGTAGGGGCGCACTGCTGTGCGCCCTACGACCGTGCACCTCACGACTCAGGGCGGCCTACGAACACCTACCGCCCGGTGCCAAACAGAATGGCGTTGGTCACCAGCCGCGCCGTCCCCCTCCAGAAAGCTCGAAACAGCGGATCCTCCGCAAACAGCACTACGTTTCCCCTGCCATGACGCTCGGCGGCGGCCCAGACGGTCCCCCGCAGCAGGCGCTCCGTGTTCGGCCATACGAACCCGGAGAGACGGAGCGAATCGGCGACGAACGCGACGGGGTTCGCCCCGGCCTTGGACGGTTGAAGCATGAGTGATCCCCGCAGCATGACCGCCAGCTCGCTCCGTTCGTAGCCAAAGGTCAGCCAGTGGCTGCGGTCCAGCGCCGCGCGGAAGATGGCGCCCGGAATGGACGCGGTCGCACTGGTATCCGCCGATGGCGAGGGCAATGGCGGGGTGAGCTGCTCGCTCCGTGGCAGGGAGTCACCTTCCGCCTTGTCGTCGTCCTCGTCGTCCTCTTCGTCCGCCCCGACCCGCTTGACGCTGGTGAGCTCTACGCCCTCCGCGGCGAGAAAGAGGGCGGCCTCGTCCCATGTGATCAATACGCCGCCGGTCCGGATCCACTCCTTGAGGCGGGCAATGCCCCGGTCGCCCAGCAGCCGGCGGATGGAGCGGGCCGAGCCACCGGGAATGACGAGCACGTTGTAGCCGGCGAGGGTAGACATGTTGCGGATCGACGAGAGCGCGACGGGGACGAACGGATAGCGGAGTTCCTGCTCGAGGAAATACCACAGCGAGCCGTAGCTGATCTGGCTGGTGCCCTCGCCCATCGCCACCAGCATGCGCGGCCGAAACACCGGCCGAACCGATTCCGAACCGACGCCAACCGGGCCGGAGTCGGGAAACGCGGACTGCACCGCTGTCACGGGCACCCGCGTCTCCATGGCAAGTTCGGCAATCCGCTCGTGCAGCTGTGCGGGGTTTCGGGTTACCCGCAGTACGAAGGTCCCGACCGGATATGTGCTTCCGTCCGCGCGCAGCGGCTCGGAGCTCACGTTGAGCACGAAGCCGTCGTTGAGCAGGGCGAGCGCCAGCTCAGCGGCGGCCTGTCGGTCGTTGGGAAAGACGTAGGCTGAGCGAGCGCGCCCCGACACGGCTCCCGGCGGCGCGAGCGCCCTCACGGGCTCCTCGTCCGCGAGCGCCAGGCGGTCACCCGTCACCGGTCCGGCATCTTCGGTCCAGTACGCGTCGAGGCCCATGGTAAACGGTAGAGACCACGCCGTGATGTCGTAGAACTCGTACCGCTCGCCGAATCCGCCGCGCCGCTGGTTGCGTTGGAACTTGGCCAATTCACGGCTGCGAAACGGCTCGGGGATCTCGGCGTCCGGCTCGAGCAACGCGCGCGCCATCCGACCACGCGGCTGCGCCAGATCGATGACGAGTGCCCCCGGGCGGAACGTTTGTCGAGCAGCCGTGGCGCCGGGCGTGTAGTACCCGTGAGCACTGCGGCTGGCGAGCGGTTCCGTGAGCCGGGTGACTTCGATGCCGTGGCCGAGCAGCATGCGCGCGAGACGGGCCGCGTTCGTAGGATCGTGGTCCGGCAGCACGACGATGCGTTTCATGGGGTCGTTCTGTGCTTCCGCGATTGCCGACTGGTGGAACGCATGGAAGTCCCGCAGCCGCTGCGTGCGGTTGTTCGCCGCGGTTTCGAGCGTTGCGAGCGACGCCACGAAGTGGTGAGCGATGCCCTCGGCGAAGGTGATCACCGTTCCGTCATCCCGGCGCCGGCGCAGCACCTTGCCACCATCAGTCTCGTAGGTCATCCCGGTTGCGCCCGCCACGGCTGGGGCCGCGTCGAAGTAACCGACATAGTGGCCGTCGAAAATGTCACGTGTGTAGTATTGCCATCCGTAGCGATCGAACGCCGCGGCGTTCCCGCGACCGAATACCTCGATCCACTGCAACGTGTTTGCGGTCATGTTGGTGTTGGTCGGCTCGGCGAACGGCGGAAAAAAGAACTGCTCCGTCGTGCTGTGGTGATCGACGACCACCTGCGGATTCCAGCGAAGCATCGCACCGAGCATTGCCTGGACGGGCGCCTGCGACTGTGCAATCAGGTCGCGGTTCATGTCGAACCGGTAATGACTGAACCGACCCCAGATGCTCCACGGCTCGTCCCACTCGAATCCCCACGGCTCGTCGCTGCCGATATCGATGGAATTGGACCACACGGCAAACCGCTCGTGTCCGTCGGGGTTCGCGGAAGGGTTCACGATGACGAGCACGCTGTCGAGGATCATGCGAGTGGTTGGTTCGTCAGAAGCGATGAGCTGATATGCGACCCACATTGCCGCCTCGAAGCCGGCTGGCTCGTTGCCGTGGATCGAATACGACAGAAATACGACCACGGGCGTTCGCGCAATGATCGCGTCGGCGTCGGTCTGCGAGAGTCCGCGTGGATCGGTCAACTGCGCGACATCGGTGCGAATGGCGTCTATCCGGTCGAGGATTTCGGGAGACGAGATCAGCAACACGCGCATCGGGCGGCCCTCTTCGGTGCGGCCGATGTCCTCAGCGCGCACACGGTCGCCACCGGCAGTTATAAGCCGGTCGAGAACCAACTGCTGCATGTGATACTGCGTATGTCGGTCACCGGCCCCGTAGCGGAGCAGATCGTTCGGGCGTGGGATCTCACTGCGGTACGGGCCACGGCCAAAGAAGTCGAACGTTGCCTGCTGCGCTGCCGCCGGCGCCAAGGGGCTCAGGAAGACCACCAGCACGATCCAAAAACGCATTGCACCTCGCTTGCGGGGAGAGGGTTAGCGAAGCTAGCCCCGGGCGGGGGCGCGCGGAAGCCGTTTGCGCTCGAACTTCCCCTGACGCATCGTTGGGACGATTCCTCACTCCGTGGAGGCTCCGACCATGCCGGAATCGGCCGTGCAGTTCTACCCGTGGGCCCACGTCGTCGGACGCGTGCTCTTCTCGATGATCTTCATCGCGAGTGGCATGAACCACTTGATGAAACTGAATGACATGGCGGCCTATGCGGGTGCCAAGGGTGTCCCAGCCCCGAAGATCGCCACGGCGGTCTCGGGGCTCATGATGGCGGCCGGTGGCATCTTCGTCGCCATCGGGTGGACGCGTTTCATCGGTGCCGGCCTGCTCGTGGTCTTCCTCGTTCCAACGACGTTCATGATGCACCCGTTCTGGAAAGAGCAGGATCCCATGACGCGGATGAACGAGATGACCCACTTCATGAAGAACCTCGCTTTAATTGGTGCGGCGCTGATCATTGCGTACTACGCCGGTTGGGATTGGCCGATGAGCGTGGGTGGGTGAAGCCGGAGGAAGGGCGTGAAGTCGCGAAAGCGGGAGGTGACCCCTCCCGCTTTTTCCTTGTCCTGGGTTTCGCTCGTCGTCCCGCGTGTTCCAGCCCGTCACTTGAAATCCGACACTTCACGATATATCGTACGACATATCGGCACGTAATGTCGCGTAACGCAACGTGATGTCCCGTTCGGGCATCGAGGAGGTTGAGATGTCGAGGCGAGGAGACTGGGAGTTCTGGGGCTGGCCGTTTGGATTCGCGGGAGGTCCTGGGCGGCACCGCCGGCGCCGGCGCGGGCAATGGTTCGAGTCTGGCGACATGAAGTACGTGATTCTGAAGCTGCTGAAGGACAAGCCGATGCACGGCTACGAGGTCATGAAGGCCCTCGAGGAGCGCACGCGCGGGTGCTACAAGCCGTCGCCGGGGACGGTGTACCCCACGCTCCAATGGCTCGAGGATGAGGGGCTTGTGGACATGCGCGACGTCGAGGGGAAGAAGGTGTACGAGATCAACGACGCAGGACGCGCGTTTCTCGAGGAGAACCGGACGACGGTCGAGGAGATCTTCGATCGCGTGACTGAAATGATGGATCGAGTCATGGGCGAGCCCATGCCCGACATCAACCGCGCCATCGGGCGCGTCGTCTCGAAGGCGTACAAGGCCGCGTGGCGGCTGAGCGATGAAACCGACCGGGCGCAGGGGATCGTGAAGATCTTGGATCGGGCGGCCGATGAGATCACGGACCTGACGAAACCGGAGGTGGGAGCATGACCCGGACCCCATCGTGTTTCGCCGCGCTCCGGCGAACCATGTAATATCCGTTCCGCGGATAACCGTTGGGCCGGCGCGGCGGGCCGATGCCCGCGGCGCGACACCTTCACGTTGTCAGGGGGGGGACGGATGCCGGATACCGAACGGTTCGACGCGATCGTGATCGGAACGGGGCAGGGTGGGGGGCCGCTCGCGGGGAAGATGGCCGGTGCCGGATGGCACACGGCGGTCATCGAGCGCGAACACGTAGGTGGCGGTTGTGTGAACGTGGGCTGTACGCCGACGAAGACGATGGTGGCCAGCGCACGGGTCGCGCATCTGGCCCGACGCGCCGCGGACTACGGTGTGAACGTCGGCCCAATCCAGATCGATCAGACGGTGATTCGCGAACGGAAACGGGCCATCGTCAAGAGTTTCTCGGGTGGGAGCCGTCGGGGCCTCGAGAAGTGGGAGCACCTCGACCTCATCATGGGGGAGGGGCGTTTCAGCGGCCCCAACGAGGTCACCGTGACGCTCACGGATGGTGGGACCCGCACGCTCGCGGCGGACAAGATCTTCATCAACGTTGGGCTACGTCCAGCCGTTCCTGCTATCCCGGGTCTCGCCGCATCTCGCTCCCTCGATTCCACGTCGATCATGGAACTCGACGTAGTTCCTGAACACCTCGTCGTCTTGGGCGGGGGATACATCGGGCTCGAGTTCGGGCAGTTGTTCCGGCGGCTGGGAAGCGCCGTCACTGTGATCGAGTTAATGCCGCATCTTGCACCCCGTGAGGATGCGGACGTGTGCGAGGCGTTGCAGAACGTCATGCGCGATGACGGGATCACGCTACTCCTCGGCGCCAAGGCCACGCAGATCGAATCTGCAGGCAGCGAGGTCCGCGTCACGGTTGAGACCCCAGATGGAGAGCAGGTAGTTTCGGGGTCACATCTGTTGTGCGCGGTCGGACGGGTACCCAATACCGATCTACTCAACCTGGATGCCGCCGGCGTGGCCGCCGATGCGCGTGGGTTCGTCCAGATAAACGATCGGCTCGAGACGAACGTCCCCGGCGTGTACGCCCTCGGTGACGCCAAAGGTGGACCCGCCTTCACGCATATCTCGTACGATGATTATCGCGTGCTGCGCACGAACCTGCTCGAGGGTGGGGATGCCACAATCGCCGACAGGTTCGTGCCGTATGTCGTATTCATCGATCCGCAGCTCGGTCGCGTTGGCATGACCGAGCGACAAGCGCAGAAAGCCGGACGCAACTACCGCGTGGGCACGATGCCCATGACCCACGTGGCGCGCGCCCTCGAGGTAGATGAAACGCGCGGCCTGATGAAGGTCGTTGTGGACGCGGACTCGCAGCAGATTCTTGGCTGCGCCGTTCTGGGGATTGAGGGTGGTGAGATCATGTCGATGATGCAGATTGCCATGATGGGCAAGTTGCCGTATACGGCGCTCCGCGACGCGACCTTCGCGCACCCGACACTCGCTGAGGCGCTGAACAACCTCTTCAACAAGATCGAAATCTAGACCGGCTTCTCTTCCAGTTCCTTGCCGGCGGGACGACGAAGGGCGGGAACATCGCAACAGTTTGGGATGTCTTGAGGTACTAGATACGAGGGGTAATGTTGGGGCAGGATGGGAATCGATTCTTGCAACGAGGTTGGATGTGAGAGCAGTCCCGTTCGTGATCACGCTCACGCTTGCGGCCGTACCCCAACCCGCTGCGGCGCAGGTCGATCTTTCCTGCACGTACCGTGGGTCGAATCCCGCGGCCCGACGTAGTCCACTCGACTCGATCAGCTTCCGGGTCGGTGGGCGGGACGTCAAGCTGTGCTACGGTCGCCCCTCCGCGCGCGGCCGGACCATGATTGGCGGCCGCGCCGTTCCATTCGGCCGCGTATGGCGGACGGGTGCGAACGAGACGACGAAGATCCGCACGACAGCCCGTGTGTCCATCGCGGGGATTGTGGTCGATCCCGGGACGTACGCTATCTACACGGTTCCCGGTGAGTCCGAATGGCAGGTCATCGTGAACCGGGCCTGGCGCCAATGGGGGCGGGAGAACTACTACACGCAGGCCGTCCGCGCGCAGGAGGTTGGCCGTGCGCGGGTTCCGGCGGAACACCTGAGCGAGCACGTCGAGACCTTTACGATCCGGGCGGTCCCTGACGCGGCGGGCGTGCAGCTAATCCTCGATTGGGAGCACACGCGCGTGCGCATTCCGGTGTCCGAAGCGGGTCGCCGAGGCTAATCGGCGCGCTCGGCGAACCGGCCGGGCGGGTCCCCCGCCGTGACGGCTCCCCACGTGGCTTCCCCGCCATGGCGCTGCCGTTCGTAGATCCGGCCACCCACGTGCGGCTCGATTGTCACCACGCACATCTCCTGCGCTTGCGCCCCGACCCAACGCGTCTCCATCGGCCACCACGTGTCGATCCCCTCGGTGAATCGCCGAAACGTGGACATCACCGACTCCGGGACAGTGATCTTCTTGACTACTGGGTCGAGCCGGGGTGTGGATGGGGTACCGGGAGTTCACCTGTCGCCGTGGCCGGCTCAGCGGCGCTGATCGGGCCATTCCGGAACATCTGCCCGACTCCCCGCGTTCTCTGACGAGTGCGTTTCCTGGCGGTGACGGAGTGCTGCACCCCCAGGTCCGACCGATGAGGTCGGGGCTCACCGCGCGGGCTGGCTCCACGGGGCCCTAGCCTGGGCGCGAAAAGGTGTTACCCTTACACGTTTCTGTTCATGGCCGGGCCCACAATCCGTTGGGAGAAATGGGGTTGGATCTCCCACGGTGGCCTTTGACACGATGAGCGATGTGGCGTAGTCTCGCTGGTCTGAGAGGGGATCGGGAACTTATCGTGAGCGACCACAAGCACGACGTGACGAGCGCGTTGATTCTGGCCGCCGGCAACGGGAAAAGGCTCCGGAGCCAGGCCCCGAAGCCCACATACCGCTTGTTGGGGGTACCGTTACTGGCGCGCACGCTCTTCAGCTTGGAGCGGGCCGGTATCACCGACGCTTACGTCGTCCTGGGATACGAGGCCGAGCTCGTCCGGCGAGAGATCGAGCGGGTGGATGGCCTGAATGTCCACGTGCACTGGCTCTACAACGAGCGGTGGCGGCAACCCAACGGCCTGTCGGCGCTGCAAGCGGAGTCGGTCCTCGACGGGCCCTTCATCCTCACCATGGCCGATCACATCTTTGATCCGTCGGTGGTGCGGACGCTGCGAGAGAAGGCGAGCGATCTGAAGGGGATCGATCTGGCCGTTGACTACAACATCGATCGCGTCGTCGATCTCGACGACGCCACGAAGGTGCAAGTGGCTTGCGACCGGATCGTCGCGATCGGGAAGACGCTGACGAGCTATGACGCGATCGACACGGGCGTGTTCCTCGCGTCGCCGGTCCTGTTCGAGACACTGCACGAGGCGAGCGCCGCTGGTAGGGCCTCTCTCTCCGACGGGGTCCAGCGGCTCGCGGATGCCGGGATGGCGCGCGTGACCGACATCGGCGATCGAATGTGGCAGGACATCGATACGCCTGCAGACGTGGCCGAGGCGGGCCGGAGGCTCCTTGTCAGCGTGCGCAAATCGACGGACGGCCCGATCGCACGATACATCAACCGGCCGATCTCCACCGTTATCAGTCGGCTGTTGGTCAGGACGCGGGTTACGCCCAACCAGATCAGTATATCGACGCTTGGGATCAGCCTACTCGCGGCCGGGATAGCGGCCGTCGGGGGGTACACGACCTTCCTGGTGGGCGGCATCCTGTTTCAGTTGGCCTCGATTCTCGATGGCGCCGATGGGGAGGTGGCAAAACTCACCTTCCGCACGAGTCGCCGCGGGGAGTGGATTGACACCGCGTGCGACCAGGCGTCGTACGTCGTGTTTCTGATTGGTTTGCTCATCGGCGTCTACCGGTCGCCGGTGCCGGACATCTACTTCCGCCTAGGAGTCCTCGGATTGGTGTCCGCCTCACTCAGCATGGCGAGCATCTCGATCTACTTGATGCGGCAGAAGGGGTCCGGTAGCGCCCTCGCCATTCGGTACGGATTCCAGGACGGTTCTGGCTTGCTCAGCCGCGTGTTGCGGGCGGCACGGTCCTTCGGTAGAAGGGACATGTTTGCTTTTCTGGTGTTTGCGCTCGCGGTGGTTGGCCAGCTGCCCTTCGGCCTGGCACTTTTTGGGCTCGGCTCCACCTTCCTGCTCCTTCCGGTGACGGTGAAGGCAAACCTCACCCTCGGCCAGCCAACGGACGTGCGGCCGCCAACCGGTCCTCGCACGATCCAACAACCCTCGCAGGATCCCGCGTGGGTTACCGCGGAAGCCGCGCAAGCGGTGTCGGAAACACCGGTCGGCGTCAACTAGCTGAGGCTGTCCAGCCGTGCCCCGTTCCCGCGAGTCCCGCGGGGACGGGGTTTTATTTTCCGGGCTGTGGCCTCCGGCGCACCAGTTTCTGTAGCTGGAGCCGCTCTTCGGGCTCGAGCCCCAGCCGATACAGTACCGCGACGTAGCCGCCGATCAGGATGGGCACCGAGACGAGCGCACCGGCCACCGGCATGTCGGCTGCCTGTTTGAGTATGAAGAAAGTCGCAGCGGCGGCCGGTAGGGCTGCGAGGAGAGGTTTTAGCAGGCTCAGCCTCAGTGGCGTAATGCCAAAGAGGCGCCGATTCAAGGCGATGCGCCCGGCGTTGACTATGGCGTAGGTCATGACGACGGACAACGCAGCGCCCTCCAGCCCGAACGCGTTGATCAACCAGATACCGGTACCGACACTGAGAAGCAGCCTGGCGGCGCCGATGACCAGGTTCATGCTGGGTCGCAGGTAGACGATTGGCAATTCGTTCACGCCGAGGCTGCCCTCCACCGCGTCGCCGATCAACAGCAGCGTCAGCGTGAGTGCACCGCCGGCGAACGTACCGCCGAGAACGCCGAGCACATCGTCACCGAAGAACGCAAAGACAAGAATGAGAAGGACTTGGACGGACAGGATCCAGCGCGATACTAAAGCGAGCTGATCTCCTACACGGCCCATGTCGCCGGCGGCAATACCATCGGAGACAACCGGCGGGAGGATGCGGTCGAAGCCCTGCCTGATCTTCTTCGTGAACGTCGAGAACTGCCGCGCCATGCCGTAGACGCCGACGACACCCGCGGGAAAGAAGTACGTCACCAGAAAAACGTCGGCCTGGTTCCCCAGCAGGATCATCAGGTCGTAGCCGGCGGTCGGGCCGCTGAAGCTCACGAGGTCGCGCATATCGCTCCACCTGAGGGGGACCCGGAGGAGGGTCCGGAGCGCAAATACGCGAGAGAAGAAGAGGATAGACGCGAGCATAGCGACGGAGAGGGATGCCACATATCCCATAACGAGCCCATGCTCGCGTGCCCCGACGTAATAGGCGAGCGCAGCGATCGCGGTGAGCGTGACGGGCTCCGCGATGCTCCTGGCAAAGACCTCGTACCGCATCTGGCGGGTAAACCGGATGGTCACGAGAAGGATGTCCGAGGTCACGATCATCGGAATGGTCGGTGAGAGCAGCAGCAACGTGGTGCCGGCTGACGGCAGGCGAAGCAACGCGGCGAGGCTGCCGGCCCCGGTTGCGACGGCGACTGTGGCAATCGTTCCCGCGGCGATCGCAAGCGCGATCCCGTGGGCGACCGCACGATCGACGGGCTCGTGTCGTGCGACCGCTTCGCTCATGAACTTGAAAAGCGACCGTTTCAGGCCGAAGAGTGCCAGGGCGGCGGCGGTCTCCACCACGGTGAGCCCGAACACGTACTCGCCGAATCGGACCTCGCCATATAGGACGCCGGCCACGAGCAGAAAAGGCGCGCGCGCGCCAAGCCGCGCGACGTACCCGAGGTAGTTCACCCCCGCGCCGCGAACGAGGTCCTGGGTGTCGGTTTCGGCAGTCGTTCGCTTCGTCACTATGGCTTGATCCGTCAGCTCACCCGGGGGGCGTCATGGTCGTCTCGCCGCCTCCCCTTTGCGGAGCCTCCGCGGCGCGCGAGCTACTGGATTGGTGTGCGTATAGGTGCGGCGGCGCCCACCGACGCTCTCAACGAGCGGCGATCGCCCGCAGCTTGGTCACCGCGGTCGTCAGCCGGCCTTGGGCTTCGGTGCGGGCGTACAGCAGCGGGTTGCTCACGGCCAACGAGGCCTCGACCGTGCAGTAGACACCACAGCCGTCCTGGCAGTCCTTCTTGTGGTTGTATGCTTTGAGGTCCGCTGGCGTGATGTCCATGAGGTCGCGCTCGGTCCGGACCTGACTGCATAGCCAGAACTTACCGCGGGCCGATACAAAGAAGTACTTGTAGCCCGCGACGCACGTCCAATCGAGCCGTTCGCCGCGTAGCAGCTTGCGTTGGTAGTTGAGGATGTTCCAGGTTGAGTGAATTTTTTCACCGCTCGCTTTGAGCTCAGCTTGGTGGTCGATGAAATCGAGTAGCGGTTGGGTTGTCTCGTCGAGCCGCAGCGTGCGATCGTTTATCAGGTCATCGTGAATGACCCGGGCGTGAGCAGGAACGCCGCGATCCATACACTCGCTCAGAACTGCCGCCATCTCGTCCACCGTGTCCTGAAACAACACACCCGAAACGTTGACCCTCACTTTCGAGTCACGAAACCACTCGAGCTTGTGAAGCACGGTCTTGAGTGACTTGCGGGTGCTCCGGATCGGTGTCATGCGGTCCACCGAGATATTGATGGAGTCGAGCCCCGCGTCTTCGAGGCCGTGCAGCATGTCCTTGGTGAGCAAGAACCCGTTGGTGGCCATGGTCAGCGGCACCAGACCCACATTACGCGCGAACCGTACCAGTTCGATGATGTCCGGGTGCATGAGGGGCTCGCCGCCCTGAAAGCCCAGCCGGACCACACCCAGGTCCTTGATCTTCTGAATCCAGCGCTTCAGATCCGCGGTGCTTGGGTGGGGCTGCGAGTTGTCGTATTCGTTGCAGTAATGACAGTCCAGGTTGCAGCGGTCGGTCACGTATAGGTGCGCGGCCCACGGTTTGTCGTCAAATACCAAGCGTGCGGCGTGGTCCAACAGGCTCATCCATTCCTCCCAAAAAGAATATCCGCCTCAAAGAATATCCGGCGGGCCAAGTACGAGAACTCGACATTTGGTATCCAAGTTCCTCGTAAAGATAATCTTACCGGCGGATCCGCCTCGGCGCGAGAGCCTTCGCGCGATCTTCCCCGGGGGGTCCAGGGTAGTACAATTGAGACCGGTTAGCGCCCGTCGGAACCGGCCACGTTCGCGGGGCGTTAGGGGGGGGCAGGAGGTCGAGAGGAGCGGCACTGGCTGGGATCCCAGCCGGGCGGACCGGCGTCGAGCGACTGGGGTGAATTCGGCCGTTTCGGGCCGTCCGCGGTACATTGTTCCCCAACAGGCAAGGAGTTGGATGCGCATGGGAGAGAGAACGAACGCCCAGCGGAGCCGGACATGGGTGCGCGCCCCGGTCGTCGTGGCGCTCGTTCTCTTGTCGCTCTCGTCCGGGTCGCTTCGGATGTTGCGCGCGCAGGAGGTTGCGCCGACGCCGCGCGCCACTTTCGAAGCGTCGTTCGAGCGGTGGTTGGATGTGCTGCGGGAGTACGGGACCCTTGGCCCCGATGCGCGCCGCGCCGCCACGGGCGCCGTCGTGGATCGGGTGTTTTCTCTTGGAATCCTGGCGGCCAACGCTTTTCCGCGCGAGTGGTCGTCGCTGACTCCCCACCAGCGGGCGACCTTTGGGGAGGCGCTCCGCGTGTCGCTCCACTCGCGCGCCCTGTCATTGCTGGCCCAAAACAACACGACCCGCCTGCCGTCGTTGCGGCTGCGGAGGCAGCGTGTCCGCGACGGCGCGGCGACGCTCGAGTACGTCGTCGGGTGGAGCAATGGCGAGGAGGAGTCCTTGCGTGTAGAGATGCGGGAGCTTCAGCCGCGCACGTGGCGCATCACGGATCTGCGGTACGACGGTGAGAGCCTGGTGCGGTGGTACCGTGACATGTCGCGCGACCTGCTAAAGGACTACTCTTTTCCTTATCTCGTCGCCCAGTTGGGAGACTATCCGGCGGTCATCCTGGAAGATTTCGAGGACGGCCCCCTCGATGGTCTGCCGGTCGGTTGGACGTGGAGGGATTCGGACGACGACAAGCACAAGCCGTATGCCGTCAGACGTGAGGGCGACAACAACTACCTCGAGGCGACGGACAACGGTGAGTCGGTGATCCTGGGGAAGGCGGTGAAGTGGAACCTGCGGGAGTTTCCGTACGTGTCGTTCCGGGTCCGTGTGCACCGCACGCCCCAAGGCGGGGACGAGCGCGACGACCGAAAGGTAGACAGTGCGGCGGGGATATATTTCACCTATCGGAAACGCCTGGGCTTGATCCCCGAGTCGGTAAAGTATGTCTGGAGTACGACCCTACCGGTGGGCTCTGCGGTTCTGCGGCGCGGCATCGGGCGGCCGTGGATGGTCGTCGTCGGTAGTGGGACGGATGGTCTCGGCGAGTGGCGGACATATGTCTTCAATCTGGCTGACGCGTATCGCGATACGTTTGGGAACGATCCGCCTAACAAGCCAATCGGCATTGGCATTCTCTCAGATGCTAACTCGACCCACTCGCAGGCGTATGCGGACTATGACGACATTCGAGCGCTGCGGCACGTGGATGTCAGGGTCGGGTCGGGGGTCACGCAAATCCTCCAGCCCGTTACACGATGACGATGGAACCGCGATGCTCGCTCGGTGCCTAGTCGGATTCGCCTTGGTATGGGTCGTTCCGCTCGGTGTCGGTGTCGCACAGGAGTCCGACACCCTGGTGTTGAGCCTGCATGAGGCCGAACGCATGGCGCTCGAGAGCAGCCCGCTCCTCGCGGCTACGAACGTGAGCCTCGAGAGCGCACGGGCACGGCGCGCGCAGGCGTCCCATGCCCGGTTTCTGCCGCGCTTCAACCTCCGGAATGTGTGGGGGGTGCTCCCGCGCGCGCGCGGCGTGTTCACGGAGACGGGCGTGCTCACGTCCCCGGACACCTCAACGGGGCTGTCCGATCTGCGTGTGTTCACCGAAGTCGAGCTAAACCTCGTGCAACCGGTGTGGACGTTCGGACGGTTGAGTGGGCTGACTGAGGCGGCGGACTTCGGTGTGGACGCGGCGGAAGCGGGCGTGACGGCGCAGCGGGCCGAGGTTCGGCTGCAGGTTCGCAAGCTCTACTGGGGGCTCCTGCTGGCGTCCGAGCTCCGAGGTATCGTCGAAGATGCCCTGGCGGAGGTGACGAGCGCCCAGGAATCAGTGCAGGTGAAGCTGGATGAGGGGTCCGACGACGTGCGGCAAACGGACCTGTTCAAGCTACAGATTTTCCGATATGAGGTGGCCAGTCGTCACCGCGAGGTGGTTGAGCGGATTCGGTTGGCGGAATCGGCACTGCGCGCCGCGCTCGGGATCGCCGCCGATGTCCCGATTGGTCTCGGAACCCAATCACTGACGCGGCTCGACGTTGCGCTGGACAGTCTCTCGGCCTACATCGAGCTTGCGCACCGAAGCCGGCCCGAGGTCGACCAACTCCAAGCCGGCATTAGCGCGCGGTCCTCCCTGGCAGGCTCGCTGGCGGGAGACTTCCGACCCCAGCTCTTTCTCGGCGCGCAAGTAAAGATGAACCGCGCGGCGGATCGATTCGATTCGCGCAACCCGTTCGTCTATAACCCGACGAACTTCTTCCGACCGGCGGTGGTAGTGGGCCTGAGTTGGAATCTCAACTTCCTTCAGACGCGGGATCGTGTGAGAATGGCGCGCTTCGAGCAGGAGGCGCTGGTTGCCCGCGCGCCGCTGCTGGACGCGCAGATTCGACTCGACGTCGAGAAGGCGTTCCTCGCCGCGCGCCGCGCCGAAACGGACATCAGCGAGAGCGCACGGGCACTGCGAGCGAGTGGGAACTGGCTGCGTTCCGAGGCACAGACGTTCGACCTCGGAGTTGGTGATATCAAGGACTTCATTGACGCTTTCCGGGCCAACGGCGAGATGCGGGCGGCACACGCGGAGAACATCTACACGTTCAACACCGCGCTGGCGGCCCTGAGTAGGGCCATTGGGCGCGACCTCTACCCCAACTGACGAATGTCCATTCGCGAGCCGACGCTTTATTCCATGATGCCCAGAAACCATCGGCTCGTCGGGTGGCGTGTGGCGAGCCTCGTACTGGGCCTGACGGTGCCGAATAGCGTAGGGGCCGTCATGCAGTCGCCGGTCGACATGATTAGATCCCGCAACGATGCCGTAACGGAGATCGTCAACGCAGCGGGCGACGAGGTGAGTGACGAGACCCGAGAACAACTCAAGGACGTCATCAACGGGTTCATCGATTTCGAGACGTTTTCCCGGCGCGCCCTCGGCAGGTATTGGGATGAGCGGACCGACCAGGAGCGATCTGATTTCGTCCGCGTGTTTCGTCAACTGGTACGCAATTCTTCGGTGAGGAAACTCGAGGTCTATCAGGCGGACCGGGTGGAGTACCAGGAACCGGAAGAGCGCGGGGAGAACGTGCGCGTCACGACGCTCGCGTACAAAGGGGACAGGTCCGTCGAGATCGTGTATCTCATGCACCAGATCGACAGCGAGTGGAAGGTCTATGACGTTGTTGTAGACGGTGCAAGTACGACGAGGAACTACCGGGATTCGTTCTACCGAGAAATTCGTGGAAGCTCATACCAAGACATGTACGCCAAACTCGTTCGCCGACTGGAGCAAGGGCCCTAAACGTGCCCACTCGCCTTTTCTAACGGGAAACAGACATCGCAGTGCTCCGCATACCCCATCTGTGCGATAAGCTCTTTCGATACTACAAACACATCCTGATCGCGGCGTTCCTCGCCGCGGTCGTGGGGTCATACCTCACGTCGCGCCTGTCCCTGAGGAGTGACCTCGAGGCCTTGCTGCCAGATGACTTCCCGAGCGTCCAGGCGCTCGAGCACATGCGGCAGGAAGTCGGGGGCTCGGGTCGTCTGCGCGTGGTGCTGGAAACGGCGGATCTCGAGGCCGCGGTGCGGTTTGCACGGGACCTGGAGCCGCGATTCCTCGCCAGTCCCCTCATTAGCTATGTGGACTATGAGAACGATGTTGCGTTCTATCGGCGAAATGCGCTGCTGTTCCTCGACGAGGAAACGCTCGATTCTCTCTATGATGCGATTGAAAGAACCATCACGTCGCGCAAACAGGCACTCAATCCGTTTCTCATCGATGACCTGTTCGGTGAGGAAGACGCCGGGACCAATGAGGACGAGTTGGCCGGATGGGAAGAGCGGTACGAGGGGCGGCAACCGCGGGCATTCAATACCAACGCAGATAGCACCGTTCTCGTCATCGAAGTCTTTCCGGCTGAAGGTAGGTCGGGGTTGCAGTTCATCCAAGACATGCTCGCGGAGGTGCGAGGCGCCGTCGAATCCCTGGACCGCGCCCAGTACGCCGCCGACCTCAACGTGTACTACGGCGGGAACCTCAAGAACCGGCTGGACGAATATGAGGTCGTGAAGAGCGATATCCTCGGCACGGCACTGTATGGCATCGGGGGCGTATTCCTCCTGATCGTCATCTTTTTCCGCAGCTTTGTTGGAGCGGCACTCGTATCGGTGAGCCTGGGGCTCTCCATCGCCTGGACGTTCGGGCTGACGTACCTGGTGATCGGCGAACTCAACACCATTACCGGCTTCCTTTTCGTCATCCTGTTCGGACTTGGTATTGACTATGGGATCCATACATTTGCCCGCTACAAGGAGAGCCGCCGGTCAGGGTTGAATCTGAGGGATGCCATCGACAAGATGGTCTGCCAGACGGGCACGGCGGTCGCCACTACTGCGGTGACAACCGCAGCTGGATTCCTCCTGTTGCTGTTCATGGATTTCAAGGGATTCGCGCATCTCGGGTTCATCGCGGGCGTGGGAGTGCTCTTCGCATTCATCGGGATGGTGTTCGTCCTTCCTGCGTTCATCATTCTGGCCGAGCGGGTTGGTGTACTTCGCGTAGCACCGGTCGTAGCGCGCACGGAACCGCAACTGGAGGGGCGCGGGATCCGATTCGCCGTGCCGCTTCTGTCACTCGCCGTGTTGGTGACGGTGCTGGCTGCCTACCTGTCTACCCGCGTGGGGTTCGAGTACGATTTCACCAACCTCCGAGCCATGACGCCGGAGCGGCAGATCGTCGGCGAAAAGACGCAGGGTGTGTTCTCGCGGTCCGAGTCGCCGGCCGTCGTTCTCGCGGACTCGCGCGATGAGGTCGAGGAAATCGTGGCCGCCGTCCGCGAGATCATGGTGGCGGACACGATCTCTCCGACCGTCGCAAGCGTGCGATCCATCTTCTCGCTCGTTCCCGACGACCAGACGCAGCGACTCGAGACAATCCGCGCCATCCGCACGCTCGTGGAGGACGAGGCCGAAGGGGTACTCGAGGGCGAAGACAAGATGCGCCTCGAGCGCCTCGCTGCCTACGTGCAGGTTGATGCGCCGTTCACGTGGGATGAGTTCCCGGCGGAAGACAAGCGCCAGTTCATCGACACGCGCGGTGAGATCGGTAACTTCGTCTTCATCTACCCCAGCGTCTCGCTGCGGGATGGTCGCCAAGCGATCGCGTTTCGGAACGACATCGGTACGATTACGACCGAGTCCGGCAAGGTGTTCCACGCCGCGAGTTCAAACATCATCTCGGCCGACATGCTGCTCCTGATGATTCGGGAGGGCAAGCTGGCCCTTGGCCTGGCTGCGATCGCCGTGTTCGTCCTCGTGGGGCTGGATTTCCGGAGCGTGAAGGCAAGCCTGTTGGTGATGTTGCCTCTGGCGGTGGGTTTCGTGTGGATGGGGGGCGTGATGTTTCTGGTTGGTATGAAGCTCAATTTTTTCAACGTCGTAGTTTTGCCCAGTGTCGTCGGCATCGGTGTCGATAACGGTGTCCACATCTATCATCGATACCTCGAGGAAGGCCCCGGATCGGTCGCGATTGTCTTGCGCCGAACCGGGCGGGCGATCACCATGACGACGCTGACGACAATCGTGGGCTATTCAGGACTCATCATGGCGACGCATCCGGGCCTCAACTCGATCGGCTATTTGGCAGTCATCGGCATCGCGGCGACATTCGCCACCGCGGTCATCGCACTGCCGAGCCTCTTGCAGGTGCTCGAGACGAGGAAGCAGCGGCGGAGTCTCTAGTGCGCAGAGGAGCGGTGAGCACGCGCTACGCGTTGGAGCTCGTAGTGTGAGAAACGTCCTCGAGCACGCGAGCCCATACGGGGCCAGCAAAGCCGACGCAGAGCGGGATGTGGCCGACGCGTTGATGGCGGTGATCACCGTGGACTCGCACCGACTTCCGGGCTCCCGGTGGCCCGTAGCGCTGGAGCCGATCCTCGGCCGATCGCCGCTGCAGCGTCATCTGTTCCACCTCGATCGGGTTGGTGTGCAGCGCTGTATGGTGCTGCTGGGGACAGGGGAAGATGTGCGCGACGCCGAGGCCGAGTGCGCGCGACAGATCGCAACGCTGGCGCTTCGCGGCATGACGATGACGTGCCACGCGCGCGATGACTCCCCCGTGTCATCCTCGCGCGACGAATGCGGCCACATCGTCATCGCTCGTGGAAGCACCGTTTGCGATCCTCGGCTCTACGACGCAGTGGTGGCGGCGGGGAAGCCACGATGGGTCGCGGACTCGCCTCAGGGTCGCGGCGAGGCCACCCGGCCGACTGCCATCCCCGTTGGATTGGCCAGGCTCGACGTCGGCGCGCTGTCGCGCCAGGCGGGGGCTGACCAAGAGCAGGTTTGGGAAGCACTGGTTGCCAGCGTCCTCGAACCAGCCGGCCGGCTCGATGTGGGTGATCTCCCGACGTACTTGCCGAGCTTGCGCCGTCACCTGCGGCCGTTCTGGTGCGATGTGCGCACGACGACAGATCAGAAGCGAGCAGCGCGGTTGATCTTGGATGCTGCGCAGAAGGGCGTCAACGACTTCCCAGCCCGGTATCTGCACCCGGTGCCCGAGAATCTCCTTGCACGGACACTCGCGGGGACACGGGTCACGCCCAATCAGGTCACGATACTCACGAGCATCCTCGCGTTCACGGCCACATACCTGTTTGCGTCGCACGTTTTCGGTTGGGGATTGGTGCTCGCGTTGCTCGTCGATGTCCTGGATGGTGTAGATGGCAAACTTGCCCGTATCACGCTACAAATGAGTCCAGGGGGAGGGCGACTGGATCACACGCTCGACGTGGCGTTCGAGTTTTCCTGGTATGTGGCATTGGGCTGGGGGTTGTCTGTGTCAAGCGGCCACGCACTTGCGTGGCGTCTCGGCCTTTGGCTGATTGGCGTCATGATTGCCTCGCGGGCGCTTTCGGGTGTGTACAAGCTGCGTACCGGGCGAGAGGTTCACGATCACCGCGCCTTCGACCGCGCCTTCCGCTTGGTAGCGGGCCGACGGAATATCTACGTCATGGTCCTGGTCGTGGGACTCCTCGCGGGTCACCTCTGGGAGGCGTTCATCGTCGTCTTCGGCTGGGGTGTCGTGACGGCGCTCGTGTACCTCATGCGGTCGGTTATGGTCCTCGGCGTACGGGCCGCGTAACGGGTCAGCTCCCCGCCAAAGTATGCTTGCCCTCGGGTGGCGCCTCTCGTAAGTTTGCACGCCTGAGCGGTACTGCATCACCGCTCGAACGAGCCCTACAGCAGCAATGATACCTGTTCTGGTAGCCATGGGAGCCGCTTCGCATCGGTCGGATGGGAGGATTGCGGTGTGGGCGCGCTCGTTTCCCGAGCAATCAGCGGGAAGATGGAGGATAATGGATGCAAATTGGCCACGTTCCGCTCGCGCTGTCGATAGCCACGTACGACTGGAGTCCGCGGATGGCGGCCTTCTGTCTGGCAGTGCATTTTCTCCCGAACGCCGATTCCCTCGTGGTGAAAGCAGGGCTCGCCAAGCCATCGTTTCACTGTACCGTTACGCACAATCTGCTGTTCGCGTTCGTGGTGACCGGAGTCGTGTACGCAGTCGCTCCGCATTACGCCCCGTTCGCGTTCGTGGCGCTCCTCACCCACTACCTCGCGGATATCGGCAGCACGGTCGGGCAACCGCTCTTGTGGCCGCTGTCAAAAAGGAAGTACACTCTCAGCCTCTTTCAGGACACAGGGTACTGGGGATGGGAGATGTTCGCAGGGTACTACAGACAGCCCATGTCGTGGGTTCTGGAGGGTGCCGTCCTCCTTTTCTTCGCATATCGACTGTACGCCATCAGTGCGTGATGTCCACGCGGTTTCACTGGATGGCCGTGCAGGCGACGTAAGCGCCGAACGGCCTAGGGCGTAATGACGCTCCCCACGCACTGGGACGCGATCGTCATCGGGACGGGGTTCGGCGGCAGCACGGTCGCGCTCAAACTTGCTGCCGCGGGCATGTCCGTCTTGGTGCTCGAACGCGGGAGGTGGGTCGATCGCGACGACACGGCCTGGAGCACGCGAGCGATCCACATCGATCAGAAGTATCGCGGCCAGACGCCGTACGCGGCCAATCAGGTCTTGCGCGCTGGACTGGTTTACCCGAATCAATCAGTCGGCGGCAATTCGGTATTCTATGGCGGTGCGTCGTTCAGGCTGCGAGAGGATGATTTCCGACGTCGCAGCCGCGGTGTGGATAGTGTGCTGCCGGAAGGGTTTGTCGATTGGCCGTTCGCATACGACGATCTCGCCCCGTACTACGATCAGGCAGAGGAGAAACTGGGTGTCGCGGGCGTCTGCGGCCTGGACCCGAACGAGCCGCCACGCGCCACAGACTACGTCGCGTCGCCGCCCGCATTCGCCTCGCCCGCCCGGCGTCTCGCGGAGGCAAGTCTCGAGCTTGGTCTCAAGCCCTTCCCAATCCCACTCGCGATCAACTTCAATGGTGGCCGGAACAGCGGGTCGGGCAAGTGCATCAAGTGTCTGACGTGCGATTCATACCCGTGCAAGCTCGGTGCGAAGAACGACCTCGCCGTGACGCTGCTCCCGGAGGCCATTCGCCTTGGCGCCACGATCAAGGACCAGGTGGTCGCCACGCGCCTAGTCCGATCGGGTGGACGCATCACGGCCGTGGAGTACATCGACGTGCGGACGGGGAGACCCGAGACCGCGTCGTGCGGTGTCGCGGTCGTGAGTGGTGGCGCCATCAGTTCTCCGCGATTGCTGCTCGCATCCGGACTCGGCGAGATGGAGCCCAACGGCAGGCTCGTGGGCCGGTATCTCATGCGACACTGTAATGGCATCGTGGCCGGCTTCTTTTCGGAGAAGACCAATCCGGAAAACGAGTTCCACAAGCAGCTCGCAATCACAGATTTCTACTTTGGGAGCTCGAACGGCGGACGACCGCGCGGCCCATGGGGCATGTTGCAGAGTCTGCAGGTGCCACCTCCCGAGTTCATCAAGACAGGACCGTTCCCAATCAGTGTCATCGGGCCGCGCAGCTATCACTACAACATTTTCTTTCTCTGTATCAGCGAGGACGTCCCTCAGGTATCGAATCACGTGTCGCTGCACTCCAGCAAGGTCGACCCATATGGGCAGCGCATCGCCAGCGTGCGGTATCGGCACCATCGAGATGATCGTCGGCGACGGCGTGCTCTCTCACGTGAGGGCGTTCGCATAATGCGGAAAGCAGGTGCGTGGGCGTGGATCCGCATTGCCGTGAAGACGTTCTCGCACGCCCTTGGGACCTGCCGGGCGGGTACCGATCCTGCGGAGGCGGTGCTAGATCACCACTGCCGGTTCTTCGGGTTGCCCAACCTCTTTGTGGTCGACGCGAGCTTCATGCCGACCGCCGGCGCCGTCAACCCGAGTCTCACGGTGGCGGCCAACGGGTTACGGGTCGGTGAGCACATTGCCCGCGAGTGGGCCGAGGTGACGCGACCGAAGGCGCAGTGAAGCCGCTCAGTCTGTGTATCCTCGGGTGTGGAGCGATCGCACGGTTGCACAGTCGCATTGCTCGCACGCTCCAGTCTCACGTCAGACTTTCCTATGCAAGCCGTTCGCTCACCCGGGCAGAGGAGTACCGGCGTAGTTTCAACGGCGTGCGGGCGTTCGGCAGTTACGAGGAGGCCTGCACCTCGGCTGACATCGATGCCGTGTTCATTTGCACACCTCATGCCTTCCACCTCGCGCACGCGCGCCTGGCTGCGGCACAGCGCAAGCCGATGCTCATTGAGAAGCCGGTCACGCGCAACCTGGACGAATTGACCGAAGTGGAGCGTGCGGTAACGCAGGCCGGCGTACAGTGCATGGTCGCGGAGAACTACCACTTCAAGCCGCTTGCCCGAGTGCTCCGCACTCATCTGGACGCCGGCGACGTGGGGGATCCGCTTTTTATTGAGGTGAACAAGGCCGGCTCGAATCGCCCGACAGGGTGGCGCACTGATGCCGAGTTGATGGGAGGGGGCGCGCTCCTGGAGGGAGGCGTGCACTGGATCAATCTGATTGTCGGATTGGGAGGGCCCGCCAGCGAGGTCATAGCGGCGCAACCGCGGACGTCCGGACCGTTGCACGCGCCGCTCGAGGACAACCTCGAAGTGCTGATCAAGTTCGAGAACGGCGCCGTCGGGAAACTACTCCACTCGTGGAACACGAGAAACCGGATTGGCGGCTTGCAGGTATCCAGGATTTTCGGAACGCATGGGAACATCACGTTCGAGAGCAACGGCCTGTGGGCGCTCGTGTTGGGGCGTCGCAAGCGCTTCCGCATTCCCGGACTGCTGGACATCATGGGATATCGCGCCATGCTGAAGGAGTTCATCGCGTCAGTACGTGAGGATCGCGAACCACTCATGTCGCTAGCCATTGCGCGGCGTGACATGGCGATCGCGTTTGCTGCTTACGCGTCCCTGTCCTCCAACAAATTCGAGCCCCCGACGGTCTGAGGGAGCCGGGTAGAGCCAATCAACTCTGCATTTGCTCGACGTGCGTGAGGTAGACCAGCCGCGACGACAACTCCGGTTGGCTCATGTCATGCAGACCGTCGTCGATGGAATCCAGGAGGTTCGCAAGGGTCGTGGTTGCGTACGACAAACCGCTGCGGCGATGGTGCGGCGTTGCCGTCTGCCCCGTTACCGTGAGCGTCTTTCGCATTCGCATTCCTACCAGCCGACGGTCGAACGTCGCCTGTTTGAAGTGATCGTGACATTCGGCGATGAAGAGCAGCATGTTGTCGCTCGCCCGGCGCCAGGTCATGCGGAGCCCAGCATAGTTTACTTCGGTCTGTACGACCGAAAGGCGGAGAGGCACCCCGTTCTGCGGAACATACAGGTCGAGAAACGGGGAATGCTCGTGCTCCATGTCACGCATGGCGTCGGAGATACGCGGTGCCTGTTCCTGCATCGCGAGGAACCCCGACGTGCGACTACCAATCACGTCCCGCAGCCCGCGACTTGGGGTAGCGGCCTGATGGGGTACGGGCTGGCAGACTACCGCCAGTAGCGGCAGGTCGTATGCGACCGAGATCTCCTCATCACCGACGCGCGCAACGAGGGCCGTGTCCGTGAACTTGAACGACGAAACGGACTGGGCTGCGGGGATCGCCGCCATGTGCTCCGCGGGAATGAGGATGATATTGAGCCCGGCCTCCGCGAGATGGTCTGCTGTGGACTCGAGGCGCTTCCGATCGGTTTCGGCAAACCAGATTTCGGGGATGGGGTAGTTGGTCTTCATGCGGACGGACACGACGGGCATCCCGAAGTAGGATGCCGCGGTCTCGTGGTCCGCTGGGTGATGGTGGGGTGGGTCGGAGATGATCAAGCTTGTATCGGTCATCGGTCTCCAAGTTAAGAAGACTGGGTACTCACGTCCATAGTGAAGCTCATTGGGCCTTGCGGTGCGGCGGCACAGGAGGGCGGCCTTGCGCTCCTAGGGTGCCGCGGGCACTCATGGGTCTGACCGCACAGTGGTTACATCAGGCCGCCTGTTCGCAGACCCACACCCAGCAGAACGAACAACACCGCCAGCACGGTGACCGCGATAATATGGGCGGCGAGTATCGGGAGTCGCGCGGCGTCGAGGCGGGGGATGATACGCAGGCGGGCGTGAGCGGCCAAGACGACAGTGAGGCCGAGCAGGATGATCTTGGCACCGACATGGCCAGCGAGCGGGCTGTCGAACGTGAGCCACTCACCCGGCGGCACGAGCCTCTGGGCGAGCCAGAAGCCGGTGACGACTTGCACTACTAGCGCGGGTATCCCGAGTCGTTCGAAGCCGCTCTCGAAGGACAAGACGATGTCAGGGTCACGCGCCCGCAGGGCGCGTGGGAGCACGGTGATGGCAAGCACCAAGTGGCCGCCCGCCCAGATGGTGGCGCCGAGGACGTGGAGGATGAGCATTCCGACGTACATGGTTAGTCTCGTAGGTGAAAGAGGGCGCAGAGCAACCGGCCCGACTGCCTCACTGTGGCGCAGCGGCCCGGTGTAGTCGTGGAGCAGGCCCGGTTGGTGAGAGTCGTCTTATCCAGCAACAATAGGATGTACCACCCACGGTAGCCAGGGTTGCATTGAGCGCATTCTCGTTGGATCGTTCCGTGCGACCGCTCGACAGGAGAAGAGACGCCTCGTCACATGTCAGATATAATCACGGCCTATGATGCTCATGCCTGCGGTGAACCCGGCCGTGTCATCGTCGGTGGGGTGCCCGACGTACCGGGCGAGACCATGTTCGCGAAGCGGCAGTATCTCGAGTCGCAGGCGGACGGCTTGCGCAAGCTCATGCTGCGCGAGCCACGAGGGTATCCCGCGCTCTGCTGCAATGTCATCCTGCCACCGACGCACCCCGATGCCGACGCTGGGTTCGTCATCATGGAACAGACCGAGTATCCTCTCATGTCAGGCAGCAACACGATCTGCGTCGCGACGGTACTGATAGAGACGGGACTGGTTCCGGCGACCGAACCGGTAACCGAGTTGACGCTCGAAACGCCCGCCGGCTTGATCGGCGTTCGTGCGGAGGTCAGTGCAGGCAAGGTGACTGCAGTGACGTTCGAGAACGTACCGTCGTTTGCCGTGCACCTCGACGCCACGTTGGATGTCCCACACGTCGGTGCGATTAGGGTGGATGTTGCATGGGGTGGGATGTTCTACGTGATCGCGAATGCAGATGACGTCGGCCTGCGCCTCATCCCGGAAAACGGACGAGAGATTGCCCGGGTGGGTGAACTGCTCCGACAGGCGGCGGTCGAGCAACTCGAGGTCGTCCATCCGGAACAGCCGGAGATCCGCGACGTCTCGATCTCACAGCTCTCCGCGCCGCCGACCCGCGCGGGCGCACACCGCAAGAACGCGGTCGTGGTGTCGACGGGGCCGGTGGATTGGGATCGGCCGGAGACGTGGACCGGGGCGCTCGATCGGTCACCGTGCGGAACGGGAACGTGCGCGAAGATGGCGGTAATGCATGCCAAAGGGGAGTTGGCACTAGATACGGATTTCGTGCACGAGGGCATTCTGGGAACGACGTTCACCGGGCGCCTGATTGGGACGACAACGGTCGGAGACCATCACGCCGTCGTGCCGACGCTGACGGGCCGTGGGTGGATTACGGGGAGAAGCGAGTTCGTCGTCGATCCAAGCGATCCGTTCCCTGAGGGGTTCGTGCTCGGGGATATCTGGTGAGAACGTCCACCGCGGAAGCGAGCACAGCGCCTCGATCGTGGCGGAGGAGGTCGAGGTGTGAGCCCGCCCTGGTGGTCTACCGGTCGGTTGCACCCTCCTCGTAGATCCGCACCACAATGGTACCGTCGGGCCCGACCCAGCCACGGTACATGCCGGCCGTGTTGAACGTGGCGGCGAAGTTCCCGTTCCGGTCGAGCACGATCACCCCCCCTTCGGCATGCTGCGCGGTGAGTTTCTCGTCGATGACGTAGTGTGCGGCCTCATTGACCGATTCGCCGAGGTACTCTACCCGCGCGCAGATATCCCGCGCGACGGCGTTACGGATGAAGAACTCGCCGTGGCCTGTACCAGATACGGCGCAGTTGTCGTTGCTCGCCCAGGTACCGGCTGAGATGATCGGGGAATCGCCGATGCGGCCCCAGCGCTTGTTGGTCATACCGCCGGTAGACGTGCCCGCCGCGAGATCGCCGAACTGATCGAGCGCCACGACACCCACCGTTCCGTGTTCGTCCTCGGCCTGGGCGCGCTCCAGCTGCTGATGGCGCCACTCGGTGTAGAAGTACTCGGCCGGTACGGTATCCATGCCGTGTTCGACCGCAAATTCCTCGGCGCCCTCGCGCGCCAGCATGACGTGGGGTGACTCCTCCATCACGATGCGTGCGAGCACGATCGGGTTCCTGATGTGGGTGACACCGGCAACGGCTCCCGCGTTACCGGTGCGGCCATCCATGATCGACGCGTCGAGCTCGTTGGTACCGGCGTTGGTGAAAACCGCGCCCTTGCCCGCGTTGAAGAGCGGTGAGTCCTCGAGTCGAGTGATGACGGCAACTACGGCATCGAGTGAACGTCCGCCCGCGTCCAGGACATCGTAGCCGGCGCGGATGGCCGTCGCGAGCGTCTCGCGGTACTGGCGCTCACGCTCGGCTGTCATGTTCTCGCGCAGAATCGTCCCGGCTCCGCCGTGCACGACGAGCATGAAGCGAGGCCGCTCCTGCTGGGCTCTGGAGACCGTTGGTGTAGCCAGCAGGCCGAGGATCACGAGCAAGAGGCGTTGTGCCATTGGTGCTGTCCGTAGAGAGGGGCCAACGTGCAAGATAGCTCCATGGTCGCGAGGGCGCGTGAGGGACCGATGCCGGTGGGCGCGCGAGCCTCATCGGGCGGAGCGCGTTGAGGCCCTCTGGACGGTAGTACCAAAGACGCCTACAGCGAGCTTATGGAGCGGTGTCCTCCCCCGGTCGCGTACCTGTAGGAAGCGCCGGCGTTGCGGTGCCTGTAACGTGGCGTGACAGACGGTCCAGCAGGCCCGTCAGAATACGCACACGCCGTTTCATGAAGCTGCCAAACACCGTGCGCGCGGCGAAAAAGCTCGTCCCGAAGATGACACCGAGGAGCGGCACCTTCAACAGGGAAGGGACGCTGACAGTCGACAGGAGGCCTTCGAGAACGAGCACGACCGCCACGCCGCCGGCCAACGTTCCGATCACCGTCAGTGCCGGGTGTATACCGGAACTCTCGGTGATGCGGATGCGGGTCGTGCCGTCTTTGGGCTTAATCATCACGTGGATGAGCCGGCCCGTTCCCTCGAAGGTGTTCTGGAAGCTGAGCGAATTCCACGAGAGGGATTTCCCCAGCGTTTCGTTGATGCGACCGACCTCGCCCGTAGCGGCCCGCACCTCCTCCAGCAGTGATTCGAATTCCTGCGCGGGTACCTCCGCGTCGATGGTTCGCTCCAACTCGATCTTGAGCGGTGCACCGAGGACGCCTCCCTGCCGTGGTGGGGTGGTCCGGGTTGATACTGCGTGTACGGCATCTCGCACCCGGTCCGGCGATAGACCGACTTCCGCGCCGATGCGCTCGAGCGTACCCGCCGAGAGAGCGCCGTCCTCCGTAGGGTGCGCGAGCTGCTGTTCCGACGCGTACCGGATGATCTCTCCTACCTGGTGCTCGTCGAACTTTGCCTTCTGGTGCGCTGCCTGCTGGAGCGCTGCGGCAAACGCGTTCGGCGTCCCGTACCGTTCCTCGGGGCGCATGCTCATCGCGTGTACGATGACCGCTTCTACTGCTCCGGGAAGCTGGTCGAGTTTCTCCCGATGTGCCGGCAACGCATCGACGAACCTCCCGTACCTCATTGCTTCGTCGGTCACCCACATGCCCGGTGCTTCTCCCACCGTCATCTCATAGAAGACACTGGCGAGGCTGTAGACGTCCGTCGTCTCGTCGAGATCGGTGCGTCCGGCAGCCTGCTCGGGACTCATGTATCCGAGCGTCCCGATGGGGAATCCGGTCCGCGTCAGCTTATCGCCGCCCGCGGTGCTGATTGCCTTGGCAATTCCAAAATCCGCAACGACGGCGTGTCCTTCGGACAGGAGGATGTTCTCGGGTTTGATATCCCGATGGACGAGGCCTTTTCGGTGCGCGTAGCTCAAGGCGTCCGCGACCTCGGTCGTGATCTCGAGCGCGGTTGCGAGGCTGAGCGGTCGATCTCCATCTATGAGATCGCGAACCGAATTGCCTTCCACGAACGGCATGACGAAGTGCAGCACGCCGTTGACGTCGCCCGAATCCAGGAGCGGGACGATATGGGGGTGGTTGAGCTGTGCCGCGATCTGGATTTCCTTGAGGAATCGGTTCACGGCTATCGACGCGGCGAGCTCGGGCCGCAACACCTTGACCGCCACATGCCTGTTGTGCCGCACGTCCTGCGCAAGGTAGACGGTGGCCATCCCGCCCCGCCCCAACTCACGGACCGGGTCGTAGCGGCCCTGGAGCGCGTCGCGGAGCGATTCCATCTGGTCGGTCATGGGGGAAAGCTAGCTCGCAGACTCAACCTCTGGGTCGCCGATCTCGCAACTCTCTCAGCGCACCTTTCACGTACGCGCGGGTCATCTCCTTGCGCCACGCGAGCCCGAAATCCGTGTTGTCCATCGGCTTTGACGGGCGGAATGCCGCGTCCGCAGCACGCGCTATCGCCTCGTCGTCGAGTTGCGTATCGATTACCGCGTCGGCCGCCTCCCCGATTACCTGCGGGTAGCTCCCGACTGCGCCAAGCACGATCCGCGCTGCGGCAACGCGCTCACCGTCCCACTGGATCCACGCGCTGACGCCGAGTACGGGAAAATCGAACGCGCCACGGCGGCGGAGCTTCCAGTAGGTGGCATCCCAGCCATCGGCCAGGGGTAGCCGGATCTCCGTCAGGATTTCATCCGGGTGCTTCGTGAGATACTCGATGCCGTCGTTGTGATAGAACCGTGCGGCGGGAACAATCCGTTCTCCCTTTGGCCCGATCAGCAGCAGCTCGGCGTCGAGCGCCACCATTACAGGAGCTAGATCCGATGACTGCACGGCCCAACAGCGCGGACTGCTGGGTGCCACCCAACAGATTGCACCGTCCTTCTTCATGCAGAAGTCGATTGCCTTCCGCCACTCGTAGGACTGGTTGTAGTAGTTGCATCGCGTGTCGAGGCACAGGTTACCGCCGATCGTTCCCATATTGCGCAGCAGAGGCGTGCTGATCAGTTCCGCTCCCCGCGCTACGGCGGGATAGGTCTTCCGCAGTCGGCGGTGCTCCGCGATCTGGGTGAGCGTCAACCCAGCCGGCACGACGTACCGCCCTTCCGCCGTCCCACCCTTCCGGCCAGTCGCCGTTTTCTTCCGCAACGCCCTGATCCCGTTGAGCGCGATTACCGTTTGTGGTTCCTGATGCCGCCGCTTCATGTTCGGATAGAGATCCGTGCCGCCGGCGACGTACATCCCCGAGGGTCCGGCGTCTTCCTTCATCCGCAGCGCCTGGCGTAACGTTCTGGGCTGGAGATACGTGAACGAAGGGAGCCGCAGCATTAGTGCTGACGCTCGGGATGAGCCGTAGACACCGTGTCGGCAGTCGCGGGCGCCATGAACTTGGCTTCTTTACGTCCAGCGATTGCCCGACCATCTCCTCCCTCCCGTGGAGGAGGCACGATGGTCGGTTCGGGCCAGGGAATGTCGGGAAATGAGGCCGGTCCGTAGCGTGGCTCTCGGCCTTTTTCTTTTTCCTTGAGTGCCCGACGCACTTTCTCGGGCGTGATGGGCACCTCGTCAACACGCACTCCCACGGCGTCGTATACGGCGTTGGCAACGGCTGGCGGCACCGGGAGGAGGGGACCTTGCCCGACCTCTTTCGCGCCGTATGGGCCGTTCGGATCGGGGTCTTCGATTAGATATGTCTCCACATCGCACATCTCGAGTGTCGTGGGGCTCTTGTACTCGAGGAGGCTCGGGATCTTGTGTACGACGTTGCGATTGCCGCGGTATACCATTTCCTCCATGAGCGCCTCGCCAAGGCCCATGTAGACGCTGCCCTCCACCTGCCCCATCACCGTGGCGGGGTTGATCGAGCGACCGACGTCATGTCCGATCCAGATCTTGGGCACCGTGATGATTCCGGTCTCGGGATCGACCTCCACCTCCGCAACCGCTGCACTGTAGGAATACGCCGGTGACGGACCGACGCCGGCCCCGCGGTACCGTCCCGGACTCCGCGGTGGTGTGTACGATCCGACGGTTCCGATCGTGCCGTCTCTTGCTTCCGCGACCTGTACCGCCTCGGCGAACGACATCCCCGTCTCTGGGTCATCGGCGTCGAACACGCGCTGGTCCGCAAATACGAGCCGGTCGACCGGCACCTCGAGCTTCGCCGCCGTACGGCGCGCGATGATGTCTCGCGCGCGCTCCGCCGCCTGGAGCGCCGCATTGCCACTCATCAACGTGACGCGGGACGAGTAACTGCCGAGGTCGACAGGGGTGAGGTCCGTGTCGGCGGTGACGACCGCAATGTCGTCTACGGCAACGCCCAACACCTCGGCGACGATATAGGCCAGGATGGAGTCCGATCCCTGCCCGATTTCGGTGGAGCCGCAGAACACCGTCACCCCACCACCACGATCGCACTTGAGCTGCACGCCCGAGTGTGGCAGGTGGTTCCAATAGATGGGGAGACCAGCACCGCTCAAGTAACTCGAGCACGCGATACCGATGCCATGCCCGAGCGGTAGCTTTCCGTATCGTCGCTTCCAGTCTGATGCGGCGACCACCTTGTTGATGCACGCCCCAAGGCCCATCGACCCGATCTTCAGATAGTTGGCCGTGACCGAGCCGGCGGGAGCGAGATGGCGCAGGCGTATCTCGGCCGGGTCCAGCTTCAGATCGTGCGCCAGCTTGTCCAGCTGCACTTCGAGCGCAAACCGCGGCTGTGGCGTTCCATGGCCACGCTTCGGACCGCATGGTGGTTTGTTGGTAAACGCCCGCGCACCCTGAAAGTGATACCGCTCGACCTCGTATGTGACGGTCTGGAGCGCGCCCGTGTAGTATGCGCTGGCGACCCCGTACGAACCGTATCCACCTCCATCGAGCAACGTGCGAAAGTGCATACCCTTTATGCGGCCGTCTCTCGAGACGCCCGTTCGGACCGCCATCAAGACCGGGTGCCGGCCCCGATGACAGTAGAAAACCTCCTCGCGTGTCAGCGTGCACTTCGTGGGGCGTCCGGTAAGCATGGCAACCTTGGCAACCACGATCTCGTGGCTGAATGGGTCGCTCTTCCCACCGAACCCGCCCCCGTTGGGCGTTGCAATGACGCGGATTCGTGACGGCGATAGTTCCAGCACCCGCGCAAGGGCACGGTGGACGTAGTGCGGTGTCTGCGTGGACGACCAAAGGGTCAGCTTCCCGCTCGGTGACCACTCCGCCAATGCGGCGTGCTGCTCCATCGCGAGATGAGTACTGCCAGCGTAGAAGAAGACATCGTCGCGCACGTGATCGGCGTGCGCTATAGCTTCGTCGACATCGCCGAACTCCAGATTGATCAGCTTGTGCAGGTTCCCACGGTCGCCATAGTCGTGGATGAGCGGGTCGGAATCGGCAATGGCGTCGGCGGGGTCATCGATGGCGGGGAGGACCTCGTACGCGACATCGATGAGATCGAGTGCTTCGGTTGCAATCTCTTCTGTCAAGGCAGCTACCGCGGCAACGGGGTCGCCGACGAAGCGCACGCGACATGGAGCGAGTGCGTGTTCGTCCTGGCTCACGGGGAGGATACCAAACGGGATGGGCAACGCCTCGCCGGTGATGACCGCCTTGACTCCGTCGAGCGCCGCTGCCTTGGTGGTGTCGATCCCGGCAATTCGCGCATGGGGGTGTGGGCTCCGCAGTAGCTTGCAGAACAGCATCCGGGGGAGCACGAGGTCGTCGGCGAACCGCGTCGCGCCCGTGACCTTCGCGACCGCATCGACTTTCCGCTGCGCGTGTCCTACAACACGGAGTTCGGGCTGGCCTGTCCCTTCCGCCCTACCGTCCATAAACTGTCTCCTCCGCCGGCTCCGCATCTTCCCCGCGCATGCGCGCGGCGGCCAACTCGACCGCTTCGTATATCTTCAGATAGCCCGTACAGCGACAGAGATTTCCAGCGAGGGCCTCTTTGATCTCGTCTCGTGTCGGCCGTGGTTTGCGCCGTAACAGTGCCTCTGCCGTCAGGAGGAACCCGGGTGTGCAATACCCACACTGGGCCGCGCCGAGGTCGGCGAACGTGACTTGTAGCGGATGCAGCTCCGGACCGGCCATGCCCTCCACCGTCTCGACACGGTGTCCATCGCAAGCGAGGCCCAATACGAGACACGAGAGCACGGGTTCCCCATTGAGCAGTACTGCGCACATGCCACACTCCCCCAACTCGCACCCGTGCTTGGTGCCGGTGAGTCCGAGGTCCTCGCGCAGCACCTCGAGCAGGGTCTTGTGGGGGGCGAAGGTCACGGCCGTCGCTTCACCGTTCAACTCGAAGGTGATACGAGCGGTCCTATTCACTTTCGGACTGCGACGCGCCAAAGAGAAATGTCTCGGCCTGTTGAGTCAGGAGCTGTTTCGCCTGCGGGTCACGGAGGTTCAGGGCGTAGTGATTGATGAGTGCTGTCTGGTGTTGGAGCCATTCTTGCCAGCACGGATTACAGACCGACTCGTACGCTCGCTGTCCCATGTCACCCGGCATTGGGGGAGCCGCGAGTCGGTCCCCATCCCTACTGCACCGTACACACACAAAACTCGTCATGGTGGATCAATTTAATGACGACAGAGGTGGGGCGCGACGGCGGTGGGAGGGACAGAGTCGTCGGACTGTGCGCCTCCTGCTCGTACAGTCGGCCGGTGCAGGGTCGACGGGGCACGGTTTTCTGGCGCTGCCAGCGGTCCGTGACCGATACCGCCTACCCTAAATACCCTCCCCTGCCGATGTTACAGTGCCGTGGCTTTGAACCATCTTCTCCGGAGGACCAGGTGTCCCGATGACGAGCCGACTCTTTTTCTCCGTATCTCTCCTCGGCATTCTCCTCATGACGGGGGAAATTGCCGTAGCGCAGAACGATCCCTACGTGCAACGCGCCCGCGCGATCATGCGTGAGGTTCCGCTGATCGATGGCCACAACGATCTGCCGTGGCAGATTCGCGTCCGGGCAGCCCTCAGCTTCGATTCCCTCGATATCGCGACACCGCCGAACTGGGCGGTATCGCCCACCGCGGAGCGCCCCCTCATGACCGATATCGCGCGCCTCCGTGAAGGCCTCGTCGGCGCGCAGTTCTGGTCGACGTACTCGCCGGTCGAGTTTGCGTCAGGCGGGGCCGCTCGCGTCGGGATGGAGCAGGGGGACGTTGTCCACCGGATGGTCGCACGGTATCCGGATGTCTTTGCGATCGCCAGTTCGGCCGATGATATCGTCAGCCTGCATCGCGAGGGGAGGATCGGCTCGCTTCTGGGACTCGAGGGCGGGCACATGATCGAGAACTCGCTTGGCCTGTTACGCGCGTTCTACCGTGATGGGGTACGGTACATGACCCTCACGCACTCGGCCAACACGGATTGGGCGGACGCGTCAACTGACGACATGGTCCATGGGGGCCTTACCGCCTTTGGCGAAGAGGTCGTGCGGGAGATGAACCGACTCGGCATGCTGGTCGATCTCTCCCATGTCTCCGACTCGACAATGTGGGATGCGCTCCGGATCACCGAGGCCCCCGTTTTCTATTCCCACTCATCGTCGCGGTTCTTCGTTCCCCATCCGCGCAACGTGCCGGACGATGTAGCTGCGGCGGTGGGCGCCAACGGCGGTGTGGTCATGGTGACCTTCGTGCCGTCGTTCATCTACCTACCCGCATATGAGTACCGCCGTACCCGGGACAGCTTGGAGGCACGGTGGATCGAGATGGTTGGCGCGGCGGCGGAGGATTCGGTCCGCGTGTGGACGTCGCGTCATGCGGAACCGCTGCCCGACATTGGCGTCGTGGCGGATCACATCGAGCATCTGCGGGACGTGGCAGGGGTCGATCACGTAGGGATCGGTGGGGACCTCGATGGTATCGGTTCTACTCCTATCGGGCTCGAGGATGTGTCGAAGTTCCCGGCGCTCGTTGCGGAGCTGTTGCGACGCGGGTGGACCGATGGAGATGTGAAGCGTGTGATCGGGCTCAACGTGCTTCGCGTCATGCGTGAGGTGGAGCGCATAGCGGCGCGGCTTCAAACGGAACGATCACCCAGTACGGCACAGATCGAGGTGCTCGACGGGTGGACCAGCGCGCCGCCGTGGGAGGGGCCGGTGCGGTGAAGGGCGGCGCGCTGTCGGTGGTGATGGCGGTGGCGGCATGCGGGCTACCGCGCGCCGACGATATCCGCGCGGCCGACCTGGACGGCGCGCGGGCGGTGTTCCTCGATAACATCGAGGCGATACACGATCGTGACACCAAACGATATCTCTCGGCCTATCTCCAATCGACCGATCTCATTGCGCTCAGTCCGGCAGGGCTCGTGCGCGGGTACGAGTCGCTGGCGGCGTCCCGCCAAGCCGAGGCGGCATGGCCAGACTCGCTGGTGGCAAGCAACCCTACGCTGGTCTGGCTCTCTCCGGGAGTGGTGTACGGCGCATATGAGTATGTTGCGAGACAGGCCGGCACGATGTCATCCGGTTGGTCCGAGCGCATTCTCGTGAAGACGAGTGACGGTTGGAAGATTGCGGTCACGAGTGCCATCCCGTCAACGCAATGAATAGACGCAAGATGCAACAGCTCGTAAGGGGGTCGCACATGAAGTCATGGATCGCGTTCGTGGCCTGCATGGCAGTGTGCGCGAGTGGAGAAGCGCGCGCGCAGGATCGGGAGATCATTCAGTTGCCCAGCAGTTCAACCGAGGGACTGCCGTTCACCTCGGCGGTCCGGGTTGGCAATATGCTGTACCTGTCCGGCCAGATTGGTTTCCTTCCGGACACACGGCAGTTTGCGGATGGCGGAATCGCCGGCCAGACGCGGCAGACCATGGAGAATATCAAGGCGGTGCTAGAGTATGCAGGGAGCGGGATGCACCGCGTGGTGAAGTGCAGCGTCTTCTTACGCAACATCGAGGACTACGCCGCCATGAATCGGGCATACGGTAGCTACTTTCCGGAGGGGCCTCCCGCGCGATCGACGCTTGCGGCGTCGGGGCTCGCGTTTGGGGCGCTCGTAGAGATCGAGTGCATGGCGCTCACGGGTGAGGGACGATGAAAGTCCGGCGACAGCTAGCGGCGATCGAGCCGATGATTCTCGGCCCGCTGGAATCGATTGACGGGGACGTATGGCACCGCACTCCAAATGGCCGGTGGTCGCTCGCCCAGATCGTGAGCCATCTGGCGATCAGCCTCGACATCGTCGGCGTTGTGCTGGAGAAACGCGCGGAACGCACCGACATGCACCGGCGCGCGACCCCCAAACAGAAACTCCTCCGCCATCTTGCGCTGGGAATGGGAAAGCTCCCGTCGGCGGGGAGGGTTCCCCGAACGACGTATCCTGAGGAACACCCCGATCCCGAGTTGGTTACTGCACAGTTCCGGGTGGGCGTCGAGCGCTTTCGCGGGATGGAAAAGTCGTGGCCGTCCGAACAAAAGGAGCGCATCTTCGCGGCGCACCCCATCTTCGGAGACCTGAACACGCCGGAGTGGGGCCGATTCTTCTATCTCCACTGTCGCTATTGGGGACACAAGATCAGGGTCCGCCAACGGTGGCTACGACAGGTGTCGTGAAGGACTACGTGATCGGGACGGCCAGAACTGTTGCGGTGATCGTTGTCCTGGCGCCGGCTATGGCCGGCCGGGCGCGAGCGCAGGCCGACGGGGATGCCGGGGAGATGCCGCAGAGCGTTTCTGTGCGTGCGTCTCAGTTGACAGAACAGGGCAGCTCGTTCTCGTGGCTCAAGTTTGGGATGGGGTTCATGGCCAGTATCGCGGCACACGAGGCGGGGCACATTCTCACGTCGCTCGCGGTTGGTGGTGATCCGTCGGTCGGGTTCGATACCGGGCGGCCGGTGGTCTATTCCGGCATCGATGCCTTTGCGCATCCTAACAAGCAGTTCGCGTTCTCGGCATCGGGCATGGCTGTGCAGCTGCTCATCAACGAGGCCATTCTCGACTGGCCGCACGCTCAGGGCGTGGCCGGTGAGTTCGAGCGCGGCATGCTCGCCAGTGGCATCGGAACCGTCCTCTTCTACTTCACGGTCGGCCGCAACTCGTCCGTCGGGGACGTGGATTGGATGGCCAGATCGTCCGGGCTCTCGAAGTGGGGGCTGACGGCTATCTACGGCGGCATCGCGCTATCCGACGTGCTTCGCATTTCGCTGAGAGAGCGCTACGCACATTTTTTTGCGTTCCCCGGCTCCACCGGTGCGTTGAACATTGGAATGTCGCTGAGTCATTAGATGACCGTGGGGTAGGCTCGGCCTGAGGAGAATTCTTGGCTATCGGCGCGCGTGTTATGGCTAGGAATCAGCGCTGACGACGAAACCGCCTTTTGCGACGGGAGGGGTAGCCGCGGTTGCCGGGCTATGCTCGGTCGTTAGCGCCGCCGCCATGGACTCGGCGATCGCCGTCACACGGTCCGGCGGTCCGAGAGCGAGGACAGCAGATCCGGCTCCGGAGATCGTGACCCCGAAGGCACCCGCCTCCAACCCGGCCGCCTCGGCCATGTCATAGCCATCGATCAGTCGTTTCCGGTGCGGGACCGCAAGGCGATCGTCCATGCCGAAGGCCACTAGCTCGAGATCGCCGCTCGTGAGGCCCAAGACCAGCGCCGCGCTGCGCGCCGATTGCTGTACGGCGACATCGCGAGGGACGGCCCCGGGCACGAGATCTCGCGCGGATTTCGTCGAAACACCGCGGGCCGGGATCGCCAAGGCAATCGCGATATCGGAATGGAGATCGACGCTGGTTGGACGATCGCCCGCGAGCACGAGGCCGCCGAATACGGCCGCTGCGGCATTGTCCGGGTGACCCTCTTCCTTCGCGGCGTCCCGAAAGACCGCCTTGCGATCGACCGGGTCACCTGTAGCGAGCCGCGCGAGCACCAACGCGGCGACTGTGGCCGCCGCCGACGAGCCGAGACCCTTACCAATCGGTATCTGCGAATCGACCACGAGCCGGTGGTCCTCCAGCGCCTCCCGCTCGGCAAGGAGTCGAAAGACTATATCGTTATTGGCGTCGCAGCCCTTCAGCGTGCCGGTGTATCGCGGGCGGCTGCCTCGCCGGTCCGGAACGAGCGACGCCTCGAGCCAGATATCTAGCGCCAACCCGAGGAAATCGAATCCGGCACCGAGATTCGAGGTGGATGCTGGTACGCGGACGGTGAGGGTCATGTGGATGCCGTACTCAGAGGCGAAAGAGGTAGCTCACCTTCACGAAGAAGCCGTCCTCCACGCGGCGCAGGTCGCGAAAGGAGAACGCGTCACTCTCGGTGAGGCTCGCACCATAGCCGGCGAACACGACGGTTCCTGGCGTTGGACGGTACGAAAAAAGCCAGTCTATCCGTAGTCTGTTGTTGCTCGTACGATCCGCCGGTTGCAAGACGCCGTCTTCGTCCTCAATCAGGATCGGGAAATCGGTCGCGGGATCACGCAAGGCGTCCTGGTCCTGGGCGTTGTACTGACCGATGAAGCGAATGAAGATGGGCCGCGCGAGCTGATACTCGAGCTTCAGCCGGGGGATATGCGCGGTGGAAAGACGAGTACCATCTCGTTCCCTGTTGAGCCTAGCGTAGACGTACCGTGCCTGCACGCGTAGCTGGTTGGTCGGCCGCCAATCGACCGTAGTATTGAACGAGAGAGAGTTGACGTCGGTCGGTTCGAAGAAAGCGGCGGTCTTGCCGATGCCAGCCCCTACGCTGGCAGCAAAGCTCGAGAACTGGGGCGTGCTGACGCTCATACTCACCGCCGCCAGACCGTTCAACCGGCTTGGGGCCGAGAACGCCACGGTATCGGCCCCGCGATCAATCGCGTAACGGTCGTAGAACGTGGGGTCGAACGCTACCGTGTTCCAAGACGGTGAGACATTGATGCTCCACCCTCCGCGCAGGGTGAGGAATGTCGTGTGGCCAATCTGACCCTCCAGGGGACTCCCGCCGTTGAAGAACGTGTCATAGTCCCACGTTCCATTGAAGACAAAGAACCCGGTCCAGTTCTCGAGCAGGGCGCCTTCGCCGCCGTACGCCGTCAGGCGGTTGGCGATGAAAGGTTCGACGATGCCCGTACGTGGGACGAACCCGGTGGCCGCCACGAAGTCCGGATGGATGCCTTTGATGCTGTAGTTGAATCCCCAGTTGCGGCCGGTACGATCCAGCGTGACCTGCCAGAGCGATCCGGTACGCGTAGCGCCGTCTAGGCGTGTGAAACTCGCGGCCCCCTGCACCTCGAAGAAGTACAACTTGGCGAAGACGAGTCGGGCGTCCGCCGAGGCCATCCGGTTGAAGTTGTCCCCCTCGATCCGGTCCGTATAGGTGCCGCCAAGTGTCGATTGCCCGCCGATATCGCGACGAATCCTGAAGGCGCTGATCACCGGATGGTCCTCGCCGCTCGCGGACGCGTTCTTATCATCCACAGCGGAGACGATCCCGATGTCGGTACCCGAGATCTTGCCAGTCAGTTTGCCACCAGCAATGGGATTGCGAATCGTGCGAGTGTGGATGAGCGAGTTGGGCGTGTTGAACTGCTCGATTCCCTCGAGAAAGAACGGTCGTTTCTCGGGGAAGAAGATGGCGAACCGCTCGTTGACCGTCACCTGGCCGACATCGGCCTCGACCTGCGAGAAGTCGGGGTTGATAGTGCCGTTCAGGGACAGATTGGTCGTGATGCCCCACGATGCGTTCAGTCCCACCTCTGGTGTCGCATCGTATTCCCAGGCGCCTAGAGCGTCGGGCGCACCGAGCGCACGGCCCGTCGCGAATGGGTTGAGGTCCAGGACGAGGCCGCGGCGCAGGTCGGTGAGTCCTTCGAGCGTTCCCGACTGGGCGAGGAACGACGCGTTCGCACGCTCGGCTGGGGCCCAGCTGTCCTCGTATGCGGAGTGCTGAATCTTCCGGATGATGTTGATCGCCCAGCGCTGCGGGTTGGATGACTGGTACGGGATACTCTTGAAGGGCACCCTGATCTCGACCTCGTATCCCCAGTCGGTGAGCCGCCCGCGGGATTCGTACACGAAGTCAGGGTTCATGTCCACGTTCGCAAACCGTCCGCCCGCACCCGGGCCGCCGGCGGTACCGAAGGATCCTTCCGTGCGGATCCCGTCAGCCTGGACACCGAATGGGTTCACGCCAAGAACGAACGCGCGTCGGCGGTCGTCGAACGTGTCGAGCAGGAGCTGGACGTAGTCGTCGCTGTCGATGTTGTCCCGATCCGCGAGCGTCGCACGGACCTCTCCATGTGGCTCGAAGGCGCGGATGCCGAAATACATTGCGTCCGGTGCGTACCACACCAAGATTTCGGTCGAGTCGACCGCAGGCCGCCCGTCAACCGGACGGTACTGGGTGAACCCCGTGAGAACGGCGGCACGACTCCACTCGGGTTCGATAAGTCGCCCGTCGATCACTACGGTCGCGTCTAGTCGCGGGGGGACAACGGCCAGTTCTCGCGCTTGCCCGTGGTAGTACTGTTGCGACGAGCCAGACGCGACCTGAAGTGCGAAGAGTGCAACGCGAAACATGGAGAGAAGGTAGTGGGTCGGGGGCGGCGGAACAGGGTGGCTGTGCCCGGGGCTGCCACCCCATGCGTTCCACCTCCCGGTGTCGGCCGGTCAGACCGCCGGGCTACTCGTATCTCAGCGCCTCGATCGGATCCAGCTTCGCGGCCCGCTGTGCCGGCCAGATGCCGAAGAACAGGCCGATGCCGACGCTGAATACCACCGAGAGAACGATGGCGCTCGGCGAGATCAGCGTATTCCAGTTCGCCAACCGCGACAAGGCGACCGCCCCGGCGGACCCAAGGAAGATGCCGCACACGCCTCCCATGGCGCAGAGCGTCATCGCCTCGACGATGAACTGCAATAGGATGTTTCTCCGAGTCGCGCCGAGCGCCTTCCGGACCCCGATCTCCCGCGTGCGCTCGGTCACCGAGACGAGCATGATGTTCATGATGCCGATCCCGCCCACGAGTAGGCTCACCGCTGCAATGCCCGCGAGGAGAAACGTGAACGTCCTGGTCGTTTCCTCGAAGGTAGCGAGAAACTCCGTGCGGTTGCGGATCTGAAAATCGTTGCCCGCGCCAGGACGAATTCCATGCTCGGTTCGCAGCGCGCGCTCGACCTCGAGCATGGCGATGTTTATCGAGTCCGGCGTTGCCACCCTCACCGTGATCGAGCGCAGACGGTCGGTGCCGAAGATGCGGTATTGCGCCGTCTGCAACGGGATCAGGATTTGCTCGTCTGGGTTGGAAAACGAGTTGGACGCCCCCTTTTCCGCGAGGAGCCCGACGATTTCGAACGAGATGCCCCGGATCTGGATTGTCTGTCCGATCATCGCGAACCCGTTCGCGTCGAGCATCCCGGCGATACCCCACCCAATCACAGCCACGCGTTTGCGAGACTCGTCGTCACCTGCCGTGAACATATCGCCTGCGGCTACATTGTAGTTCTGCACGTCGATGTAGTTCGGGGAAGTGCCGATGATGTTCACGTTGATGTTACGGTTCCCGAATTTGACCTGTTGGGTGCGCCGGAGTTCCGGAACTACATCGGTGATCACGTTGGCCGCTCGTTCAATCGCGAGCGCGTCGTCCGTCGTGAGGCTCACTCGTGAGTCGGAGGCTCGCCCGCGCATCCACGATTGTCCGGGATATACGGATAACAGATCCGTTCCCAGTGATTCGATCTGATCCTGCACCGCCTTTTGGGCTCCTGTGCCAAGCGCGACCATCGTGATCACCGCTGCGACGCCGATGATGATTCCAAGCATCGTGAGCGCCGAACGCAATAGGTTGGCGCGAATGGCGCCGAACGCCACACGGAGAACTTCCCCGATCAGCATGCTAGTGACCTCCGCGTGACGAACTGTTGGACGACCCGCTCGTCTGACGCTGCACACCGGGTATACCGCCACCGCGGAACCGGTTTATCCGCTCGCGCCACTCCTCCTGCTGCTCGATCAGACCGGCGCTCGGGAGGATCAGGATGGAATCGGTTTCGCTCAGACCCTCGAGTACCTCAGAATAGTCGAGATCGGTGAGGCCAGTTCGGACTTGGACCGCTGTCGGCTGCCCGTCGCGTATCACGAAGACGATGTACTCTCCGCCGAACAGGTAAGATCTATCGTCAGTGCGGCGCCGGGGTCGTGATCCCCGGCCCTGGGTTCCGCGGCCAGCGCCCATCGCTGAACGGATACTGTTGAAGAGCGCCCGATCCTCGGCAGAAAACGCCTGCGGGCCTCCGCCGCTCCGCATCTTCGCGAAGAGCTCGTCGACTTGCTCGGCTGTAACGCCCTCGGGCAGCTCGATCTCACGGCCGTCCCGGGTGCGGTAGACGTTCGAGGCGCTTTGATCGCTCGCGGTCGTACCACCGAGCGACGTCTGACCGCCCCCGTTTGGGCCCTGCCGTGCCGCTGCCAACTGTTGCTGTACTTGGTCGAACTCGAGTCCGAGCACCGCGGCAGCGGACCCCATGTCCTGGCGGGTCCTGAGCGCGGCGTTGGGCACGGCCAGTACGTTCCGTTCCTCTCCGACATGCACCTCGACTTCGGCGTTCATCCCGGGCTTCAACAGATCCCCATCGTTTGCGATCCGCACGAGCACTGGAAACATCGTCACGTTCTGAGCAGTCTCGGCCATTGGCTCGATCTTGAGCACCTGTCCCTCGAACGGCCGGTTGGGATAGGCGTCCACCGTGATCGTCACGTCCATACCCGGCTGGATCTTGCCGATGTCCGTCTCGTCCACCAGCGAGCGGATCTGCACCGTGTCGAGGTTGGCCATCTGCAAAAGCGTCGTCCCTCCGCTGACATTGCTCGTGGCAGAGGAGATCACGGTACCGACTTCGACGCTCCGCTGGATGATGACGCCGTTGATGGGAGCACGGACATCCGTATCCTCGAACGCGATCCGGGCATCCTCGAGACTGCGTTGTGCGCGCACGAGGCTCGCGTTCGCGTTGGCGACCTGCAGCCTCGCGGCGTCGTATTCCTCTTCCGTGACTGACCGGGTCCGGAACAGCTCCTCCGCCCGGCGGAACTGCGACTGCGCGTTGGTCAACTGCGCCTGTGCCACCACCAGATCCGCCTCAGCCTGCGTCAAAGCGTTGCGCGGTGTCCGTGGGTCGACCCGCACGAGCCGCTGTCCGGTCCGCACAACGTCGCCCGTCTCGACGGCTACCTCGATGATCTCACCCGAGGCCTTGGACTTCACTTCGACTGTAGTGACCGGCTCGATGGAGCCTGCTGCGCTTGCCGACACGACGATATCGCGGCGTGAGATTGCCACCGTCTGGTACAGGGGTGGCGGAACCTCTTCGGCACAGGCGGCCGTCAGGAGCACCAGTGCCACGGATATGTGAAAACGCTTCATGTCGTGCTCGCGGTTACGAGGTCCTGTTCGATGTAGCCGTCCATTAGATGGATCTGACGACTCGCATGAGCTGCGATGTCGCGCTCGTGTGTGATCACCAGAATCGTCTGTCCGGCATCATGGAGCGCCTCGAAGACCTTCATGATTTCCGAACTGGTCGTGCTATCGAGGTTGCCGGTCGGTTCGTCGGCGAGCAAAATACTCGGTTCATTGACGAGCGCCCGGGCGATCGCCACACGTTGCCGCTGCCCACCGGACAGTTCGTTCGGCTTGTGATTCATCCGGTCCCCCAGGCCGACCCGCTCCAGCGCACCTTCGGCGCGCTCCTTTCGCTGTCTCGACGGGACGCCGGCGTAGATGAGCGGAAGCTCGACGTTGTGCAGCGACGAGGCGCGCGGCAGAAGATTGAACGTCTGAAAGACGAACCCGATCTCCTGGTTCCGAATCCGTGCAAGCTCGTCGTCGTTCAGCTCGCTCACCTTTTGGCCGTTCAGCCAGTACTCCCCCCCAGTGGGTGTATCGAGGCACCCGATCAAGTTCATGAGCGTCGACTTTCCCGATCCCGACGGTCCCATGATGGCCGTGAATTCGTTGCGCCGGATCTGCAGATCGACCTCACGAAGCGCGTGCACCGTTTCGGCACCCAACTCGTAGTCCCGCGACAGCTTGTGGGTCAAGATGATGATATCCGGCTGCGGAATATCGCCTGTTGCGAAGTCCATCTGACTGGCGGTCATAGCTCCCTCCCCAGCAGAGCCTCGAGTTGCGCACGGGCGATCAGGAAATCCAGGCGCGCCTGCACGCGGTCCACTGCCGCCTGATCGAGGCTCTCCTGGGTGGTCAAGACTTCAAACAGTGTCGCAGCACCTAAGCGGTATCGTTCCCGCTGGACCCGCAGGTCCTCTCCGGCGGCCGCGAGGCTCACGCCCGCAATCCCAATGCGCGCCTGTGCGGACGTGAGTGCAGCAAGGTCCTGCGTGAGCTGTGCCATCGCTAGCCGCCGGGCGTCCTCGACGCGCGCCTCTGCTGCGTCACGGGACGCCGACGCGCGCGCCACGTTGCTCTCTCGCGAAAAACCGTTGAACAGCGACCAGCTCATGTTGAGCCGCAGCGACCAGCTGTTGCGAAGCTGATCAAGACTGGAACCGGACCAGGACGGCGAATACGACGCGTTGATCGTCGGGAAATATTGTGCGCGCGAGACCGCCACCTGTGCCCCAGCCGCCTTGGCCGCCGCATCGGTTGCCTGAATGAAGGGAGAACCCTGCAGCAGCTCTTCCCGGAGACCGATCGTGTCGAGTGATGCCAACGTGAACAGCGCCGAATCGGACATGGTCCGGACCGGGCCGTCATATCCGATCAATTGTGAGAGCGACGCATGCGCATTCGAGAGTTGTGTCTCGGCATTGAGCAACTGCAACCGAGCATTCGCGAGTTCGACCGTTCCTCTGAGCGTATCTGAGCGCGTAGCACTGCCCGCGGCGAGCTTATCCTTGGAAATCTTCAACTGTTCTTGGGCGCTCTGGATGCGGGCTTGTGCGACGCGCACGAGTTCCTCAGCGGCCACTGCATTGAAGAACACTTGTTTCGTTTGCAAGACCACATCGAAGCGCGCCGCAACGAGATCGGCATCGGCGCTCACGGCATCTGCGCCTGCCGACCGGCTCGCGGCGGAGCGGCGGAACCCGTCGAAAAGCTGAAGCGAAGCGGTCAGGCCGGCCGAGTAGCTGTTACTCGCCGACGCGCTGACGAACGTCTGCGTCTCTTGGTTGAAGCGACTGGCCGAGTTCCGGCTGAACGACGAGTTGCCGGTGAGGGTTGGCAGCCAGCTCCCCATCGCTTCTCGCCGCGCCGCCTGCGCAACACGCACGTCACCGCGCGCTTGAATGACCGTCGGCTGGACACGCAGCGCCAACTCGATTGCCTCATCCAGTGTGACGGTGGGTACCTGCTGGGCGGCGGCCGGATGGGCCCAGACGGCGAGCACCGTCACAATACCCGCACGCGCGATCGTTTGGTATCTCATCGGCTGCCTCCCCGGCCACGCCGTCCGTCGCTTCGAGCGGCACGGGCGCTGTCCGACCGCGCGTTGTGCTCCGCGAACCGTGCCTGCTGCTCTTCATCAAGCACGTCCGTGATGTGACCGCGGACTTCCACTCTGATCTCCTGCATGCGGGGTCGCACATCGGACCACAGCTCGGACATCGCCTGCTGATACGTCTTCAGGATCTGTTGCACGCTGTCGCGCTGCGAGGTGGACAGCCCCAGTTCTTCCTGGAGGTGACTGGCGTAGTCGCGGTCCCGGCGGCGCTCGCGCCGGTTCTCCTCGGTGTTTGGTCGGTCGCCCCACGCGGCCGAGACCGCACCGCCCACGACGGTGCCGGAGGCGAAGACCGCGGTCAGCAGCACGACCGCGGATAGCTTCGATCGATTCAGCATTGCATCATCCTGGCTCAAGACAGTACGCACTGTGCGCACGTTAGTGATCGTCGTTCGTGCTCTGAAACAGCACATCGATTGCTGGGGGCGACTCCGCGCTTATCAATGCGGTCATCGTCCCGTTGCCGGCGGTGACCGTGAGGGCTTCCTCCACCGGGACGGGCTGTGTGGCGGGGTGTACCGCACGCCCCAGCCAGAAGCCAGCCATGGCGGTGAGCACGACGGCGGCCGCCAATCCAGGTCGCACCCACGTGCCCAGAACATCCCACGACGTGACCGGCTGGTCCAGGCGGGCCATGACGTCGCGAACGAACGTGTCATCGTCCGCAGCCGAGAGAGCTGCGCGGAGTGCCGATCCGAGTTCACTGTCCGGTGCGTGATCGAAAGCGTTGAGATCGTTCATCCGTTCTTCCCCTTCCAGTCTTTCCAGGCGTCGAGGTGCGACCGGAGTGCACGTCGTGCGTGGAACACGTCCGACCGCACGGTACCTTCAGGCACGCCGAGCACTTCTCCAATCTCTCGGTGGCTGTACCCCTCCACGTCAAAGAGCACTACCGCCTTGCGCTGCCGCTCCGGCAGCGTGGCCAGCGCATCCCGAAGCGCTGAATAGAACGCCCGCCGGTCGGTTACGTCAGCGGGGCTGTCGTCCGGCGCTGCCGCGGCCGGCGACAATGGCTCGGCTTGACGGACCCGGCGCCGGCGCCGGCGATCTGTGGCCGCGTTTGCCACGATGCGCATCAGCCATGGTCCGAACGGTCGGGCCGGGTCATACCGCCCGAGATGGCGCCATGCCAGCAGGAACCCATCCTGCGCCGCGTCGTCGGCGTCATCAGGATCGCCGAGCACCCCGTGTGCCACCCGCCGGGCAGCCGCGGCGTACCGGGCTACAAGTTCCCCAAACGCCTCCCGGTCTCCACCCGTACCTCGCTTCGCGAGGTCTCCATCGGGCACATCTTGGATACGCACGATCCGGTGCGGGCGTTGACGACGCTCAGCCCGTCCCGAGCCCGATACACGCCTCTTCGGGTCGGAGCGTCTCGATGACGAAACGCACGTGCTCTTCGAGATCTACGTCGAGTTCCTCAGCTCCCTGGCGGATGTCGTCGCGGCTCACACCCTTGGCGAACGCCTTGTCCTTGAACTTCTTCCGGAAGCTCTTGTACTCGAGGTCCCGGAGGCTGCGCGACGGCCGGACCAGTGCGCAGGCCACGAGAAAGCCGCATAGCTCATCGACCGCAAAGAGGGTCTTGGCCATGAGGCTGGTGCGCGGCACCCCCGTGTACGGTGCGTGGCCGAGGATGGCGGTACACATCTCCTCGGGAAAGGCGCGTTCCCGGAGCAGACCGACGCCGAACGAGGGATGCTCCTCGGTTGGCAAGTGTGCATCGTTGGGATATCGCTCGTAATCGAAGTCGTGCAACAGTCCGACGAGACCCCAGGACTCATCGTTCTCCCGATGTTTGCGTGCGTAACCGCGCATAGCGATCTCGACCGCGTACATGTGCCTCCGCAGCGCGTCGGAGGGTGTGTACTCGTGCATCAACGCGAGCGCCTCGTCACGCGTCATCGTCATGGCGTCACTCCCCATCGGTCCATCCAGTGTTGGAAGGTGAACAGAGCCCACAGGCCACGCGAGTGGTCCATGCGCCGGGTCCGGTGCTCGGTGACCAAGCGCTCTACCGTATCGGTATTGAAGATGCCCTGCCGCCGCAGGCGGTCGCGACCCAGGAGGTCATGTATCTCGGATGCCAAGCTCCCGTTTAGCCACTCGGCGATTGGCACGCTTAGCCCGCGTTTCCGTCTGTGCACAATAAACCGTGGAACCGAGCGCCGTGCTACTGCTTTCAAGACGCGCTTGGTAGATGTGCCGCCGACATGAACCCATCCCGGAATCTCGAACGCCATCTGCGTGAGACGTCTATCCAGAAAAGGCGCACGCGCCTCGAGCGAGGCGCGCATCGTGGCGCGATCGAGCTTGACGAGCAGGCGTTGACGGAGTCCAAGTCGATAATCCAGACGCATGGCGGAACCGACTACGTCCTCGGGATGGTGGTCGGCAGCGGACTCGAGGTCGGCACCACGCCATTCCGGCTGGAGCACGCTCACCGGGAGTCCGGTTCCAAACCATTGACGGTGCCGGTCCTCCCACGGGCGTGCGGCGTCCGCAACGAATCGACGCAGCAAGAACGGGAGCGGAACCCGTCCGGTCGAATTCGGCAAGCCGCGAAGGGCAGACCGGACCACGGTCTGCGCTGCCTGAGGAAGCGCCGTGAATCTGCCGGCATGGCGATGGCCAAGGTAGGTCGGGTACCCGCCAAACAGCTCATCAGCGCCCTCCCCGCTCATCACGACCGTCACATGTTCCCGCGCCGCCTTGGCCAGTATGAGGGTTGGCATCGCTGCCGGATCAGCGATGGGCTCGCCCGCCAGCACCAGCTCGTCCAGCGCCGCTCGCATCGCGTCGTAGTCTGCGACCGCGGTGATGTGGCGCCCGCCGAGCGTATTGGCGAGTCGACGCGCGAACGGACGCTCGTCGTACCGGTGATCCGGAAACCCGACGGAGCACGTCACAAGTCGTTCGCCGAGCTTTCGGGCCGCGTGCACCGCGAGGAGCGACGAATCGACTCCGCCGCTGGTGAATACGCCAAGCGGGACATCTGCGCGCAGTTGGCGTTCCACGGCGTCGGTGAGCGTTGCCTCGAGTGCAGCGATGTCCGGGGGGGTCGAGGAGGTTGCAAATGCGTCAACGTCCCAATACCGATGCGTGCGCTCGCCGGTCGGGTCAATGAGGATGACCGATCCAGCTGGTACCGAACGAATGCCTCTGATCAGCGTGCGCGGTTCTTCCACACATCCGTTCCGCGCAAACTGGCTCGCTGCGGTGTGGTCGAGGTGTGCGGAGATTCCGCCGGCTGCGAGGAGTGCCCCAATTTCGGAGGCGAAGAGAAGCTGGTCATCCCGGCGCGCGTAGAAGAGCGGCTTTTCCCCGGCGCGATCGCGCGCGAGTATCAATCGGCGTCGCTCGGGCTGCCACAGAACGAGCGCGAACATGCCGTCGAGATCGTCAATCCCTGTAGCGCTCTTCGCGAGCAGCAGCGGCAGCACGCACTCGACATCAGTGCGTGACCGGAACTGATACGTCGAGTAACGGGCTCGCAGCTCTTCGGCGTTATAGATCTCACCGTTGATTACGAGGAGAGCCGTTCCGTCGGGATCTGCAAACGGTTGATCTCCAGCAGGATCGGGATCGACGACGCGCAGACGCGTTGCCCCGATCACCCCACTCTCGCGACGGGCAGTCCCGTGTCCGTCTGGACCACGGTGTCGCAGCGCCTTCGCCATCTCTGTCGCGAAGCCGCGATCAGCGACGCGCGCACCGCTTAGTGAGATTGCGCCGTAGATGCCGCACATATCACCGGACCGCGAGTGCGAGGTCGGGACGACCACACGGTCCGTACGCAGCGACCTTCCGTGTCTCCGCCAATAGCGGAAGCATTCTCAGCCGGTTCCGGATGGCAGCCGCTTCCGCCGGGACGATGAACACGCGTGGCCGGTCACATAACACCAGCGCCTCGACCCACCAGTCGGCGGGTCGGAGTGTCGTATTCGGGATACGCCGGAGCTGGTCCATGTGGCGCGTCACGTAGTTGCTCGTGAGTTCGCTACCGTCGACTGTCGCCAGGAGAACTGTCCGTCCGGTATAGAAGGAGAGGGAGAGCGGATATACGCCGACGGCAATCAGCTCCGTCTCGGCCGTGAGGGCGGGCCGTATGGCCTCGACGAGGCCGGCCGTCGACCGGTCCTCTGCGATGGCTCGCAGGAGCCGTCCCCCGATCACCGGAATGGCCGTGACTGGGAGCGCACACGCCAACAGCACAGCGTGGCGATGGTGGGCAACGGTCACCGTCACCAACCCCGCAACCGCGCTCACCGCTCCCAACGTCAGCGCGGTTGGCGGAATGGCCGCACGCACCGCGTCGGTCGTCTCGAAGATCGACGGGAGCCACCGCGCACCCGACGCGAGGACGAATCCCAGCACGGTGAGCCCAACCCCGGCGGCGGTCGCGCCTGGCATGCGACCGCTTACGTGCGACCACATGCGCGCGACCAGCAGGGCGACAGCGGGAACGAGCGGCAAGATGTATTGCGGTCGTTTCGACTGCGACAACGTGAAGAGGAGAAGCGGGAGGGCGATCCATAGGGAGAGAAACACCGTGCGTCTGTCCCACGAGCTGGCGGCGCGGCGGCGCATGCCGCGCAGTCCGCCGAGCACGACGCCGGTCCACGGGAATGCAGCACCTAGCATGATGGGCAGAAAATACCAGATTGGCTCGGACCGCCCGAGCCGATCTGTGAAAATGCGTTCCCCCGTTTCGACGACGAACACGTAGCGCAGGAACCCGGGGATGCGTCGTTCGATGGCAAGGACCCACGGCAACACGATCGCCACGCACGTCAGGAGTCCCACAGGTTCGAAGAGCGTGCGTAGTGTCCCGCGCCAGGCAGCGTACGGTCCCATGACGAGCAACGGCAGTAGCAGCGCGACAGGCCCCTTGGTCAGGATGCCCAACCCGATAGCCGCCCAGGCGACGACCGACCAAACCACGGGTCCCCCCAGTGGTACGCCGTAATCCTCACCCACGTTGCCATCGCTGCGATGCACGGCCTCAGATGCCAGGAAGAAGGCCGCGCATGACAGTGTGACAAAAAATGCGAGCGCGCTGTCGAAAATAACGACGCGCGCGTAGGTCACGGCAAAGGGCGAGGCGCCAAACGCAATGCCGGCGGTCCAGGCACCTTCGGACCCGAACATCGTATACCCGAGCAATACCACGACTGCGAGGGTCAGAACGGTGAAGACTAGGGATGGGATTCGTGCCGCAGTCGCGTTGATCCCGAAGATCTTCATCGCAACTGCTCCAGTCGCGAAGTACAGTACGGGCTTGTCGAGGTACGGTAGGCCGTTCAGGCGGGGCAGCACAAAGCTGTTCGTCTCTGCCATCTCGCGTGCGATCTCGGCGTTGCGTCCTTCGTCCGGCTCGAGTAGCACATGCCCACCGACTCCGTAGGTGAGTCCGACGAGTACGGCCACCGCGCAACCCCACAGGACGAGGCGGGGAACCCCCACGAATCAGCTCGCTAGTGTAGTGTGGGCGGCGCCGGAGGCCCCGACGACGGAGATTGTGAGACTGTAATTGGTACTGTCGTCTCGAGGTCACCATCCACGCCGACCTCGAAAGCATATCGGCCCGCGCGCTCGAACGGCACATCGAACGCGAGAACCGTGCCCGCCTCGATCTCCAGCACGCCGGCTGGAGGCTCGTTGAACGTGACTGTGCCGGTTCCGCTCAGGACCTCGGTTCCGTCTTCGTTGACGAGCCGGATCACCAGCTCGTGTTGGCCGACTTCGGTCCTCCGCCCCTTGAGGCGGACTACGAGGTGCAGTCGAGGGTGGACCGACGGAAACTGGGCGACCCAGATGTGTTGGAAGATGCCGAGCACGGAGAGTTTCCCGAAACGGTCGACGAGCGCGTAGTCACAGACGACGGCAAAATCGATGATCATGACTGCTCTAGGGTAGAGAGAAGTTCCTGCGCGGTTGATCCCGGCGGTGCACACTGGGAGCCGACGCACACGTACGCCCTAGGAACGTCGCCGTTGAGCATGGCGCGGACGGGGCCGGGAAGCGCGCGCACATCGGCATCGGGTGCCACGAGGCGTACGATCTTCCGAGGATGATACACGACACGGGCAGCACGTGCGAGCGCACGGCCAGCGGCATCGCCGCTGGATACGACCACGATATGCGCGGCGGGCTGGAAGTGCCACGAGGC
>JAZDCY010000011.1:0-149151 GCA_036679645.1 Gemmatimonadota bacterium | reverse complement strand
CAACCACCTGCTCGAGATCATGCGGGTGGGAGGGGTCACGGCTGGCTCGGGGAACGTGCGGCTCGTGTGGGCGCCGGTGCTGGCCTACGCGTACTGGCTCGAGCAGGAACTGCGTAACCTCGAAGCCCTCGACGTGCTGGAGACGGTGCTCCGAACGAGTCGTCTCGAGGACAGCGATGAGGAAACGGCGGCACGCTACCAGCAGGGACGGGTCCTGCGAAAGCTGAGCCGCTACCATGAGTCCCTCGACGCCTTCAAGGATTCGGCCGAGATGGCTGGGCGGTTGGGCGACGGGCACAGCGTCCTCTCAGCCCGCATCGGGCGCGCCATCGTGCTTTACAAGATGGGCGACCTACCAGAGTCGCGGAGACTGCTCTATGAAGTGATTTGCGACGCACAGCTGTCAGGAGATCTCGAGGCCGAGGCGCGCGCGCACCACGACATGGCAAACGTGCTCATGCTGTTGGAGCAACCGGGCCAAGCCGTGCGCGAGGTCCATCTAGCCTACGAGCTGTACGAGCGCCCGCAACAGAGGGTCCGTGCGCTGAGTGACTTGGGCATGGCCTTCAAGATGCTGGGCCATTACGCCGCGGCCGACGATGCCCTGAACATCGTGCTCGCCGGCGAGGCAGTCACTTCCGAGATTCGCGTCAACACGCTCCTCGAGCTGCTTCACGTCGCGGCACTCACGAGTAACCGGGTGAGCTTCGAGCGCTATCGCCAGCGGCTGCGTACGCTCGAGCCCAACATGAACCCCGACGCACGCATCGATTTCGATCTCAAACTCGCGGCCGGGTTTGAGGTATTCGATCACCCGGAACGGGCTAAAGAACTACTGCGCGCCGCGATTGCGCGGGCGGAGGAACACGGAGCGAGCACGTACCTCTTCCAGGCAGAGGAGGCCCTTCGCCTGTTGCGGAGCGGAAACCGGTGGGAAGCCGGGAGTCCAGCGCGCGCGGCGCCAGACGGTCAGGACCTGGAGGTGGATCGCGTGGCAGACTTCCTCCAGGCCCTGCGGGCCGGTGTCAGCTGAGGCTATCCAGGGCAGTCGGAACTCTGACCCTGCGTGCACGCGCCCTGGGGGGCTGTCACGTCCCCGCAGGCTGTGGCACCGATGGCCAGCGAGAGGACAAACGCAGCGAGGAACGATGCGCGCTGGGTAGCCGCCCGCGTTAGGGTGATTTTGGGACATCGACAGGCGATTCTGGGACATTTGTGCTGATCCTGGCGGCTGTGCGGGGCAAGCTGACCGCCAGGCTCCACCAGGCGGCCGGCCGCCGCTTCGAGTTCGAGGCGGCGAGTACGTGGGATCGTGCCCTCCAGGCCATTCTGCGCCGGCCCGTCGAGATCGCGGTGCTGGACCCGGCGCTGGAGGGAGAGCCGACTCACCACGAGATCGAGCGGCTCGGCATGCTCTTTCCCTCTCTCCCAACGGTGCTCTACACGAGCCTGACCCCCACCGTGGCACCAGTGCTCCTGCGGCTCGGCGGGAGCGGCGTCCAGCAGGTCGTAATCGCAGGGCACGACGATCATCCAAAACGACTGAGTGAGGTCCTCGTCAACGAGAGTTCGCGTGCCGTGACCGCTCAGCTCATTGGGAGTCTCGCCGACATGCTCGCTGGGTGCCCCAGCGAGTTGCGGTGGGCAATCGAGACAATGGTACGGGAGCCCGCATCGGTGCAGTCGGTGCAGCAGCTCGCAGAGCGGGCACGTATGGATCGTCGGACCTGTCTGCGGTGGTTCGCTCGCTCGCTACTGCCACCCCCCAAAGTCACGCTGATGGTGGTCCGCGCGGTCCACGCGCACAGGCTCCTGCAGGATCCGGGGTATACGGTCGATGACGTGGCCGCCAAGTTGAGCTACTCACAGACCAAGACCCTCACACTCGCCATGAAAGAGGTGTTCGGCATGACGCCGGGCGAGTTGCGGGTGCGTCTCACGCCCGATGAAGCACTGGCACTGGTGCGAGCGCGGTATTTCCCTCCGGCGGTGCCCTTGGAGGACGTCTCATGACCGGCCTCCGTATACTCGTCGTCGACGATCTCGCGTCCATGCGGCGGACGTTGCAGCGCGCGCTCGAGCACGACGGCTATGAGGTCCTCACGGCCGCCAACGGTGTTGAGGCCAGCGACATCCTCCGCGACACGGACGTGGACGTTGTACTGATGGATCTGCGGATGCCCAAAATGTCCGGACGCACCCTGTACCAGCTCATCCGCTCACAGTGGCCGGACCTGGCGCAGCGCGTCGTGGTCATGGCGGGCGATCCGGATTCGAACGAGTACAAGGACTGGCTCGCGCTGCACGATCTCCCCGTGCTGACCAAGCCGTTCCGGCTCGACGACATGCGCCACATCATCGCGCGGCTGGCCCAGTGGCGCACGCCCGACGCGCGCGACGAACACGCGTGACGCCAGACGCTCTCGGCGCGCTCCGGGATCTCAGACAGGACGCCCCGTGGAATCTGCGCGATCTCGTCGCGACCGCGGCGGCCATTCTCGAGCACGCCGGTGTGCGTCCAGTCAACGCGGCTGCGTCCGATGCACCCAGCGAGCGCACGGTACGGTTTTACGTCTCACGGGGGCTGATCGCGCCGCCCGACGGGCGTGGGCCGGCGGCCACGTATTCGTATCGCCACCTCCTGCAAGTTCTGGCGGTGAAGCTGCGGCAGATGGAGGGCGCCACGCTCGACCTCATTGCACGGGAATTGAGCGAGATGACGGGCGACGTCATCGAGCGACGGGTCGCCGCGGCGCTCGGACCGGGGCCCGCGCAGGGTAGACAGTGGCGGGTTGGCGGTGCCGGGCGCGCATTCCAGGCACGGATGCGCGTCACCTCCGAGCGGGAGGGGGAGTTGCCGGCAGCACCGTCTAACGCATGGCGCCGCATCCCCGTTGGCCCTGGCGCCGAGCTGCATCTGAGCCTCGACCACCCGCTGGCCGATGGCCCCGACCGGTCGGCCGAGATCGTCGATGGCGTCAGAACGGCTCTAGCTCGCCTCGCAGCCCGTGCTGCAGAGGCTCGCTGACCGACCCTTTCTTCCGGGAACCGGAGCGGCCATATGGTCTCGTGGATTTTTCTGATTCTCCTTGTCGCGGTAGCCCTTTGGGCCATTTCCGCCTACAACACGCTCGTCGCGCTCAAGGGACAGACCGTCAATGCCTGGAAGCAGATCGACGTCCAGCTCAAGCGACGCCATGACCTGATTCCCAACCTGGTCAACGCGGTGAAGGGGGCAATGGAGTTCGAGCATGACACGCTCGAAGCTGTCATCCAGGCCCGGAACCAGGCGGTCAAGATTCAAGCAGACGCGCTGCCCACTGGCGGCGTCCAGGCGCTCGCGCAGGCGGAAGCCACGCTGAGTTCGGCCCTCTCACGCCTGAACGTGGTAGTCGAGCGATACCCCGACCTCAAGGCCACGAGCAACGTCGCCCAGCTCCAGGAAGAGCTGACCTCGACGGAAAACCGTGTGGCATTTGCTCGTCAGCTCTACAACGACACGGCAACGAGCTACAACATCAAGCAACAACAGGTACCGTGGAACCTGGTCGCGGGACTGGCGCGGGCGGAGACCGTCGAGTTGTGGGAGATCGAGGATCGCGGCGACCGTGACGTGCCCGAGGTCGATCTCTCCATGAACCCGAAGGCGTGAGCGACACCAACCTTTTTGCGCAGCAACGTGCCAACCGCAGGCGATCGGCGCTGCTCGTCGCTGTATTCATCCTCTTCTTTGCCTGGATCGGGTTCGGCGCCGACCTGATTCTCTACCTGCAAACACAATCCACGCGGCCCGGGGCATACGTGCACCGCATCCCCTTCGTCGGAATGGCGAGTTCGCTCCTCGCCATCGGCATGGCATGGTTCAGCTGGCGCCGCGGGCCAAAGCAGATCCTGTGGGCAACCGGTGCGTGGGAACTGATCGAGGCGAAGAGCCTCGAGGAGAAGCAATTCAAGAACGTTGTCGAGGAGATGTCGATTGCGTCCGGTGTTCCCAGGCCGTCGATCTGGATCGTGAAGGACCCCGATCCGAATGCGTTCGCAACAGGCACGGATGAGCACCACGCACACGTCGCGGTCACGGAGGGACTCCTGTCCACCCTCTCACGGGACGAGCTGCAGGCTGTCGTCGCCCACGAGATGGCGCACATCAAGAACCATGACGTGAAGCTGATGACCCTGCTCGCGGCACTCGTCGGCGTGCTTGCGCTCATCTCCGACGGCACGTGGCGGTTCATCAGGTACGGAGGCCGCGTCGGTAAGCGAGGCAGCTCGCGTGGCGGGTCGAAGAAGGGCGGCGGTCTCGTCGTCGTACTGCTCGTCGTCTGGCTCATCTCCGTTCTGCTCGCTCCGCTCGTCTCGCGCGTGCTGGCCCTGGCGGTGAGCCGCAAGCGCGAATACCTCGCCGACGCCACCGCCGCCCAGTTCACTCGCAATCCCTCGGCCCTGGCCACGGCCCTGGAACGGATCGAGCACGCCGCTGCCGCCACCAAGTCCATCAAACGCGGCACCGCACACCTCTGCATCGCCGATCCCCTCGGCCGACGACTCACGCACCGACAGGGGGTCGTCGCCAACCTGCTCGCGACCCACCCCCCCATGGCCGTACGCATCGCGCGTTTGAAGCAGATGGCTTACACCTACGAAAAGACCGGGACCCTGCCCGAGACCGTCTAGCGTGACTGCGCTCGATTGGCTGCTCCTCGCCGCCGCCGCGCTGCTGGCCGCGGGGCTCACCCTCTGGCTCATCCGCCGAACCCGCCGCGCAATCCAACGCCGGGTCCGGCGCGCGGTGCTGCGGGCCGTGCGACAATTCGAGGTTCGCCTCGAGCGCTACAAGCTCGTAACCCGGCGCACCATTCGCGACGAGCTCATGCTCGACGCTCGGGTCCACGACGCGATGCGCGCATATTGTCAAGAGACCGGTGCGACCGAGACCGACGTGCGCGCGCGGATCGAGCGCTACATCCACGAAATCGTGCCGTTCTTCAACGTGCTGTCCTACTACAAGCTCGGATACAACGTCGCCCGGCTGACGATCAACCTGTTCTATCGCGTCAGCTCGACGTATCAGGATCACGAAGCGCTCAACGCCATCCCCAAACGAGATGTGGTCGTGTACCTCATGAACCACCGGTCGAACGCCGACTACGTTGTGGTGGCTTATATCCTGGCCAAGGGCGTCAGCATCAGCTACGCCGTCGGAGAATGGGCCCGCACCTGGCCGCTCGAGTACATCTTCAAGTCCTTCGGTTCGTACTTCATCCGGCGCCGCTTTCGCGAACCGCTCTATCACACGGTTCTCGAACGGTACGTCCAATTGATCACCAGGAACGGCGTGACACAGGGCATCTTCCTCGAAGGGGGCCTGAGTCGTGACGGCGCGCTGCGACCCGCGAAGGTCGGTTTGCTCGATTACATCGCGCGCACGTTGCGCGACGAATCTTTCGACCGCGACATCTGGCTCCTCCCGGTGGGTCTGAACTACGATCGGGTGCTCGAAGACCGATCGCTCATTCGTGAGTTGATCGATGAGCGCGACCGGCGGGGCCGCGTTGCACAGCTGGGCGGGGTGATGCTGTATTTGGGTCGCAATATCATGCGGCTGCTCACCGGCAACCTGAAACGCTACGGCCGCGTGGCAATCAACTTCGGTACACCCGTCTCGCTGCGGGAGTGGTTCGAGGAGCGGCCGGGCGTGCTCGACCTGCCCAAGGAGCAACGGCTCCCGCAGATTCAGGAACTGGCCGACGGTATGCTCCAACGGGTCGGTGAGGTCATCCCTGTCACCGCCGTTCCCCTCGCCGCGGCGGCGCTGCTGTCATTTGGCGAGACGGCGATCTCGCGTGTGAACGTCCTCCAGCGCCTGACCGACTACCGCGATCATTTGCACGGACGAAGCGCGAAATTGGTCCATGCGGAACGCGATGCCGAGGCCGTCTTGGATCGTGCCTGGCGTACGTTTCGCATGCGACGTCTCGTGGTACGGGAGGGCAATACCTATATCGTACTCCCGTCACAGCGTCCGCTGCTCGAATACTATGCGAACTCGATTCGCCACCTGCTCCCGCGCACGCGGCGCGCGGACGAACCCCATCCTGCTCGGGAGTCCGACGACTCGCTTCCCTCACTCAGAGCCTGGCGTCCGCCCACACGATGAAGAAACCGGTTGACCTCACTGCGCTCGCCGTAGGCGACCACCTCGAGGGGACGTTCCTCGTGTGCGACGTCACAGAGCGCACGCCCGAGACCGGAAACCCCTTCACGGTTCTCACTCTCGGCAACCAGAGCGGGCAACTGCCTAGCGAGCCGTTCTGGTTGGAGCGGCAACAGGAAATTGTGGGCGTGCGCAAGGGACACGTCGTGCAGGCAATTGGCGAGATCGCGTTGTATCGCGATCGCCGTCAGGTGAAGATCCGCTCCATACGCGTGCTCCCGTCGGGAACGGCGGACATGGCTGAGCTGCTTCCGTCTGTCGGCGCCGTCGACCGCTATTGGGGCACGCTCGACGGGTGGCGCCAAGAGATCGCAAAACCGAACCTGTGCGGCGTACTGGCATTATTCTTTGACGACGCGGCGTTCCGCGAGGCTTTCGAGCGCTGTCCTGCTTCCATCGGTGGCCACCACGCGGCATTGGGCGGCCTACTCCAGCACACGACCGAGGTAGCGGCCATCGCGCGGACAATTGCGCGGACATCGGGTGCGGACGGTGAACTCGTACTCGCCGGCGCGCTGCTGCACGATATCGGAAAACTGGATGCCTATCGGTGGGACGGCCCGTTCGACCACACAAGTACCGGCCGGCTTATGGGTCACGTTGTACTTGGTGCGATGCGGTTCGATCGTCGCCTCGCCAGCGAGCCCACACCACCATGTTCGGATCACGAGCGGGACCTTCTGCTTCACCTCATTCTGTCACATCACGGTCGGCGCGAGTTTGGGAGTCCCGTTCCTCCGCTCACCTTGGAAGCTGACGTACTGCACTGGGCTGACAACGCAAGCGCAAAGACCACGAGCATGGCGGAGATCCTCGCCGATCCCGGTCGCTTCCGTCCCGACAGCGATTTTGCCGAGCCGCATTGGAGCATCGACCGACGACGTGCGTACCGGGGGGTCAGCGATTGGGGAAAAGGGGAGTGACGGGACAGGACGGTGCATGATGTAGGGGCACCGAAAATCGAAACGGCCCGCCAACCCCGTGAAGGGTTTGCGGGCCGTTTCCGCATCGGTTACCCGGAGCCAGGGGATTGACTCCCTCTGTTCTTCTTCCCGTGGCCACCGCCTGGGCTGATACGCCCGCGGGAGGGCTGTTGGGAGCTCCGGCTTCCATCCCCAAGCGACCCGGCCGGGCCGCGAGGTTCGCCGGTGCGAGCGCTGCGAGTCGGATCAGGTCGCGGACTGACCCTTCGCACTGCGCGCCGAGGCGCTAGATCGGCGCGGACGAGGCACGCGACTGGCCTCGCCTGCTCGAGTCGGTGCAGCTACCCGGATCGTCGGACGCCTGAGCCCTTGTTGCGTGGGCGGCCTCCCCGGAATTCCCGCTCGGGCTGGTCACACAAGGCGTAATCGAGATGTCGAATCCCGACCCTTCCCCGGCATGACGCAGCGTCAATATAGGGGACTGACAAAACCCCGCAAGTGCCGATCTTTCTTCGGCTTACGGCACCAATGTGCACCCCGTGTGGATGACTAAGCGCACCACCGACAGCGGGTTGCGCACGCTTATCCACGCCATGTGGATTTGTCAATTGGACGCAACGTCGAGACGTGCAAGAAACTCGTGGAAAAAACTACGCCTCGAGCCCCGTTTCCTGATACACGTAGGGACCGTCGGCGTTGGGAACGTGCAGCACACCGCCGCCGCCGGCAGCAAACCAGCCGGCAAGCATCTGATTCGAGACCTGGGGATGGGGTTGGCTCAGCAAGGCAACCAACCATCGCTTCACATGCAGCAACACCGGGGCGCGTTTCGAGAGCATGGACAGCGTGGCTCCGACACCTTGCGTCGCCCGAAGAAAATGTGCCAGGGCGTGCACACGCTGAGCGAACTCGTAGGCCCGGACACCCGGCTCATCGTAGAGCAGCGTGCCTTCGTACGGATCGGCGGGTGGAGCGTCCATGCGCGGCCCGAGGTATACGTAAATACGCCCACTGTCCCGCTTCCGTTCGACCATTGCGGCGGCGGTCTCGCCACTCAGCCGAGCCGCGTGGACGTGATCATCGGGATTGAGAATACCCACGGCAACGGTCCACTCGAGCGCCGCCAGAGCATTGTGCAGGGGGCACCCGAGTTCGTCGTCATACGCGACGAGGCGGGGCGCATCACCGGCTTGCTGAAAGAAAAAGCTGAGCGCATCAGCGCGATCTGCGAACGTGCGCACCGTAGGAGCGGGTGCAGGATTGGTCATGGGCTCGGAACTTAACCATCGAGCTGGGCAGCGAGTAGATCGACTGACGCGTAGACGCTGCGAACGTCCAGCGGTTACGTTCAGACGATGCGCTTCCTGGTGATTGCCGCGGTCCTTGCCGGAACATTGGCAGCCACGCCCGCGCCGCTTTCAGCCCAGCGGGACACGGTCGTTGCCCACCGTTGGGTTGGCCGGCACCTCGGTCGCCCCCTGTTCTTCGAGTTCTACGGTGACTCGATACTGGTCGTGAACGACCGGCACTTGCTAGACTATCATCTCACGCGCGATTCCCTCATCGCGATCGGTGACACGACGGTAGTGGGTCGGTATCGCCTCGCACGAGGCTGGCTACTTCTTGCCACGCCCGACGGCGTTGTCACAATGGCAAAGCAGAAGTTCCTTGCGCGCCCGCTCAGTGGTCGGTGGATCGGCCCGCTGGGTACCGAAGATGGAACGCTCGTAGACCTACGCATCTTTTCGAACGGAGTCGCGCGGTGGCGAACGCTCCCCTCGGGGAAATGGACCGTCGGCGAGTGGGACCGCACGTCCCGAGTGATCACGTTCACGTGGGAGACCGAGGAAACCAATGCCGCGGAGCGCGCGGAGGAGGAGGAGGAGGAGGGCGATACCGAGAACGAGTGGCGGGCGCTGTATGACCCCATCGCCAACGCATTGCTCTTCGAGGTAACCGTCCCCGACGCGGAAACGACGATTCTGCGGCGTTGGCTGCGCTAGCCCCCCACATTGCCTTCGTGACGGTCGGTCGCTAATGTTGCGCGCACGTGCGTTTCCACAGGAATGGCCTCCCGGCACCGCACCATGTCTCAGCGCGAATGCTCGCTGCCGTGGCGTGCACCGCGCTCCTCTCGACCGCGTGTAACTCCAACGGCTCCGCTATCCGCATCGGCGTGGTCGGCCCCTTCACGCAGGCGCGGGGCGAGTCGATGCAACTCGCGGCCCAACTGGCGGCCGATGAGATCAACCGTGCGGGGGGCGTGCGGGGGCGAGATATTGAGCTCGTCTTCCGCGACGACAGGGCAAATACCGAGCGTGCCGTCGCCGTGGCGCGCGAGTTCTACGACGACGTGAGTATCGTCGCGGTCATTGGGCACATGACGAGTGGCACTACCCTGGCCGCCGCACCGGTCTACAATGGTGGCGAACGACCGCTCCTCGAGATTTCACCCTCGGCATCGAACCCGCGTGTCAGCGAGGCGGGGCCCTATACGTTTCGGATCTGCCCCACCGACATGGCGCACGGTGCCCGGTTGGCCAAATGGGCACACGAGCAACTGAACGCCACGCGCGCCGCGATCCTGTATAGCAACGACCCGTACGGCCGCGGAGTGCGCCAAGTGTTCCGTGACCGGTTTGAGGCGAACGGCGGGCAGGTGGTGGCGGACGATCCCTACCTCGACGATCTGCCGAGTTTTGAGCCGTACCTGCGGCGCATCGCACGCCGGGGTGGCGTGCAGGTCATGATGATTGCGGGGACGAGGGTAGGCGCCGAACGGATTATCCCAGCGCTCGACGCGGTGGGGATGTCACCAGCGGTGATGGGCGGGGACGCCCTGTCCGGCATTGAGACAGGGACGCTCGACGTCGAAGGCCTGTTCATCTCGACTGCGTACCTGCCCGACCGTCCGGGCCCTAACAACGCACGTTTCGTCGAGGTCTACCGTGTTGCTAATGCCGGGCGGCTGCCGGACCACCGTGGGGCCGGAGCCTACGACATTGTCCACCTGCTCGCACACGCCATCGAGGCGGCGGGAACCAATCGCGCCGAGTTGCGCAACTACGTCGCGGGCGTCGGGTCCGAGACGGACGCGTTTGCCGGTGTGACTGGACGGATCGCGTTCGACGAGAACGGTGACGTCTCGGGCAAAGACGTCGTGATCGGCGTCATACGCGCTGGCAGCCTGGTCACCGCTACCGACCGATGAATGACTTCCTGACCCGACTCAACACGCTTCGCGCCCGCATTGTGCTGGGTGGCGCAGCGTTGCTGGCGGGCCTCATCCCGATTGCCCTGATCGCCATCTCTGCGCTCGACACGATCGGATCGACCGTCGGTACCGAACTGGATCTCCTGCAACGCGTGTCGCTGACGAGCAGCGGGATCACCGCGGCGGTGTCGGACGAAATTCGCGCGGCGGAACAGTACCTCACCGCACCCTCGGCGGAGGCACAGCAACGGTTCCGCGCGTCGGCCGCCGCCGTGTTCCAGCACCAACTGGCCCTGATCAGGATCCAAGACCTGGGCCACGAGGAGCGGGTCACGGCCACCCGTGTCGCCGCGCTGCAGTCGCGGGTCGAAGTGGGATACCACTACGCTCATGCACTGACAGACAACGGTAGGAGGGTCCAGGCAATCGCCGCGGCGGCAACGGCACGTGAGCCTGCCGAGGAGCTGGTGAGCGCGGTCAGGGCCATCAGCGCGTCTCAGACGGTGCGTTCCGCGGCCGTCACGCAGCGTCTAGTACAGTCGGCACATCACCAGCGGTCGATCGTGTGGGCGGTGCTCCTTGCGGCCGTGCTCGTTGGGTCGGCCATCGGCGTCGCACTCCTCCGGTCGATCGATCGGCCGCTCACCCGGCTATTGGAGGCCGCACGCCGCTTCGCCCAGGGTGACCTCCGTGCCGGTGCGATGGACGAGCGAGGGATGCCGCGGGAGCTGCACGAGTTGTCGGTAGCGATGAACAGCGTCGGGACCACGCTGCGCACGATCATCATAGAGGTACGCGGCCAGAGTGAAAGCGTCACCGAGACGGCGACGGATCTCTCGGCGGTGAGCGAGCAACTGGCTGCCACCGCAGGCGAAATCACTACGGCCATGGTCGATATTTCCAGCGGCGCGGAGGGTCAGGCAACAGGCCTCGGGCGCAGCCGGGTGGCGATGGATTCGCTGGGGGAGGCCGCGCGCACCAATGCCGAAGTCGCGGCTCGAGTATCCGAACTCGGCAGCAACATCCATCGCCTGGCCGAGCGACACAGGGCCAATGTTGCGGCGGCCGGCAAGTCACTTCGCGGTGTGCAATCGGTCGTTGAGCTCAGCGCCGAAAAAGTCGCCGAACTCGAGGAACTCTCGCTGGCCATCAACGACTTCGTGGATCTAATCAAGCGGATCTCTTCGCAGACGAACCTGCTTGCGTTGAACGCGGCTATAGAGGCCGCCCGCGCCGGCGAGCGGGGCTCGGGCTTCGCGGTGGTAGCGGAAGAGGTGCGACAGCTCGCCGATTCGAGTGCCCGCGCCGCAGAGGACGTCACCGACACGATCCAACGGGTTCGAGCACAGGTTACCGATGTTGCCACGACCATCGCGGAGGCCCGCTCCCAGGTCGGGCGCGTAGGGGGCGTCGCGGAGAGCGCCGCGCTCGCCTTGGAGGAAATCGTCACCGCGGTGACCGAAGTGGAGTCAGCGGCACGACGCGTCACCGACGAAGCCGGCACCAACGTCCGGGCCACCGATGAGATCGCCGGTGTGCTGCGCGACGTGGCGGAAGCCGCCGGCGCCCACGCCTCATCCGCACAGGAGGTCACCGCTGCCGCGGAGGAGCAGGGAGCATCGACAGAAGAGATGGCCGCGCAAGCAGGCACGCTTACGGAGGCGGCCGACAAACTGCGGCAGTTGGTCGAGGGGTTTACCGTCTAGCGGCGCTTGCCGCCGCGTTGCGGCTTCTTGGCCGTTTTTTGGGCCGGTTTTTTCTTCGTCTTCTTGACAGCCTTCTTCTTTGCGGACGCGCCGACCTTGCGCGTAGGTTTCGCCCCCTTGGCCGTTGCCTTCTTCGCCGTGTTCTTGGGCTTGGCGGCCTTTTTCGCAGTGGACTTCTTGGCAGCCGGGCGCTTTGCGGTCTTCACACTCCTCGACCGGCCGCCGCGCTTGACGCTTCTGACATCTTCGAGTACCTCGTCACCCTCCGCGGCGCCGATCAGGCCCCGCCGGACCGCGAATTGCACGAGCTCCTCGGCGTACTGGTAAGAAAACGGACGCACGCCTCCCCCCGCGCGGATCATGTTCACGATCGCGTCCGCGACGGGACTCCGCAAAACGTTCACGATCCCGGGAACGCTTTCGAGCAGTGCTGAGATTTGCGAGCCGCCCAAGTCGGCAGCCATGGAAAACTCCTTATGTGGCGATGTTTCGGGCGGCAACCTAGCGGCTCCGAGCCCTTCCGTCAAGCGGGTCCGGAAAGGCTCCAAACCGGTCAATCTGTTGTCACTATGCGATTTAGCTTCTTGAGCCTCCCGCGGAATGCCGCCGGGGCAGCAGCGCCTGGGGGGCAGGCTGGACGCGCCGTCGTGTCATCCTAACCGCCTTCCATCACCGCTCAAACCGGTCCTTCCGCAGGTGATATCTCATTAGTGCATATACGCCAATGGGTTACGCGCGTTTGCCAGGTGCCCGTGGGCGGGATACATTTCGAGGCTTCGTTGACCTGGGGGTACAGGGTGGGACGTCGAGGAATCAAGGAGTACCGCGCGCCGGAGGCTCTTCAACTAATTCTCGCAGATCGCGATCGCGAGTCGTTGGCTTGCCCGTCTTGCGGATCTAGTGCGATCGATCGCACACCGAAGCGACGTGTGCGAGCCGCGCTGCGGCAGACCGACCGGATGGTCACGCTGAAGTGTCGGAAGTGTGGCCGCCAGGCAGTTTACGTGCCTAAGAACGTGACCCAGCCGTCCGAGGCTCAGCTCACGGCAGGCTAACAGTACGTCAGCGGACGATCGAGATACTCAGGACCCCGTCCGGCAGGCGCCGGCGGGGTTCTTTGCTTGGCGATGGGAATTGCCAGCGCGGTGCTTCTTCAATCTGGTATCGCGAGAATCCGTTTCCACCGAATCCCGGTGATGAAGGGCAGCGGCAACAGCCCCGTCTTGTCGAAGCTGTAGTACACCAGCATGGGATGGCCGCGGATTCTATCGCGCCCGAGGAGCCCCCAGTATCGGCTGTCGTAGGAGCGATCCCGGTTGTCACCCATCACAAAGAACGAGTCGGCCGGGATGACAATTGGCCCCCAGGTCTTGAGGGTCGGTCGGTAGTCCTGCGGATCGCGGTCCTCGCTCAAGTATCGCACCTGCCAGGCTCGCATCTTGGGGTCTTCCGGATCGTTGAGCGGATCTTGCAACACGGCATACGGCTCCGGGCGTGCGTTCCCGTTCACGAAGAGTTGGTTGCTCTCCATCGAAAGCGTATCGCCGGGCATGCCGATGACGCGCTTCACGACCGTCATATGTTCTTCCTCAACCGACTTGAAGATGACGAGGTCACCACGCCGGGGGTCCCGGAGGGCAGGGAGATGCACGCCCGTGAAGGGGATCTCGGCCCCATAGAGTGCCTTGTTCACGAACAGGAAATCGCCAATGAGGAGCGTGTTCTCCATACTCCCCGACGGAATCCGAAACGCCTCGACAAGGAACGTGCGGAGCAACAGGAAGATCGCGAGCGCGATCGCCAGCGATTTGATCCAGTCTTTGACCTGCGAGGCCGGCCGCCTCACTGGTTGCCCCGAGGGTGCCCGTCTTTCGTCGGTGGCGGGCGCCTTTTCGCTCACGTTCTGGTCAGTCGGTCTTCTTGCCATTAGTCACCAGGTTGCTCTACCCAATCAGCAATGAAGATGTTCGTTTCCCCGTCCACCGCATTATGGCGGTTTGACGCAAACACCAGTTTCGACCCATCGGGCGAGAACATGGGGAACCCATCGAACGTGCCTTCCGTCGTGATCTGCGTTAGCCCCGTACCGTCGACGCTCACCATGAAGAGATCGAAATTGCGGTCCGCTGGATCGGCGTTGTGGTGATTCGACGCGAAGATGATGCGCTGGCCATCGGGGTGGAAGAAAGGTGCGAAGTTGGCACCGCCGAGATCCGTTACCCTGCGCTGCTCCGAGCCGTCCGCGTTCATCACCCAGATATCGAGCCGGACCGGTCGGATCAACTCGTCGGCAAGCAGCGACCGGTAGTCGGCAAGTTCATCTTCGTCAGTCGGGTGCCAGGCCCGGTAGACGATCATGCTGCCGTCGGGTGAGAAGAAGGGTCCCCCATCGTAGCCCGCCGCATCGGTGAGCCGGCGGACATCGGAGCCGTCGACGTCCATCGTGTAGATGTCGAGGTCGCCGTCACGAGTCGACGTGAAAACGATCGTCTGTCCATCGAAGCTAAGCGTGGCCTCGGCATCGTACCCCGGCACCTCCGTCAGTCGCTGGATGTCGCTTCCATCCGGCGCCGCGGTGTAGATATCGAAATCGGGAACCTGCCACACGTACCCGCGGGAGTAGTCGGGCGGCGGCGGGCACTGGTCGCTCAGATGGAAAGTGCTCGAATACAAGATCCGCTCTCCGCCGAAGTAGAAGTATCCGCACGTCGTCCGGCCCAGCCCGTTCGAGACCAACTCCCTACCGCTTCCGTCGATGTTCATCACGTACTGCTGGTCGCACCCGCCGTCGGCGTCGGTGCGCTGGAAGATCAACTGCTCCCCGTCGGGTGAGAAATACGCTTCGGCGTTCTGCCCGCCAAAGGTGAGTTGTTGGAGGTTGGTGAGATGCACTTCGCCAGCCTCAGCAGCCCACTCTACAGCTGGAGCATTCGAACACGCCGCGAGCGCGACAACGGCCCCCATCATTCCAAATGTGTGAAACACCCTTGCCTCTCTATTCTGCGAATTCACTATCTTGGTCGAACTGCCATCTCAAGAATAAACCCGACCGGAGCCCGGCAGGGTTCCGGTGTCAGCGCGAGGAATCAGCATGAACGACAAGCCCCGTCCACAACCACCACTCGACGACGTAGGTAAGCTCCTCTTCGAGGGAAAAGACGTGGCTGGCTACCTCTTCCAGGTCCCGGATGACGAGGCGGAGCGGGATCGACTACGAGGATTGCTCGACAGGACTATCGAGGCAGCTAAGACTGGTGGTCACAACGAGTTACCGCGAATCGCCAGCGAGCTCCAGGCCACTTTGGCCGAACCCGCATCGCCGCAGGCCGCAGATATGCTCCAGGTGGGGTTCGATCGCATGGTACGGCTGTGGCAGGCGGCCCGGAGTGGACTCTTCTAGAAGAAAAGCCCCAACTCAAACCGTCCGCCCGCGCCCGTCGCGTGCTTGAACAACCCGCCCAGGGACTGCCCCGAAACCTGCAGAAACAGCACTCGGCCCTCGATCGCAAACCCGCCGGAAAACCCCACGCCCTGATTGTCGCCGAGGATCACGCCCGCCCGGAGCGGCAACGTCCGGATGAACCGCCAGGTGGTCCCGATATCGACCGCGAGAGGTGCCGGGAACTCGCCGCCGGTGGGCAGGGTGGCGGCCACGTCGACCTGTAGAATTGAGTTGGCCCACGCGCTGGCGGAGAACCGCACGACGCGCGGCAAGGTGAGGTCCAGCGTCAGCGTGTCCTGTATGGCCAGATCGGCTGTGTCGAGCACGTTGATGAGACTGTCTAGCAGTGTTGTCGCGACGCTGATGTTTGCCGTGCGACGCTCGACGCCATCGATCGTGACGCTTCCGAGATTGGCGACCATTGCCTCCAGCGCGATCCCGTTGGTGGGCCACTCGAGACGGACCAGGAAATCGGCCGCTAGTCCTGATCCTCGGTCACCGAAGGCCGTGCCCGCATCGAACCCGTCGATGGGTGTGTGCAAGGACTGTATCTGGATGTTCGCGACGAGGCTGTCTCCCGTCACCAGCACGCGACCACCGTTGTCCAGCAACGACCGGGCGCGCGCGAAGGCTACTGGCCGGACGATCCGCGCACCGGCCCCCAAGGTGATGCGCGGACCGTCGACGGAGTAGACCGGTCCCAGGCGGAGCAGGAGATGGGCACCGTAGTCGGCCGAGGCGAGGCCGGAACCCCGCGAGTCACCCAACGAGAACTCTTGGCGCGCCCCGTTGCCGTCTCGCAGCAGGGCGACGGCATCGTCGTCGAACTGCGCCGCGCCGAATCCGCGAGCTTGCACGGAGAACCCGATGGCGAGGCCGCCGGGAAGGGGTCCGCCGAGGTAGAAGCCTCCCTCCCCCTGCGCCGAGAATGCCAGTCCGGTGCCACGGGGAATGAGACCGAGTACGTCGATCGCATCACCTGCCAGGAGTTCATCGTCGCTGTCGATCTTGAGCAGGGCCCCGAGGTCACTCAGGTTCAGCGCGGTGTTCGCCCCGCGCGCCCCGAAGGACATGACGAATCCCCAATGGGGGATCATGAGATGGCGAAACGGATCGAACCGCAGGGTCGGGGTCCGACGATACCCCAGATCGACACGGTCGGCCTGAGATCCCTGGGGGACCGCCTGGCCCGCCAATGCTCCGGTATGGAGCACCCCGGCCAGCAGTGCTATGCCGACGGCGCGCCTCATTGCTTCTCTCCCGTCACGATCGTGAGCGCGGCGCGGGCGTTGAATGTCACGACATCCGTCGGCCGGATAACCGCACGCCCGTTTGCCGATACGGGAAGCAGGGTGATACGCGTGCTGGCCGTGAACAGGTCGCCCAGCAGCGGGCGGGTTTGCGCTCCGGTGAGCGCAATCGTCACCGTGTCGACGATCGGGGCCGTCAAGACCCCGGTAACATCGACTGTACCGGCATCGAGCGAGAAACTCGAGATAACGACACTGCCAGGGACACCGAACACGTCCGTCTCGCCGAAGTCGCCCTCCGCAATCGCAATCTCTACGTCAACCCTGAACGCTGTCCGATTGGTGGCCACCGCAATGAACGACGCGAGCGAGACCCGATCTGCCACCTGATCCGCGTCGCCGGTATCCAGCTCCGCGCCGGCTTGCGTGGTATTCGAGTTGAGGACCACTCCCTCCGGCGGGAGGAAGAAATCGAACAACGCCACCATATCGATGGTCACCGAAAGGAACCCACCCAGCGGGCCCGCCCCGTCCCCGCTCACCACCACGGCCGGTCTGTTCCCATTCAGGATCAGATCGACTACCCCATCGACGATGATGGCCGCTTCAACGTCGATGGTACTCGTAGCGCCGACGGCAACCGTGATGACGGCGCTGCCGGGATCCGAGACGCCCAGCGTGCGCGGCACGCCGGCTCCAGTAGTGTCGTAGACGGGGGCGCCGGTCCCATCCACGGGGATCGACCCGTCCGGATTGAGCGCGACGACACCGATGACGACATTCGACAGCGTGGCCACCTGGCCGTTCAGATTCGTGAATCGCAGGCGTGCGGGTGACGACGCGATGGTCGCGTCGCGAACCGCGTCCTCGAATTCCGCGAAATCGACAGCGGTGACCGGAACGGGGTTGGAGGCCAGGAAGGAGGGGATGACCGGAACACTCAGGCTCTGCTGATCGATTGGGACACCGAGTACGCCATTCACGACGGTGTCGTTCACGCCTTCGAGAAAGTCGTCGACCACGGCCGAGTCGATCGTTACAGGGAGGATCAGCGAAAAGATGCGCTCACCGCCCCGATTGAGCTGATTTCGGGCTTCGGTGACGGAGCCTGGTTCGCAGCCCAAAGCGGCGATGAGGAGAAGCCCAGCCGTCGCGAGCGCGGGTGCACTCGTGGGGCGGCCGGGCCGCATGGTGTGCAACGGAGTGTTGGGCACCGAACGCAGGATGTGATGCTCCGTTTTGAGTGTCAAGCCTTTCCTTGCTGGAGCCTCCTCACTTGGCGGCCATATGGGGATACGGGTAGTCGGTCGCTGGGACGAAAGTCTCCTTCAACGAGCGCGCCGAGACCCACCGGACGAGGTTGAGCCCAGAGCCGGCTTTGTCGTTGGTGCCACTCGCACGAGCCCCGCCAAAGGGCTGCTGACCCACCACGGCGCCCGTCGGCTTGTCGTTGATGTAGAAGTTGCCCGCCGCGTAGCGCAGCGCGTCAGTTGCTTCACGGACGGCGCGGCGATCGGCCGCGAATACGGCACCGGTAAGCGCATACGGTGAGGTCGTATCTACCAGCCGGAGCGTTTCGTGCCATTGGGCGTCCGAATAGACGTGAACCGTTACGACCGGACCGAAGATCTCGTCGCACATGGTGACGTAGTCGGGGGTCCGCGCCTCGATGAGGGTTGGCTCGATGAAGTACCCTTCGCCGTCGTCGGTACCGCCGCCAACGAGGATATCGGCATCGGGCGACGCCTTGGCGTTGTCGATATACGCCGAGATGCTGTCGAAGGCGGACTGGTCGATGACCGCCCCCATAAAGGTCCGAAAATCGGCGACGTCCCCCATGGCGAGCCCCCGGATTTCCTGGAGCAGATCGTCTTTCATCTCGCGCCATATCGAGTCGGGGACGTACACTCGTGAGACAGCACTACACTTCTGACCCTGGTACTCATAACCTCCGCGCACGATTGCCGTCCGGAGTGCCGCAGGATCGGCCGAGGGATGGGCAATGATGAAGTCCTTCCCGCCCGTTTCGCCGACGAGGCGCGGATAGGTCGCGTAATTGGCGATATTCGCTCCCGCCGTGCGCCACAGATGCTGGAACACCTCGGTCGAGCCCGTGAAGTGGATGCCGGCAAACGCGCGGTCCCGCAGCGCCGTGTCCGAGATCTCCGCGGACTTGCCGGGAACGAAGTTGATCGTGCCGGGTGGCATCCCGGCGGCTTCGAGCATGCGGAAGATGTAGTAGCTACTGAAGACCGCTGTTGATGCGGGTTTCCAGATCACCGTGTTGCCCATCATTGCCGGAGCGACGGGCAGGTTGCCGCCGATCGAGGTGAAGTTGAACGGGGTGATGGCAAGCACGAACCCTTCGAGCGGCCGGTACTCGACCCGGTTCCAGATACCGGGTGCGGAGATGGGCTGTTCTTCGTAGAGCCGCTCCGCGAAGTGGGCGTTGAACCGATAGAAATCGATCAACTCGCACGCCGCATCGATCTCGGCCTGGTGCGGGGTCTTGCTCTGGCACAGCATCGTTGAGGCGTTCAACGTCTGCCGCCAGGTGGTGGCCAGAAGGTCCGCCGCCTTGAGAAAGACCGCCGCACGATCTTCCCAAGCCCAACTCGCCCACTCCCGATGCGCCTCCGCGGCTGCCGCGATCGCCTGCTTGATCTCGGCGCTGCCAGCCCGGTGCCACGTCGCCAGCACGTGCCCATGGCGGTGCGGAATAATCGACTGTTTGCAATCGCCCGTCTTGACCTCTTTCCCACCGATGATCAACGGGATCTCGATCTGGGTCGACGTCATCTCATCGATCTTGCGCTTCAGTTCGTCGCGCTCGGGCGCTCCCGGCGCGTACGACAAAACCGGCTCGTTCACAGGGAACGGGATCTGGAAGTCACCACTCATGAATTCGTGTTCCTTTCAGGGGTCGGATTTTGCACGCACTTAGCAGCGGATTCCATCGCCGGACCGCGTCCGCGATGGTTTCAGGTGGGGTCTACGTCGACCAGGCGGCGGACGAGTCCGAGCAACTCGGTAGCGGTCCAGGGCTTGTGTAGGAAGGGTATGCCCGGCTCAACGGCGTCCGCCGCGGCACCGCCGCGACCGCTGTGCCCGCTCATGAAGAGAAACGGCACCGATTTCCCCCTCCGTCGCAACGCGTCGAGTACCTCGGGCCCGCCGAGACGCGGCATCACGACGTCACAGATGATCAGACTGACATCCTGCTCGTGCGCCTGGAACTGTTCCAGCGCTTCGGCACCATCGGCTGCTTCGATAACGCGATAGCCGTTTCCTTCGAGCAGTCGGCGCGCCGCCGCGCGGATGGCCGTTTCGTCCTCGGCCACGAGAACCGTGCCCGCCCCACCGTTGGAGTGCTGTGGCCCGCGGTCCGCACCGTTCTCGGAGACGACCGCACCGGCATGCATGAGCGGCAGCCGCAGGAATGCCGTGGTACCGGCGCCAGGCTCGCTCCGGAGTTCGACCGTACCTCCGTGTTGTTTCACGAGGCCATAGATCATGGCCAGACCGAGCCCGCTTCCCTCGCCCGGCGCTTTCGTTGTGAAGAACGGTTCAAAAGCGTGTTCGAGCACGTCCTGCGTCATCCCAACACCCGAATCCGCCACCGCGATCTCCACAACCGCAGCCGCGTGGCCGGCGGACGCCAGACTCCTCGCACTTATCGTGACCGTGCCGCCATTGGGCATCGCGTCTCGCGCGTTCGTCACGAGGTTTACAAGCATTTGTTCCACAGCAGTGGCATCGGCATGGACGATCAGACCGGGATCGGCGGCTTCCATCTCGACCGTGATGCCTGGCGGAAGGAGTTGCCGGATGGTCTCTCCTCCGCGTTCAAGGATGTCATTCACCCGATGCGCGCGCAGCGAGAGCATCTCACGTCGCCCAAACCCCAACAGTTTCTTGACGATCTCGCTGCCACGCTGCGCGGCGCCGCGAATCTCCCCGAGATCGGACGCCGCCTCCGGTGCGTTCTGGGGAAGGTCTGCGGCGAGCAACTCGGCGTTTGTCAGGATGACCGTGAGCAGATTGTTGAAGTCGTGCGCGATGCCTCCCGTCAGCTGTCCCACCGCATCCATCTTCTGCGACTGGACCGACAGCTGCTCCAGGCGGCGCTGCCCGGTAATGTCCAGCGCCACGCCGATCGTCCCGGTCACCGCGCCGTCCTCGCCGCGCAGTGGCTGGACATGCACGCAAAACGAGCGACCGGCCCACTCTGCCTCATACTGGCGTGACTCGCCGCGCAGCGCCGCCCGATGTGCCTCGAGGACATCTAGCTGACGGTCGATAGCCCGGAAACGGTCGCCAATTGGAACCCCAACGAGGTCCTGAGGCTCCACACCCAGAGCGCTCAGTCCGCTCCCCGTCGCCGATGTAAAGCGCAGGGACGCGTCCGTGGTCCAGAGTATGGCGGGGGCCTGCTGCAGCATGCGACGGAGACGCGATTCCGACTGCTGCACGAGCTCGTCCGCGACCTCGTGGTGCGTGACATCCCGCTTGAGGCCCCACATGCGGACCATCAGGCCGTGATCGGTGACGCCGAGCAGGTTGTTGCGGTACCACCGTTCCGACCCGTCGCCGTTGCGCTCACGGGTCTGCGCGTCGGTGACGTGGAAGCCCGCACTCGCAAACGTCCGCAAGAACTGCCAACTGGCCGGATCGTCCGGAGGCAGCATATCGGCGAGCCGCATGCCGATCACGTCTGTCGCTGCCTCACGCCCCAGCATCCGCGCGAGCGCCGTATTCCCCTCGGCGAGCCGGGCGCACTCATACCACTGCGTGATCTGATCGTCAATCGGAAGCGAGGTAGGCACAGGCGGTTCCAGCTCGAAGCGGAAAATGCCCTCGCTGCTTCGCTCGACGAACGCGCGATAGCGCTGCTCGCTCTCTCGCAGCGCGCGCCGTGTCGCGTCCCATTCCGTGATGTCCCGAGCATTCAGTACGAGGGCCCCCACGCGGGGGTCACCCATGAGGTTGTTACCTACGACCTCTAGGAGTCTGTACCCACCCTGGGCTTCCCGGAACCGCATCTCAATCGGCGGCGCGATACCCGGCGTTGCCATCTGTACGGCCAGGAACCGCGCGACGCGCTCGACGTCATCCGCATGGACGAACTCGAGCGTGTTCGCGCCGATTAGTTCTTCCGGGGCATACCCGAGGACCCGCTCCAACGCCGGGGTGGCGTATAGGATCGTCTCGGCTGCATCGAGCACGAGGACCATGTCCAGGGAATGCTCAACCAGTCGATCGAAGATGACGGGATCACGACGTGAGAACTCTGGCACAACTTCTCTGCAAGGACCCTAGAAATGTACATGTGCTTCGACGCTGAGGCGATCTCGGTCGTTACCGCCCTGGTCGAAGTCCAGCAGCGTATAGAAACCGGCGAGACGAACGAACGGGACAGGGAAAACCTCCAGCCCAAACCGCGAGCGTCTCTGGGTGCCGCTGTCGAACTCGAGATCCGGATCGAAGTACCCAAACGTGGCCTTCAGATTTATGCCACGGGCTGCCAGAATATTGGCTTCCACATATGCGGCCAGCTGCTCGACCTGGGCGCCGGCATCGGGATCTTCCCGGATGTAATCGACTTCGCCGAGGAGGACGATGGGCCCCAACGACAGGCCACCGAACCCACCCGCGACATCCCGCACCCCGTCGGGGTCGTGGTCGCGTGACGCGGACCCGCCGAGCCGCAGATTGCGGAATACGAGTGCGGCGCTGGACGTGATCTGTTTCCCGCTGTTGCTCTCCTGCATCCCGACCTCGCCGTTCGTCAGCGCGACGGCGAACTGGAGCGGGCCAGGCTCGAACCCCACCTCGATCCCCTGGTCCGGCGTGAAGTACGAGAACCCCGTGATGCTGCGAATGAACTCGTCGTCGTCCGGTAGGCGCAGACCGTAGGGCAGCAGGAACTTACCGGCCTTGGCGTAGCCGCTACCCGAACGGACCAGGGCGAACGCTTCGCGGGAAACCGCGGCGTTGGGCCCAACCGTCTCATCGATGTACAGGGTCAGCTGCCCGTTGAGGAACCGGGCCTCGAAATAGACCTGGGCCTCAATCAGCCCGAGCCGCGTGCGGGGGTCGGATGTCTCGACGGTGCCCGATCCCTCCACCCGAAAATCGAACCCAACGTTGAGGAAATCTGCTACCGCTTTGCTAACGAACGTCCCCGGACGCGCGGGAAGTTGTGTCTGGGCGTAGAGCGACCCGAACTGGGATCGGTTCCCGCCGCCGGTGATGTTTGTATGGCAGGCCGAACACTTGAGACCCGTCCGGATAGCCAAATAGGGTTCCTCGGTGTCGGTCGGGGTCGGTGTGGCAGAGGAGACTGACGGGGCGTACAGCAACGACAGAACGGACAGGACGGACAGCGCGCGCATCGACCCTCCCTCGGACAGCGGGTGTCTGGGGGCAACGGCCCGAACCGGGTCGAGCCACGTGCATGATCTGATTATCAGCCCGAGTGGCGAGAAGGTTCCCTCCCTGCTTCACCACCGCTGAGCCTCTGAACGAGCACTTGCCGCCTTCGGCCGTCGTCAATTAACTGACTGGGCGGCCAGTCTACGTTCGCCGGGGAGGAATCAGTCGAAGCCAGACGCTCGGAAAGGTGGTCGTCGGCCCCGGCGCGCGCCGAGGCCGACCGTGGTCAAGTGGCGGGCACAAGCTGCTCTCGCGGCGGAGCGGGCACCGGGACCTTCACGTTCCACCAATACCCAGCCCAGATCAGCAGCAGCCCCACGAACTCCGTGACGTAGAGAACCTCCGTATGGCCAAACCGCGTCGCCGTCCCACCGATACCCGGTAACAGCGCCCCGATCGCGATAAGCACGTTCCCGATGAACCGGTGATGTGTATCGGCTGACCTACGATACCGCATGGCCGACACAACCGCGCCGCCAATCAGGAACGTGGCGGCGTACGTGTTAATGAACGGACTGAACAGGCGTGCCCAGTGCCATTCCATCACGGATCCCGTGAGCCGGTACGGCTCGACGAGGGCGTAGTTCACGGGCGAGAGGATCACCGCGGTCGCGGCGACAAGGAAGAACGGCACGAGCACCGCCGTGAGACGGTTGGCGGTGCGGCGCGAGAACAGCAGGTAGACCGTCCCCTGCGCCAGCGGCGCGCCGCCCAGCAGCGCCCCGCTGACGTACCAGGCCTTGAACAGCACCAGGTTCCACCCGGTGAGGGTGACCGCCGCCTCGACGAACGTACCCGTCCCGTACGCGAGAATGCCAAATGTCCACCACAGGAGGTGAGCCCCGGTACGCCGCTCGCGGTAGCGCGCGAAGATGACGCCTGCGAACACGAGGGCTATGAACGTGGTCGCAATTGGTATGAAGAGAACGGGCTCGCGCATGTTAGAACGTCAGGTCGTAGGCAACAACGAGATGCCGTCCCGGCTCCGGCCGGAAGAAACTCGCGTTTGCGAACTCAGCGTACAACTCGTTCGTGAGGTTGCGGACGGCAACGGTGACCCGATGTGCGTGGGTTCCACGACGGAACACGGTGACACCCGCCCGGAGCGAGTGCACGGTGAACGCGGGAAGCGTCGTGCCAATGGGATTCCCAGAGAGGATCTCGGAATCGTCCCGCTCCCCATTGTGACGTACCGTGTACTCGCCAAAGAACCGCCCCGACGGGGCGCGATACCGGAGGAATCCGCCGATCTGCGTCGAGAAACCATCGCCAATCGGGCTGTTCTGGTCTTCCGTCACGTTCTGCGTATCCAAGTGCGTGAAGTGGGCACCCACACCGAATCCAAGCGGTAGCTGCACATCGCCGTTCAGCTCGACGCCGCGGGCACGCAGCTCTTCTACGTTCACGTTGGTGAAGGCCGGGAGCGTCGCGACCGTGTCGCCCGTTGCCTGGCTCCGAATGCCGTCGAAGATCTGATTCTGGAACACGAAGCCTTCGAAATAGAATCGGCTATCGCGGTACCGCAGCCCCAAGTCGACGTTGAAGCTCGTCTCGGCCTCGAGGTCGGTGTTCGGCACCTGGAACAGGCCTTCTATGGGCCCGTTGAAGAAGCGCTCGATGAGGTTCGGCGAGCGGAAGGCTCGACCCACCGATCCGAGCACGCTCACCCGATTGGTCAGCCCAACAATCACGTTCGCCGCGCCGACAACCGTCCGGTCCGTCGCACTGACCGTCGGTCCGGTGAGTCCGGGCGTCTCGCGCGTGGACGCATTCACGTCCTGATAGCGGGCGCCGAGAATCACAGTGGCCCGGGGGGCAATCGCAATCTCACTCTGAACGAAAGCGCCGATTGAGCGGAAGCGCGCATTGGGAACGTTTGGAGTCGTGACCGTGGGATCCTCGAACACGGTGGGACCACCGGGAAACGGGGGCGCCGCGAAGTAGGTGGCCGACATGCTGGTGTCGGTATTCGTCGTGGCGTCCCGAAAGAAATCCACACCGTAGGTCAGCGTGACGGCGGAGCCGATGAGCTTAGCGAACTCGAGTCGTCCGCCCACGGTCTCGATGCTGGTCACGTTCCGTTGATTGACGACGACGCTATCCGGCCCCGGCGCACCGCCAGTCGGGATCTGGAGATCGAAGTTGAGAAGCCGGTCGTTGTCCTGCCAATACGCGACCGCGTCGACGCGATCCGCAAAAGGCAGCGTCACGCCGATCCCGCGGTATCCGGCGGTCACCTTGTCGAACCGCTGTCTTGGATACCGGATCTGGACGAGCGGATCACCCGGCGAGAACGCCGCCGGATCTACAAAACCGAAACCGGCCGAGTCGGCGCTGTACCGCTCGTACTTGACGAAGACGTCTTGACCTGAGGAGAGGTCATAGCCCAGGTACCCGTCGAAACTCTCGTCCTGGACGCCCGAGTCCTCGACGCGAACGTCGTTGGCCAGCGTGATATTGCCGAAGGAGCCCGCCGGCGCGCTGTAGGGATCGGTGTCGCGGTACGAGCCGCGAGCCCGGACGGTCAGGTCACCAAACTTCCCGGCGACGCTTCCCACGACGCGCTGCTGGTCGTCGTGGCCGCTGTAGCGGTATCCGGCCGACCCGTGCAGGCCGGGAAGCGCCGAACGATTCGTGATGATGTTGATGACGCCGCCGATGGCATCACTCCCATAGAGCACGGACGCCGGACCGCGTACCACTTCCACCCGCTCGACGGCCGAGATGTCGACCAGCGCCGGTATCTCACCAAAGTCCTGCTGACGCCGGGAGTTGCTCAGGCGGATCCCGTCCGTCAGGAGCAGGATGCGCGCGCCGCGCTGGCCCCGAATGACCGGGCGGACCTGGTTGGCCCCAATGCCGCTCACGTCGAGGCCAGGTAGCCCCCGGAAGAGATCGGACACGGAATTCGGGACCCGCTCCCGGATCGTGGCGCGGTCCAGCACGCTCACCGGGACCGGGACATTGAAGACATCCACCGCACGCCGGGTAGCCGTCACCACAATGGGTGTCAGCCGGACGGTGTCGCGCGGGATGGAATCGGTGCGTCGCTGCGCGTGGGCCGTCGTGGCCGTGATAGCGACCGCGGCGGCCGCAAAAAGAAATCGTCTCATCGTGAAGCCTCCGTACATGATTCGCTTCACGATAGACAGCGTTTGAAAGGATGCTATTCGGCGAGCTACGGATGGGAGATCCGGGTTTCTACGGAATCAATCGGCGATAAGTCCCGATTTCAGTGCCAGTTTGGTCAATTCGGCAACCGACTGCACACCCAGCTTCTTCACGAGATGTTCACGATGACTTTCGACAGTCCTGTGACTTATCCCGAGACGCGCGGCGACCTCCTTGTTCGTGAGCCCGGTGGCGACTAGTGCAAGGACCTCTCGTTCCCGGCTCGTGAGCACGTCAAGCGGCGTCGCTGCGCGGCGCGGCGAGCCATCTCGGATGGCGGAGCTGAGGCGGCTGGCCACCGCGGGAGAGAAATACTCCTCTCCCCGATGCACGGTGCGCACCGCATCGCGTAGCTCCGAGGGAGATGAGTCCTTCCGCAGATAGCCGGCGGCGCCCGCACGCACGGCCTCGACCACGAACTCGGTGTCGTCGTAGACGCTCAGGATCAGGACACGTGGGACCGCGGAACCGGCAGTGCGCAGCTGGCGCGTGACATCCAGGCCCGACCCCTCGGGCATCGAGATATCGAGCACGAGTACGTCGGGCGACAGGTCTTCCACCAGCCGAAGTGCCTCGGCACCCGTCGCCGCCTCGCCCACGACGTCGAGATCCCCGGCCGTCTCGAGCACCGAGCGGATGCCCTCCCGCACGATAGTGTGGTCATCGGCGATCACTATGCGGATCGTGTCGTCGCTCATGGCGTCGATGTGGGAGCGGGTATGCGAACCACCAGCGACGTACCTCCGGTCGGCGCCCGCGAGATCACAACCGATCCGCCAAGTGCCGCGATGCGTTCCCGCATTCCCGCGAGCCCCATGTGGCCCTGTCGCTCGAGGTCATCGAGTGATCCCTCGGCCGAAACACCTCTTCCGTCATCCGTGACCGCTAGTTCCAGCGTGCCGTTCGTGGCCGCCACCGCTACCCGCACGCTTGTTGCGTCGGCGTGGCGCAGGACGTTGGCCAATCCTTCTTGCAGCGCACGGTAGAGCGCAAGCTCCGCGGGTTCGGAGAGTTGCGGCAGGCAATCGGGTGCCTCGAATTCGATCGCCAGGTCACTCCCCTGCCGGCATTCTTCCACGAGCGCCCGCAGGGCCGGCAGCGCACCGAGCTCGTCGAGCAGTGGCGGCCGTAGTGAATGTGTCACGTTGCGGATTCCCGTGATCCCGGTATCGATCAACTCGAGCGCGCGATCGAGCCGGGGCGCGAGATCCGGCGTCGCCGACTCGCGTAGGATCCCCAGTTGCAGTTTGACGGCAGAGAAAACCTGCGCGGTCTCGTCGTGCAACTCGCGGGACAACCGGCGACGTTCGCTTTCGTGTTGCTGGACCATCCGCGCCGTGAGCCGTTCGAGTTCGGCCGTACGCGTCTCGAGACGGTGCGTGAGATCTACGTTCGCAAGTGCCGCGCCCACCTGGCGTCCCAAGGCCAGAAGGAACCGGTTGTCGAGTGCCGCAAAGGGGTCCCGCGCGTCGCCCACCACAACGAGCGAGCCGGTCACGACATCGCCCCGGAGCACGGGGAGCGAGGCGACGAAGGGATACACCTTATCACCGACCGTTTCCGGCTGCCCCGTCTCGAGCATGTGTTTGATGACCGCACGGACCGCGGCCGGCGGTCCGGCTGCTTCCCAGGCGGCGCACGCGCCGACACTGCGCACGTGCTGGATCGTGCCGTCCTTGCATACGTACATCGCGCTGCCGCGCACGCCGGCAAGCGACAGGATGCGGGTCAGCAATGCGCCGGGCAGGTCGTCTTCGGGCTCGCGCCGCTGCAGGTCGTTCGATAGGGCAACCAGCGCGCCGAGACCACGCTGGAGATCTTCCACGACGAGAAGCAAGATTCCCGCTCCCATCGACAGGACGAAGAGCAGGTCGATGTAGTAGCCCCACGGGTTCCAAGCGCCGCGCGCCCGCAGGAACGGGTAATCGAGGTGGTGCAATCCCCACAGAAACAGCGCGCCGGCAAGGAAGGCCGCCGCACGGGCCCCGACGCGCCGATAGTGACGGAAGAACGACCATCCGGTCCACATGGTGGCAAGGCTCAGGAACCCGACGGCCGGTCCCGCTGCGAGGAGGAAGTTGTCCATGCGGTAGATCGCCACGTACGACCAGAGCGGCGGGAACAGTACGGCCGCGAGGTACTGCGGGTGCCAGCGGAACTGGCGCGAAAAAACCAGCGCCGCCCAGAGCAGCACCAGCGCGGTCCAGCCCGTGACCACCTGATGCCAGTACAGCCAGATCCAGTTCTCGCTGAGCAGAAAGCTGGTGATCGCGCCCAAGCGCAACAGGTAGAGGAACCAGGCGAGGGAGAACCAGCCAAAGTAGGGTTTGCCGTAGCGGCGCCAGAGGACCGTGAAGAGCGCCGCCAGGCCAAGGGTCACGGCGGCCTGGAGGAACACCGCAGCCAACTCGGCGGCGGTGGTCGCGGGAACGGCAAAGGTCTGCGGCACGCGGGAAGAATGCCCCGATGAGTCTCGTCGCGGCAATGGCGCTCCTGAAGGATTCTTCACGAGCGGCTGCACGCGAATTAAGGGCAAAGGAGTATAAACAACTCTACTGCTCGGGTATCGGAGGCATCTCGCGTGAACCTCAACAAGCTCTTCCCCCGCTTGTCGATCCGCGCGAAGCTGAGCATCGCCTTTGCCTCGCTTGCGACGCTTCCCGTTGCGTTGCTGGCCGTCGTCGCCGCGGGCGTCGCGGTTCCCCGGCTGCGAGCCCGGGCCCAGGCAACTCTCGAGCACGACGTGACCACGGCGCGTACACAGGCCGAGCAGCTGCTGACGCGCGTTCAGTACGATGTGGAGTTTCTCTCTGAGGCTCTGCTCGAGGCGACGGTCCTCATACCTCGTGACACCGGGGCGCACCTGACACAAACCGTCACCGAGTTCGTCGAGCGGCACCCGGCGCTCTTTCAGGTCCGCGTTATCTCTGACGACGGAACGATCGTCTTTCGCGCAGGGACATCATCCATACAGGCAGACGGCGCTCCGGACGATGACGTCAGCGGGTTCTATTACATCCACCGCGCGCGGGAACTCGGAGAGGGCGACCATCTGACGATGCCCGTTGAGCTCCGGGCGGCACGCGATGCGGCGGGCGTCTCGACTCCGGTGCCTGCCATTGCCGTCGTCGTTGCCGTGCGGGATTCGAGCGGCGTGTTCCACGGTGCAGTCGTCGGTGAGGCGTTTGCGAGCGTCGTATTCGGCGATCTCGACAACCACTCGCCGGAACTGCCTGGCACGACCGTTCTCCTCGACTCGAGCGGATTGATCCTCTACCACTCCGAGCGCAAGCGGGACTGGCGGAGCCTGTTGGCCGAAGACCTGGACACGGGCTGGCTGGCAATGACTGACACGTCCCAACGCCGCAACGGCGGGCGGACACCCACGACGCAGGCCTGGCGCAGTCAGCTCGTGAGCTTGGCCAGCGTCGACCTCGGACAGTACGGGGCGCCGCTCACGCTCGCCCGTGCCGTTCCGCTGTCCACGATCAAGGCCCCGGTCCGGCAGTTCTTGAGCTGGACCGTCATCGCGGGATCACTGATCGTGATCGTCGTCTCGGCGCTGGCGATGCTCGCCGCGCGGCAAATGACGGAACCGATATATCAACTGCGCGAGGGAGCCGCCCGTCTCGCGAGAGGAGAGATCCCGCCCCCGCTCACCATCCAGACCAATGACGAACTCGAGGAGTTCGCGACGGACTTTGCGCTCATGGCCGAGACGCTGACCGCACATCGTCGGGAACTAGAAGAGGTGGTCGCCCGGCGTACCCGCGAACTGCAAACAGCGCATGCCGAACTCACTGACATCCTCGCCCACTCGGCGGACGCCATCGTCGGGACGGATGACGAGCGGCGGGTTCGCGTCTGGAACCGCGGCGCCGAACGCTTGTTCGGGTACGCTGCCCAGGAAGCGATCGGCCGGAACGTCGACGAGCTCCTCACGCCGACCAGCTCCGAGGCGCAGGCCGAACGGGAGTACCTCGACCGCGAACTCGCGCGTACGGGCGCCGTGGTCAATCTCCAGGCGCAGCGCACGGTCAAAGGCGGGAAGCTGATTCCGGTGAGCGTGACCGAGACGGTCATCACTGACGACGCCGGCACCCCGCACGGGATGTCGCTGATCTTCCGTGACACGAGCCTGCAGGCTAAGGTCGAGGATCACATGCGGCGGTCCGAGCGACTCGCCGCCATCAGTGTCATGGCCGCCGGCATTGCCCACGAGATCAATAACCCGCTGGCCATTATCACGAACCGTCTCGAGTGCATGGAAGCCGAGATCGAGTCGCTCCCGGAGCACGCCAGTCTCCGCGGCGATCTAGCCGTGTTGCGCGACCATACTACGCGCCTCAGCGACACCACTCGCGACCTGTTGCGGTTCGCTCGCGATGGCGATGAGCAACCCGGTCAGGTCAACCTGGGCGACGTAGCGGGACGCCTCGCGCACCTGCTCGAGCGCACGCTGATTGGCCGCCACATCCGGATCGATGTGGTCCGGGAAACGGAGCCCCCACCTGTCATAGGAAGTGCCAGCGCCCTGGAGACCGTGTGCATGAACCTACTGCTGAACGCGGCCGATGCGATGCCGTCGGGAGGCACGATTACGATCACAACCCGCCACGATCCTTCGCGGGACTTGGTCGAACTGCGAGTCGCCGATGATGGGGTGGGCGTTCCAGATGAGCTGCGTGAGCGGATTTTCGAGCCATTCTTCACGACGAAGGGGGTGCGCGGCACGGGATTGGGACTCTCGCTCTGCCGCAGCATCGTGGAGCGACATGGTGGGCACATCTGGGTCGAGGGTTCCCCTCACGGGTCCGGGAGCGTGTTCGTGGCGGCGCTCAAGCCCGCTGCCGGAGGTGACGCGTGAGTCGAGCCAGCGTCCTGGTGATCGACGACGAGCCGGACATGCTGGAGAACTGCCGTCGCCTCCTCTCGCACGCGGGGTTTGTGCCGCATACGCTCAACGACCCCACGCAACTCCACGACGCGCTCGCGGCGTCCTCCCCGGATGTGCTGCTCCTCGACCTCCGGATGCCTGAGGTGGACGGGATGACAGTACTCGCCGCCGCGCTGGCGGTAGACCCAATGCTTCCCGTGATCATCATGACGGCATACGCGACGGTCACGTCGGCGGTTCAGGCCATTCGCGAGGGAGCATTCGACTACATCGGCAAGCCGTTCTCGCGGGAGCAACTCGTGGTCACGGTCGAACGCGCCGTGCGGTACAGAGGATTGACGATCGAGAACCGCGAACTGCGCGAACGGGTGGAAGGCCGAGGCTTTGACCCGATCATCGGGGCATCACCTGCCATCACCCGTTTGCTGGAGCAAGTGGAACGCGTCGCTCCATCGGAGGCAAACGTGCTCATCGCCGGCGAGAGCGGAACCGGGAAGGAACTCGTCGCACGATCTATCCACCAACATAGCAAGCGGCGCTCCGGCCCCTTCGTACCCCTCGACTGTGCCGCATTACCCGAGGCATTGCTCGAGAGTGAATTGTTTGGCCACGAGCGGGGCGCGTTTACCGGAGCTGTCACGCGAAAAGTGGGACTGTTCGTCGCCGCGAGCGGTGGGACGGTTTTTCTGGACGAGGTCGGGGAATTGCCCGGAAGCCTCCAAGCGAAGTTGCTACGGGCGCTCGAGGAGCGGCAGGTACGACCAGTAGGGAGCACGTCGCTCGCGGCAATCGACATCCGCCTGGTGGCGGCCACGAATATCGACCTGACCAAGGCTGTGAACCGAGGCCTGTTTCGCCAGGATCTGTTCTACCGGCTCAACGTCGTCCAGCTCGACGTCCCCCCCCTCCGCGTCCGAACCGGCGACCTGCCGCTGCTCGTGCACGCGTTCCTCAAACGGTTCGCGGACGAGGCGGGACGGGATCCCCCTCGCGTGTCCCCCGAGGCGTGGACGGCGCTCGAAGCGTATAGGTGGCCGGGCAACGTGCGTGAGTTGCGCAACCTGGCGCAGCGGCTCGTGGTGATGGATGACGACGGCCGGATCACGGTATCCGATCTGCCCGACGTCGTGCGCGGTTGGGCAGACGGCCCGGCCGAGGAAGTCCCGCCACCGTATGCGACCGCCCGCGAGAAGGCGATCATCGCGTTCCGGCGCGCATACATCCAACGCCTGCTGGCCCATCACGATGGCAACATCTCCCGTGCCGCCGTCACGGCTGGCGTGAGCCGGCGCACGTTGCACCGCTGGTTAGCCGGTGACACGGCCGAGACGACCACCCCACCGGAGCGCGATTGAAGGCCGCCGGTGCCATCGCGCTCCTGGCCTCGTGGGCCGCAACGTCCACGGCGCAAACGACGCAGGTCGAGGGCGTCCTCACGGCAGCGAACGTGCGAACGCGCGGCGCGGTGGCCTATCTCGTACCGAACCCGGGCGGGTCGTTCGCAGCTCTCCCCGAGACACTCATGATCGATCAGACCAATCTCCGATTCATGCCCCGGGTGTTGGTCGGTCAACCGGGCCTGACGATCCGATTCCGGAACAGCGACCCCGTCTTCCATAACGTCTTCCACCCCGCAGGCGCCGAGCCGGCGTTCGACCTCGGGACGTACCCGCGTGGGGAGGAGCGGCCGCACACGTTCACGGAGATGGGAAGCCACGTCATACTCTGCCACGTTCACCCGGAGATGGTCGCGTACGTCGTCACGGTGCCGACACCCTTCCACGCCGTTGCCGATCGGACCGGACGCTTTGTGATTCCCGACGTTCCTCCCGGCTCTTACCAGCTCCACATCTGGCACCGCCGGACCCGCCCGTTCCGTCGAGCCCTTGTCGTGAGCCCCGGCGAACCCACGCGCCTCGAACTGCGGCTCACGCGGAGGTAACGCACCGTGCAACTCACGCTCCTCGCCCTGCTGGCGACAACGGCGTCAACGCCTCCACTGCACGCGACACATGGAGGCATCCCCGCATTCGCGCGCAAGTACCGAACGAGCTGTTCCACCTGCCACATCGCCGCCCCGAAGTTGAACGTGATGGGCGAGGCATTCCGGCTGAACGGATACCGGTTCCCCGAGAATGACGTTCTGTTGCGCCGCGAGGAACCCGTTCCGCTCGGCGAAGACCCTTGGCGCGATCTCTGGCCGCGCGCCATCTGGCCCGGGGAAATACCCGGGGCCTCTCCGGTGTCGATCCGCCTCCAGAACGACGTGCGCGTCTCTCGGGACGCCAACGGAGACTACAGCTACAGCTACCGGTTTCCGCACGAGGTGTACCTGCTGGCAGGGGGCACGCTGGGTGAGACGTTCTCGGCCTTCCTCGAGACGGAATGGACCCGGGAGAACGGCCTCGAGGTGGTTCAGGCGAAGATCAAGATACAGAACCTGATTCCCTGGCTGCCCTCCCGGGCCGCGAACCTCTGGTTTGGCTTGCAGAACCTGTACCTCTTCACCTTCGCCGACCGGCAGATCGACCGTGCGGCGCGAGAGGTGTTCGCGTGGCAGCGTTTCGCCGCCACCGACGTGGAACTCCGCGATAACGTAACGGGACAGATCCTGCCGTCGAGCAACGCATTTCAACTCCGCCGAACCACACCGGCCATCGAACTGAATGGCCTCGTGGGAGGACGGTTGTACTACGGCGTGGGTCTGGCGCAGGGCGCGGGTCGCGCCACGGAAGACAACAACAACTTCATGGATTTCTTCTACAAGGTCCGCTACAAGCTTTGGGGGCTCGGCCTCGACGGGACGTATGACGAGGGCGGGCGGCCTGTCCTGGGAAGCGGGGGCCAGCTCCTCGACCGTTCGCTCACGATCGAGCACTTCGGATACATCGGACGAGAACCAAACGGGATCGCGGGTGAAGACCCCCACCGTGCTTTCGGGGTGAGCGCCCGGGTCCTGTACGGACCGCTGGATGTCGGCCTCGGTTGGGTGCGCGGAGACCACGACGACCCGTGGGGCGCCGGCGTCGGGCTCCGCCATACGTCGGTGTTTGCCAAGGGCGAGTTCATGCTCTTTCCGTGGCTCATCGGGTCGATGAAGCTGGACCGTTTCGACACGAGGATCGACCCCTCAGCCGTCGGGTTCGATGCGATCGGCGCCGGCCGGGACACGCGCCTGCTCCCCGGCGTCATCGCCCTCCTGAGACAGAATATCAGGGTCGCGATCGAGGCAGTCATTGGGGAACGATCTCAGGGCACAACTGTCTGGCTTCGATCGGACATCGCATTCTAGAGTCCCGACTGAGACATTCCCCGTCAGTCCCGACTGCGACATCTCCCGCCTTTAATGTGACGCTGCAGGTCCCACTCCCGTGCCGCCCGCCCGGGTTCGATCGGCATAACATAGTGTCCTGAAACAACCTTGTTGCAACAAACAGATCGGCACGCTTCCTGCCATTTGTGCGAATGCACACAAGAGCAGTGCGCAATATCTAGGGGAAGGAAAAACTTCATAATTGGCGATCGAGCCTCCTGCTCGCACGCCCCGACCCGCACGGATCCAACACCATCACGGAGGAAGTCTCACAGATGCTTCGCAAAGCAGCCATAGCGGCAACGGTAGCAGTGATTGCGTTGGCGGCAATGTCACTTCTCGGGAGCGCGCAGTCAGAGCGCGCCACCACTCCGCAGACCATCGTCGTGAAGATGGTCGACGTCTCGGCGACCGAGTACCGGTTCGAGCCCGCCGAAATCATGGTGAGTCCCGGCGATACCATTCGCTTCGAGCAGACCGGGCAGATGCCTCACAACGTCGAGTTCAAGGACGTCCCCGAGGGATCGGACCTCGGTACCGCGGCCATGGGTCCGTTCCTCACGACGCTCGGTCAGACCTATGACCTCGTGGTCGATACCCGTTTCGTCGAGGGGACGTACGACTTCGTGTGCACTCCCCATCAGACGATGGGCATGACCGGGACAATCACCGTCCAATGACGATGACGGGGCAGGTGGCGACTCTGCGCCAGATCCGCGTCTGCCCCTGGTGCGACGAGATGGGAAACACCCCCGGCAACTAACCGCCGGGGCGTGTTGCGATGCTACTCCGCAAGTAGTAAGTCTCTCACCCAACCGCACCAAAGGCCGAACACATGCACCGATGCGCTAGGGCGCTGTGCCTGGCTCTCGCAGCCACGGCATGCACCCCTGATTACGACATCATCATCCGCGGAGGGACCGTGTACGACGGGTCCGGTGGGGACCCGTATCCGGCCGACGTGGCCATCAGCGGCGACACGATTGCGGGTATCGGCGATTTTGCCGACGCGTCGGCGGCCGTGGTGATGGACGCGGCGGGGCTCGCCGTCTCGCCCGGTTTCATCAACATGCTCAGTTGGGCTACCGTGAGCCTGATCGAGGACGGGCGCTCGCTCAGCGATATTCGCCAGGGCGTGACGCTGGAGGTCTTTGGAGAGGGCTGGTCGATGGGACCGCTCACGGACGCGATGCGGGCCGAGGAAATCGAACAACAGGGCGACATCACGTTCGACATTCCCTGGACCACGTTGGGCGAGTACCTGGACCATCTCGTGGAGCGGGGCATCTCGCCCAACATCGCGTCGTTCCTGGGCGCGACCACGCTGCGCATTCACGAGATCGGCTACGACGATCGGCCCCCGACAGCCGACGAGTTGGACGGGATGCGCGCGCTCGTGCGCCAGGGTATGGAAGAAGGAGCCCTCGGCATCGGATCGTCGCTCATCTACGCGCCGGCCTTTTACGCCGAGACCGATGAATTGATCGAACTCAACAAGGTCGCCGCCGAGTATGGCGGTATGTACATCTCGCACATGCGGAGCGAAGGAAACCGGCTACTGGAGGCGGTCGAGGAGCTCATTACCATCGCGCGCGACGGGAACGTCCCGGCGGAGATCTACCACCTCAAGGCCGGAGGCCGGGAGAACTGGCCCAAGATGGAGCAGGTGATTGAGCGCGTAGAAACGGCGCGCGCCAACGGTCTCCGTATTACAGCGGACATGTACAACTACCCCGCGGGCGCCACGGGTCTCGACGCGGCCATGCCACCGTGGGTGCAAGAGGGCGGACAGGACGCATGGGAGGAGCGGCTACGCGACCCGGACATCCGTGCGCGCATCGCGCGAGAGATGCGGACACCTACCGACGAGTGGGAAAACCTCCTGCTCGCGGCGGGCACGCCGGAAAACGTATTGCTCGTCGCCTTCAGGCAGGATTCACTCAAGTACCTGACGGGTAAGACACTCGCCGAAGTGTCCGAGATGCGCGGCACGTCCGTTGAAGAGACGGCGATGGATCTCGTGGTGCAGGATGACAGTCGAGTCGGGACGGTGTATTTCCTGATGTCTGAGGAGAATATCCGGCGCCAGATAGCGTTGCCGTGGGTGAGTTTCGGTTCGGACGCGGGCTCCCCGGCGCCGGAGGGCGTCTTCTTGCGCTCGAACCCACATCCCCGGGCCTATGGCAATTTCGCGCGGCTGCTCGGCAGGTACGTGCGCGAGGAGGGGGTGACTCCCCTCGGCGAAGCGATCCGACGTCTCACTTCGCTGCCCGCCGAGAACCTACGGATTCGGCAGCGCGGACGATTGGAACCGGGATACTTTGCGGACGTAGTGGTGTTCGACCCCGCGACGATCGCGGATCACGCGACGTTCGCGGAACCGCACCAGTTGGCGACGGGCGTCCAGCACGTCGTAGTGAACGGCGAGATCGTCCTGCGCGACGAGGAGCACACGGGAGCGTTGCCGGGCCGTGTGGTGCGCGGCCCCGGCTGGACGGGCTGGAATCGCGAATAGATAGAAAGGAAAGGGCTGGCATGACCGATACACCAGAGCGGCGCGGCGGGAAGGAGCGTCGTCAGGAACCCATCCGAGAGGGCGAGCGCAGAACATCTACGGACGACGTGCACGTCGACCGGCGGTCGGGCGCCGATCGGCGGGAGGAGGAGCGGCGGGAGGAGAAGGATCGCCGCAAGACGTAACCGCCGGCCGGCCTATTCCTCGTCTCCAGTCTCCGCCAACAGCTCCGCCAGCGAAACGGAGATGATCCGGGCGGTTGTCGTTTGGTATGTGTAGACAATCTGCGTACCGTCCGGCGTCCAGACCGGGCCTAACTCGATGGCGTCTGGCGTCTCCGTGAGCTGACGCCATTCCCCCCCCCCCCCCCGGCCACGTGACCAGCTGCAAGTCGTAACTGTCCGTCGGGTAGTCGTAGTCCACGACCGCCAGCCGGCTGCCGTCGGGTGACCAGATCGCGATGGGTTGGTAGACCCGTTCACTGCGGGTGACCGCTCATGAGAGAACACGTTCCCTCTTGCCTCCTTGGTTCCCTCCTCCTTGCGCGCCGTACTCAAGTAGTCTAGATTTATAGATATTCATATAGAAGACTAGAAATGGCACTAAGCATCAAAGACCCCGAGACGGACCGCCTCGCCCGAGCGCTCGCCGCAGCCACCGGCGAATCGCTGACTGAGGCGATTCGCATGGCACTACGCGAGCGTCTCGAACGTGAAACCCGGCTGTCCCGCGGGCGCGTCGGAGCCGAAATCCGGCGGGTCCAGGAGCGACTCGCTCGGCTTCCCGTGCTGGATGCACGATCCGCCGAGCAGATCCTCGACTACGACGACCACGGTCTCCCGCGCTGACTCATGGTCATCGACACGTCGGCCCTCATAGGGATCCTCACTCGCGAGCCCACTGCGGGTCGGCTCGTGGCGGCCGTTGAAGCCGACGCGACCAGACTCGTGTCGGCGGCGACCGTGGTCGAGGCCGCACTCGTTCTCCTGGGACGCTTTGGCGAGGCCGGCGAACCGCAACTCGACCGCCTACTGCGCGGAATCGGCGCCGAAGTGGTCCCCGTCGGCGAGGAGCAGGCGTACCTCGCCCGCGACGCAGCTTTGCGGTTCGGTCGCGGACGACACCCGGCGGGGTTGAATTTCGGAGACTGCTTCAGCTATGCGCTGTCGGTGGCCCGCGATGAGCCCCTACTCTTCGTAGGTGACGATTTCTCACAGACCGACGTAGCGGTCTCTAGGTGGTAGACCATTGCTCGCGATGTTGAGGATGCCTGACGAGACGACACCGCTCATTGCTGACCGTATCCGTTAGCCGATCAGCAACTGCCCGATCCCAAGCATGGTGGCGACCGTGCCCAGCCAGAACAGGAACATCCACTTGATCAGCTCAGCCTTGAGCGCCGCCAGCTCCACACGCAACTCTGCCGCGTGCTGCTCGAGCCGGGCCTCGAAACGCCGGACGTTCTGATCGTTCAATTCCCGCGACTCGGCCCGGAACGTTGCGTCCATGTCGTTGAGCAACCCCACCAGCTCGTCGACGACCTTGTCGCCAAAGCGGTCGTAGAATTCGCGGGACAGCTTCGCGGTCACGGGCATGTCCCAACGTAACGTACGCTCGGCCTGGCGACGTGATCAAATCCGCGCAGCCGGTGTGCCAGAAGCGGCTCCGACGCTGAAGGCTGCGGCTCGTTGGGACAGTCGCCCGCCTAGCCACGCGGAGCCGGGGCGCCCATGTTAGGCCCACTCGCAGCAGGGAATACGCAGCGATGGCCGACGACCTCAATCGCCTGACCGCAGCACTGGCCGACCGCTACCGAAAGTCGCGGCTCGGCTGATGTCGCTAAAGCGACGTGTGGTATGAGCAACGACGTCGATCGCCTCACCACTGCTCTCGCCGACCGTTACCGGATCGAACGCGAACTCGGTGCGGGCGGCATGGCCACCGTCTACCTGGCCGAAGACGTGAAGCACGAGCGTCACGTCGCGCTCAAGGTGCTGAAGCCCGATCTCGCCCACGCGCTCGGCCCCGAACGATTCCTGCGCGAGATCAAGATCACCGCCCGTCTCACCCACCCGCACATCCTGCCGTTGCTCGATTCGGGCGAGGCCGACGGTTTCCTGTTCTACGTCATGCCGTTCGTGGAAGGCGAGACACTGCGAGACCGGCTCGATCGTGAAAAGCAACTCCCCATCGACGACGCGGTGCAGATCGCACGCGAAGTCGCGGACGCGCTTTCCTACGCACACAGCCACGACGTGCTGCATCGCGACATCAAGCCGGAGAATATCCTGCTGGAGAGCGGGCACGCGGTCGTAGCGGACTTTGGCATTGCGCGAGCGATCAGCGCCGCGGGTGGTGACCGGTTGACAGAGACCGGGCTCGCGATCGGGACGCCGAGCTACATGAGTCCCGAGCAGGCGGTGGGGAGTGGTGACCTCGATGGCAGAAGCGATCTCTACGCGCTGGGCTGCGTGTTCTTCGAGATGCTCGCGGGGCAGCCGCCGTTCACGGGCCCGACGGTGGAGAGCGTCATCCAGCAGCACGTGGCGGTTGAGGCCCCCGCGATCACGAATCTGAGACCTGCAGTGCCCGCCGACGTAGTTGCGGCAGTGGCGCGTGCGCTCGCGAAGACGCCGGCGGACCGCTTCAGCCCGGTTGGACAGTTTGCTGAGGCGTTGGCGAGGCGCGAGTCGGCGGCGGTTGTGGCTACAGCGACCCCAACAACAGTGAAGCTCCGCGGCAGCCGCGCACGCGCCGTGATGATCGCTCTCACCATCTACGTGGTCGCCTCCTGGGCTGTGCTGGCGGTTGCCGACCAGATCGTCGCGCGCTACCTGCTGCCCGAGTGGGTCTACGCGGCGGCGCTCATATTGCTGCTGCTCGGTTTTCCCGTCGTACTGGCCACCGCGTTCGTGCGCGAAGAGGCGCGCCAGCCGCGGCCCGCTCCGGAGCGAACCGGGAAACCGATCGTCCGGCAGCTGACCTGGCCGCGGGCGATCATGGGCGGCGCGCTGGCGTTCGCCGTCCTGGGCATGATGAGCACGCTCATCGTGGTGCGCGGCTCTGCGCGGGTGACGGAGGCCCATGGGTCGGCGGGCGAGGCATTCGGGGAGCGAGCTTGGATCGTCTTGGCGGAGTTCGTTGCCCCGGAGAGCGAAAAAGAGATCGCTCTCGCCGCGCAAACCGCCTTGAGCGTTGATCTCCAGCAATCGCGGTACGTCAATGTCCGGGGCCGCAACCAGATCGTCCCCGTCTTGCGGCGAATGGGGCTTCCCGACACCACGAAGCTGGATGAGACTGTCGCGTTGGAGATCGCGCAGCGGGAAGGGATGGCGGCGGTGCTCGTGCCGGCGGTCGCGCGCCTGGGCGATGACTATGTGTTCAGCGCTCGCGTCATCCAGCCGGGTACCGGCCGGGAGCTGATCGCGGTGCGGACGGCTGCCCGGGCCGAGCGCTTGCTGGAGGGTGTGGAGGCGCTTTCGCGCGAGCTGAGAAGTCGGTTGGGGGAGGCATCCGCTGCGATTCGGCAGAGTCGTCCGCTTCCTGAAGTGACCACAACATCAATGGAAGCGCTTCGCAGGTACGCCTTGGCGAAGGCAGCTCTGGAGATCGACGCTGACTACCCCCGGGCGGCAGAACTCGCCGTGGCCGCGACGCGCCTCGATACCAGCTTCGCCATGGCTTATCGGCTTGCCGGCGTGGCGTTTGGCAATTCGGAACGCCGCGCCCAGGGTAGGGAGTACGCGCAGCGGGCCTACGAGCGGCGCGATCGCTTGACGGATCGGGAGCGGATGCATGTCGAGGGCACCTATCACTATCAACGGTACGAGATTCACCGTGCCGTCGACGTGTACGATGCCCTCCTTGCCCAGTACCCGGACGATTCCCGTGCGGTAAACAACTTGGCCGTTGCGATCATTTATCTGGGCGAGACGGAGCGAGCGTATGTGACCTACCTAAAGGCTCTCACCCTCGATCCCAATAGCCTATTGAGGTACAGCAACGCGATCTACACGGCCATTGACCTGGGACGGTGGGCTGCAGCCGACAGCCTCATCGCCGCCGCCAGGGCACGGGGATTCGCGGATCCAGCCGCACGTTGGTCCCGCGCTTACGCCGTCGGGTCGGGAGACTACGATCGAGCGGATGCGCTGTGTGACTCGGTGCTGGGGGAGGCCGGCAGTCCCGCGGGCCTCGCCGACGCCCGCAGCTTTTGCGGGTCGCTTTCCGCTACCCATGGCCGCGTGAGCCAAGCCATCGGTCGCATGGAGGCTGCGGGACGGTACTACGGCGAGCAGCGCCGGTACCTCGACTATTCGAACGTGGTGCTCGGCGTCGCTCTGGCCGAGGAGATGAGGGGGCGGCCGACGGCGGCGCGCGCGCGACTCGAGGCCGCGCTCGACCGCTTTGCGGCTGATTCCGTCACTGGATTCGAGCGGGTGGTCTACCGGACGACCCTGGGTGTCGGTGCTGGGCTGCTCGGACATGCCGACCTCCTGGAGCGGTTCGGGGAGACGTATCCGGAGCCGTCAGGTGCAGCTCCGTGGACGGTTCAATATGCTGAGGCAATGGCCCGTGCCGCCCGGTCGTTGGCCCAACGTGATTCGGACGGTGCGGTTGCGGCGTTACGCGAAATAGATGGCCTGGGCTACGTGCTAGACGGATGGCTAACGCACGCTCATCTCATGTACGGGCTGGCGTTCGATGAGCTCGCGGAGCCGGACTCGGCTGTTGCTCACTTCGAGTTGGCTGTTCACGCCAGCCTCACCTCCGAGTCGGGTTCATGGGGCTTCGCGCGAGTGCAGTTGCCGTTCGCGTTGCGCCGCTTGGCCGAGCTGGCGGAGGCTCGCGGTGACACGGAAGCGGCCATCGAGTATTACCGGCAATTCCTCGATCTCTGGTCGAATCCCGACCCGGAACTGCGCGATCAGGTCACGTCGGCGCGGCTGGCACTAGAAGAGCTGGCGCGGGGGCGCTGAAGCGACAGTGCGCCGGCTACCAGCAACGGCACTCCCGCCTATGCTTTCGCGAACAGCCGAGGGACTCGATCCGCTCCCGCCGTTTGCTGTGGCTAGACGTCGTTGTCTGTAAGTAGCACTTATATTATACTTTTGACATGGTCAAACGAGTCAAAGTGCGACGGGTCGGCGGCTCGGTCGGTACCACCCTCCCCAAAGACATGGCCGATCGGCTCCGCCTCGAGCCCGGTGATAGCCTCCTCGCCGTCGAGACGGCGGAGGGCATCCTGTTGACGCCCTACGATCCGCTCACCCAGGAGGCCCTGGCGGTCGCGGCGGACGCCGCCAAGCGCTATCGGAACGCGCTGCGCGAACTGGCGCAATAGTGCCGCATGAGAGAGCCGCGCTGGGTGCCGCGCCTTGTCCTCGAGGCCGTGCATCTCGACCAGATCCGCGAGCACGGCGGTCTGGCCGGCCTGCGCGATGAAGGTCTCCTCGAGTCCGCGCTCGCGCGGCCGCAGCACAAATGGACGTACAAGCGGCGACCAGACATTGCCTCTCTTGCATCGGCTTATCTCTACGGGCTCGCGAAGAACCATCCCTTTCGGGATGGCAACAAGCGGATTGCCTTTCTCGCAACCGTGATCTTCCTCGGCTTGAACGGCCACGGCCTCGCCGTCGAGGAGCCAGAGGTAGTCGCCATCGTCAGCGCGGTTGCTGCGGGCGAGGCGTCAGAGGGAGACGTCGCCCGGTGGATTCGGGATCATCTCGTGCGACTCAAGTAGTTACAGACGCCGCCACACTTCCAAGTGCAGGTGGCGGGAGGATGTGACGCTGCGTACCGCTCAGTGACGCTCCGTACCGGGACAATTCCGGGGCAGTCACCCGCCAGCGACGCGGCGCCGGGTCACCCATCTTGGGCCCACTCGCTGCAGGAGTATCAAGCGGTGGCCGACGACCCTCTGAATCGCCTCACTACAGCCCTCGCGGACCGCTACGCCATTGAGCGTGAGGTCGGCAGCGGGCGCGGCGGGATGGCCACCGTCTACCTGGCGGAGGACGTAAAGCACCGCCGCAAGGTGGCCGTCAAGGTGCTGCGGCAGGAGTTGGCTGTGGCCCTCGGCTCGGAGCGGTTCGTTCGCGAGATCGAGATCGCGGCCCAGCTCAGCCATCCGCACATCCTACCCCTGTACGACTCGGGCGAAGCCGACGGATTCCTCTACTACGTGATGCCGTTCGTGGAGGGCGAGTCGCTACGCCGACAGAGCGGGGCTGAGCCCTCAACGACTCGTGGCACCTGGTCTGGTGGAGAACTTGCCTACGCGCGGCGCACCAATCGTCGCAGATCGTCCGGTCGGTAAAGCGCGGTGAATACCGTGAGCGCGAGGCCCAGCCCGAACCACAGCACCGCGCCGGTCCACCACAGGTCGACGAGGGGGGGCAGCCCCATGGACGCGCTCACCTCATGCTGGATCCCGGCGAACAGCGCGGCCGCGAGCCCCCAGTTCTCTGCATCGAAGATCTTTTCGAGGCCCTCTACCAGCAGGTCGAACCCCTGCCAGCTGAGGATCGCGGCAAGCAGCCCCCCACCTAAGTAGATCGCGAACACCCAGCGGGTGATAGGGTAGTCGCTCCAGAGCACCACGGGTGTCACCAACAGGTAGACGATCAGCGGCGCCACGAAGAAGTTCGCCCACGCCTCCGGCGCGGTCGCCGCGAAACGATCGAACGTGCCGTTCGCGGATGCCGCAATCGCGCCGGCGCCGGCCAGCACCGCGCAGATGGCGAGCAGGTACGCCGCACCCAGGGCCACCCGGGCCAGGTCATGGGCCGGTCTCGGGACCGGGAGCGACCAGTGATACGACCGGCGGTCCGGCCCCTCTCCGTGCCACACCATCACGGCCCAGGTCGTGCCGCCCAGTATTGCGAGCATCGAAGTGATGAGGATCCGCGGCGCCTCGCGGGGGACGTCGCTCAAGCCGATCAGCATCAGTAACGCCAGAAGACCCAGGATCTGAAGGATCCAGCGGCCACTCATACCGAGGAGCCACGCCTGTTGGCGGAACGAGACCCCGATCCCGGGGGTCGGCCGCAGCTCGCGCACCGCAACATTCGCACGCATGCTCACTCTCCTCCATGCGCCGGTCCGACGCCGGCCGGTATCGTTTGAAGTATCTCACTCCCATCGGCCCCGTTCGACGTCGCGCGCTGTGTCAGGAGCGACAACGCCGCGTCCTCCAACGTCAGCGGCTCGACCTGCCGGACCGTTGCCCCCGCGCCCCCAAGTCGCTCCGTCACCTCCGCCTCATTGCCCCAGATCGTCCACGCAATCTCTCGACCCGACCCGTTCCGGCGGATCACCACATCCTCCATCGCCGACACGCCCGCCCACCCGTCCGGTACCTCGAGGCGGTAGCTGTGCAGGTAGCGGCGCAACGTGTCGCGGCTGAATTGCGCCTCGATCCGACCGGCGCGCACGAGCCCGAGATGGTCCCCCAGTCGCTCTATCTCGTGCACCTGATGGGTCGAGACCAGAATCGTCGTCGGGAAGCGCGCCAGATGAGCCGCGAGGGCCGAGAGCGCCTCCTCCCGCATCACGGGGTCGAGCCCGTCGGTTGGCTCGTCCATCACGAGCAGCGGTGGCCGATGCGCGAGGGCGAGCAGCAGTTGCACTCGGCGCTTCTGGCCTTTCGAGAGCCTGCCGAACTTGATGTCCGCGCGGATGTCGAACAGTCGCGACAACTCGTCGGCATACGCCGCGTCCCACGCCGGATAGTAGCCGGCATGGTAGCGCATCAGCGCGCCCACCCGCATCCAGCCGTACGCCACTTCGTGCCGCTCCGGGACATACCCCACCTGCGCACGCACGCGGGCCCCCTCGGCGCGCGTGTCCAATCCGAACACCTCCGCCGTGCCCGAATCCGCGACCACCAGGTCCAGGAGCACATTGATCGTGGTCGTCTTCCCCACCCCGTTCCGCCCGACCAGCACGTAGACGGAACCCTCCGGCACCGCCAGGTCCAAGCCCGCCAGCGCTGTCGTGCGGCCGAACCGCTTCACCAGCGACCGCGTCGTCACGGCCAGCGGACCGGTTGTGGTCAGTTCCGTCGGCAGCTTGTCCATCATGCGTTTGCTCCTTCCGCGCTCGTTGCCGCCGGCGCGCCGCCACTCGCAGCGCGCCGAATCGCCTCGACCAACTCCTCCGCACTCAGCCCGTTCCGGTGGGCCTCCCGCAACGCCCGCTGCGCCACCGACCGCGCCAGCGTGCTCCGCTCCCGCGCCCTACCACCATCACGCATCTCCGCCACGTATGTCCCCTTCCCGCGCCGAACGTGCACCAGTCCCTCCCGCTCCAGTTCGCGATATGCCTGCTGCACTGTGTTCGGATTCACCCGCAGCTCTGCCGCCAACTGCCGCACCGACGGCAACGCATCCTCGGCACGCAGGGTCCCGACCACCAGCCCGCGCCGAACCTCATCCGCGATCTGCTGGTAGATCGGCCGCGGATCTGTTTCATCGATAGTGATCAGCACACGCCTCCTCGCAGAGTGTATTAGTGTACTGGTGTGCTAGTATGGTAATATACCGGTGCGGAGGCGGTGTCAAGAGTCTCGCGGGCAACGTTGTCATCCGGCGGCCGATTTATCGTCGGCAGACGGCTTCATGCCGCCGAGCATCGCCGCTCAGTGTCGCCCCACCGGAGCAACTCCGCGACAATCACCAGCTAGCCACCCCGTCCACTGAGGCCCATCTTTGGCCCTCTCTCTGCAGGGAATACCAACGCGATGGCCGACGACCTCAACCGCCTTACCGTAGCACTGGCCGACAGCTACCGAATCGAAGGTGAACTCGGTGCGGGTGGTATGGCTACGGTCGTCGCGACTAAAGTCGCGGCTCGGCTGATGTCGCTAAAGCGACGTGTGGGATGTAACGAGTCGTTCGATCGCCAACCGTCGATCGTATGAGCAACGACGTAGATCGCCTCTCCACTGCTCTCGCCGACCGTTACCGGATCGAACGCGAACTCGGTGCGGGTGGCATGGCGACCGTCTATCTCGCCGAAGACCTCAAACACAAGCGCATGGTCGCGGTCAAAGTACTGCGCCCTGAACTCGCAGCCGTGCTCGGTGCCGAACGCTTCCTGCAGGAGATCACGACCACCGCCAATCTCCAACATCCGCACATCCTGCCGCTGTTCGATTCCGGAGAGACGGACGGCTTCCTGTACTACGTCATGCCGTACATCGAGGGCGAGACCCTGCGCGACAAGCTGAACCGCGAAACGCAACTCTCCATCGATGAGGCGGTGAAGATCACAACCGACATCGCTGACGCGCTCGACTACGCACATCGCAACAACGTTATCCATCGGGACATCAAGCCCGAGAATATCCTGCTCCACGATGGCCGTCCGATGGTGGCGGACTTCGGCATTGCGTTGGCGGTGAGCGCGGCAGCGGGTGGACGCATGACCGAGACGGGCCTCTCGCTCGGCACGCCGCACTACATGAGTCCCGAGCAGGCGACCGCGGAGAAGGACCTCACGAATCGCTCCGACATCTATTCGCTGGGTAGCGTGCTCTACGAGATGCTGGCGGGAAGCCCGCCGCACGTGGGCTCGTCGGCCCAGCAGATCATCATGAAGATCGTAACCGAGGAGGCACAGCCCGTCACGAAGGTGCGGAAATCGGTGTCGCCGCACGTGGCGGCAGCAGTGGCGAAAGCGCTGGAGAAACTACCGGCGGATCGGTTCGCGAGTGCCAAAGCCTTTGCGGACGCGCTTGCGAATCCGTCATACGCATCGGACACCCGCGCCGTCAGCCAGGCAAGAGGCGCGATTCAGCCATTACGTGCACTCGGGCTGCGCGCCGTGGCCATTGTCGCAGTTGCGGCACTCATCCTGGGCGTCGTGACGACGAAACTGGCCTGGCGAGAACACACCACACCGCCTCCAACGATGCGACTCATGCTGGATATGCTCGCCAACCAGCGGCCGCGGTACACGGCGGGTCCCGGCCCTATCCTAACCCTCGCGCCGGACGGAGCCGGCCTGCTGTACTCCGGACCGGGGGTCGGCACCAGGACCCAATACTGGCTTCGGCAATGGGACCAACTGCAGGCCACCAGGCTACCGCAGTCGCTCGATGAAGGCTGTTGCGCGGCGTTTTCGCCCAGTGGCGATTCGGTCGCGTACCTCACCGGGCCCCATACGCTGCACGTAGTGCCGCTCGGCGGCGGGCTGTCCGCCATTGTCGCCGACTCCGGCCTCACGTCCGTGACGGACGACGGAGGCGGACTGGATTGGGGAACGGATGGCTGGATTTACGTCAGTGGGATCGCCGGTCTCGTCCGTGTCTCGCCACGTGGAGGGGCGCTGGAGACGGTCGCCACGCTCGACGCGGAGCGAGACGATCTCCGGTACCTGTGGCCCGAGGTGCTTCCCGGCGCGCGTGCGGCGGTTCTCACGGTGATTCCTGCCCGCAACGCGACCGATCCCGAGCGCGCATCGATCGGCGTCGTGGATTTGAGCACCGGAAAGATCGAGATCCTGTTACAGGGAATACGCGCCCAGTATTCGTCGGCCGGGTACCTCGTCTTCGCGAAGGCGAACGGGGTGCTATGGGCGGCGCCATTCGACGCAGGTTCCCTGCGCCTGTCCGGTCGGGAGGTGGAGTTGTCGGACACCGTGGCGGTGACGGCGGGGGGAACGGCGGACTTTTCGCTCTCGCCTGACGGCACGCTCGCCTACGCCAAGGGCGTGGTGCAGTCATTTCAGGCCGTGTGGGTGGACCGGAACGGGGAGTCGCGTCGCGTCGCGGCGGATCTCCGCGACTTCACGGTGCAGCAGCCAACGCTCTCGCCGGACGGGCTGCACCTCGTGGTCAGCATGGCCGGCGTCGATGGCCGGAGTCATTTGTGGGTGGAATCGCTCGACGGCAGCCCCAAGTCGCGGTTGACGTTCGACGGGAGTACCAACTACCGCCCCAGTTGGCGGCCCGGTACAGGCACCATCACGTTCCTTTCCAATCGGGAAGAAACCCCTGCCGCGCTGGGCTCGAACCTGTTCGAAGTGAGGGCCGATGGGTCGGGCAGCCTCAGCAAAACCGAGTTCTACGATGACCGCGGCCTCGGTGGCCTCACGTGGTCGCCGGACGGGACGTGGATGGTGTTCCGGACCGACGATCAGGAGGCCGGCAACGCGGACATCCTGGCGATCAGGCCCGGAGTGGACACCGTGCCACGTGCAGTCGTCGCCACGCCCGCCGAAGAGCTCTCGCCGGCGGTGTCTTTCGATGGGCGGTGGATTGCATACAGTTCGAATGAGTCGGGGCGGCGGGAAGTGTACGTTCGCCCATTCCCCGACGCCGGCAGCGCGCAGTACCAAATCTCCACTACGGGGGGGATCAATCCGGCTTGGAGCCACAACGGGCGCGAGCTGTTCTACCTCGATGCCGCCAGCAACCTGATCTCCGTGCCGGTCACTGCCGGAACGACGTTTCAGACCGGCGCACCACGTGTGCTCTTCCCGGCCGCACAATACGCCTCGAACCCGTTTTCCCGTGAATACGACATCACCCCGGACGGCCAAGAGTTCGTGATGATCCGCGGGGAGAGTGACGCCGCTGTACACGTCGTCGTGGTCTTCAATTTTGTCGAGGAACTGAAGCGGCGGATGGCGGCGCCCTGAGCCGGCGCCGGAGTGCTAGTAGTTAAGGTGGGGAACCAGTATGGAGATACTGCCACGGGGTCGTCGCGACTAAAGTCGCGGCGCGGCTGATGTCGCTAAAGCGACGTGTGGGAGGTAATGAGCCGTTCGATCGCAAATCGCAAATCGTCGATTGTATGAGCAACGACATTGATCGCCTCACCACCGCCCTCGCCGACCGCTACACCATCGAGCGTGAACTCGGTTCGGGCGGGATGGCGATCGTCTATCTCGCCGAAGACCTGAAGCACAAGCGCAAGGTGGCAGTCAAGGTGCTGCGCCCCGAACTCGCGGCGGTGCTCCCCCACCCTCGCGCTGACACGACGGTGTCCCGTCGGTCAGTTGATGTGCCGTGCCTCCGCCGCACAGCCCCTAGATTAGGTGTTGGGGATGAAACCAATCACCAGCGAGAAGATACTCAACCAGGTCGATCGGCTAATGCGTGAAGCGCGGCGGCCTGACCCGCGTCGGACGTGCAAGTGCCTGAAACCCGTTCGCGATCGTGTCTATGCGGGCGTTGCCCAGTGCCGGATGTGCGACCGGCCTATTGACCCCCTGGCGGTGGAGCGGTCAGCGTAGAGTGGCAAGCGTTCGTCTTTGCGGGTGGGCTGCTCTTGCCGCGCCCCATCCTCCGGAAGTCCTCGCTCTCCGACACTTACGCCCTTGGCGAGCAGTTCGAGGTGAGCGAGCCCTTCGTCCGGTCACATCTCAAGAAGATCCGTGGAGTCCTGTAGTACCTCCGCCAGCCACGCCGAAAGGCCACCGGGCGAGTTGACCATCCCCAGCGGATCATTGAGGCAGTAGGCCACGTAAAGCCTTGAACTCCAGTACACGCTAGGTCACTCTCGACCTAGAAACAGGCCCGTTCTAGTGCCTCGTCGCGTCTAGAGTACCCCTGGGTGATCCCCATTCACACACATTTCACACACATGAGCGACGGATGCCAGCAACTTGCCAAGGGTCCCACCTGGACAGGCGTTCAGTGACGCTCCGTACCGGGACAATTGCGGGACAGTCCGCAGCTCATGGGCTCATCGCTCACTGGCTCTGAACCTCACGATGTGAGGGACATCCAGTTCGTCGAAGTTGCTTCCCCAGATAACGAGGCCGCGGACCTGGTGGGCGCTGAAAGATGTTGGTAGTGCCTGAGGTAGCGGCCATGGATGACGGATTCGCGGGGTTGGGCGCCCTACACCAGCACCTGGCTGGTCTCGGCCTTCAGAACCATCTTCGCGACGAAGGGCGAGGTCATCGCGCGGACCAGCGCGCTGTAGTTGAGCTGAAACGTCATCTCGGCGCCGACCGATAGGCGATGGCGGCCGGTATCCACGATGAGGTGGTCGCTGCTGGTCCCGAGGATCTCGATGCCGGGAGGGGCCCTGAGGCCCGAAGCGTCGGTGTCTTGGCGCCCAACAGCGAGGATCGACCGCGAGATGGACCCGCGATCCGCGGCGCGTGGCTGTTCGCCAAACGCGGTTTGCGCGATGTCGCCCCACGGCCGTGACGGCTTGACCTTCGACTCGATCACTTCGGCGACGAGCATGATGGCATCGGTGTGCAGTCCCTCGATCGGTTCGCGGTCGAGCGGGTCGCAACCGAGCAGAATCGATTCGCCCAGGCGGAGATCGTTGATCCGCCCCGTGTCGGCGCCGCTGAGCGCCCACGAGAGGTTGGCGGAGCCCCCCCCGGAGACGATGCCGATCGTGATACCGAAGATCGTCTCCATCGCATCGACGACCCCCGACAGCTCCGCCATGTTCCTGCTGTCGGGCACCACGCCGCTGTGGCACGCGAGGTTGGTCCCGATCCCCTCGAGCGCAATGTTCGGGAGGTGAAGCGTCTCGCGCACGACGTGCTCGAGGTCACCGGACATGATCCCTTCGCGGAGGTCTCCCAACTCGACCATGAGCACGATGCCGTGCGTGCGCCCCGCCGCCTGCGCGGCGGACGAGAGCGCGCGGATGACGGCGGGTTCCGTGTTGAAGCTCACGTCGGCGTGGGTGACGACCTTGTCGGCTTGACTGAGCATTGGTGAGCGAATCAGGATCATTGGTCCCGGGACGCCCGCGCCGCGCATGGCCTCGATGTTCTCGATGCGCGAGTCGCCGAGCGCGTTGACCCCCGCCCGGAGCAAGACGCTGGCGATCTCGGGTGAGCCCAGGGTCGCCTTCGTGACGCCCGTGACCGAGATGCCGCGTGCCCCAAGCCGTTCGATCAGCGTGCAGGCGTTGTGGTGGATCCTATCGAGGAAAATCTCGAGTCGCGGTGCGGTCATCGTGCGCCGGCGGTCAGTTTCTCCTCGAGCTCGGGGAACATCGACACGACCATATCCACGAGGCGGTCGGGTGACCGGGTCAGCGCGTCCGTTGTGGGGATGCCGAGTTCGTACTCGTACCGAACGATGGCCGCGGTCACCTCGGCCTCGGTCATGTTCTCGTGGTTGAGCGTGAGACCGATGACCTTCGTTTCGGCGAAGGTCTCGATGAGATGGATCTCAGTGTCCGGCGTCGGCATCCCCATCTGCGGGAAGTCGCAGCGATGGGCACGCCCCGGCGCGTGCTGCAGAATGACGCCGTGCGGGCGACTACCCCGGATGATGAGGCTCGAGGTCGAGAAGGCCGGGTGACTCAACGCGCCTTGCCCTTCGATGACGATCACGTCGGGGTTCTCGCCCTCGAACGCTTCGACGATGGTGGCTTCCATCTCACCCGAGCAGAACTGCGACGGGACCGCATCGAGTGCCACGCCGTAACGCGCGCCCTGGATCAGCCCGGTTTGTCCGGTTCCGACCAGGACCGCTTTCACGCCGCTTTCGTTGAGGGCGAGGGTGAGGATGTTCGCGGTCGTCCGCTTGCCGATAGCGCAGTCGGTACCGAGCACGGCGATGCGGGGGCAGGTCACCTCGGTGATGCGGTCGCTGAACATCCGCAGGTCCTTCTTGGCGCGAGGCCTCCGGATGTCGAAGACCTGCACGTTGCACGCGACGCTTGCCGCCGCGAACTCCGGGTCGTCGTTCAGGAACTCATGCAGACCGTTCACGATGTTCATTCCGAGCGCCATGGCCTCGAGTACGAGTCCGCGCTCGTGGGTCGATAACATGCCACTCGCCGGTGCCATTCCGAAGATGAAGTAGTCGGGTGTCCCGTCGACGTGGGCCAGGGCTTCGGCGAGGTCGCGATGGATGGGGATGGCATTTGGCTCGTCGTCCAGCACGGTGCCCGCATCGAGCCCGGCTTTCTCGCTGTCGATCACCGACAGGATCTCGTACAGCTCGGAATGTCGTACGAGCCCGTTGGCGGTCTTCCCGTCGAGGGCGCCGAAGTTCGCTTCGCAATAGACGATGGCGGTCGCGATCGGTCCCCGTTCACTGTCGCTTCGCGGCAGTACCGAGAGCGCTGATTCCTGGGTGGCGGTTGGGTGGCGATGGGCGAAAGACGCGTAATACGGCCGCGAGAGCGGGATGCTGGACACGGCCCTCCTCAGAGTGTGGCTCAGAGGAGGCGCCGGCGTCGTTCCGGCCAGAGCTGGCCGGAGGGCAAAGAGGTCCCCGCTAAGTTTGGTGCTGCTATGAAGCATACCCGGGGTTGACGCGGAAGGACAGGCCATGACCCACTCCGCGAAGGTGGGAAGAAACGGGCATGCGACGTGAGTCGCGGACCCGGCTGCATTGGCGCACGCGACATCTGGTCCAGCGGGCAGGGAACGCGAAAACCCCGTCACAACGGCGCTCAGAGAGTGGCCAGGGACGGAATTGAACCGCCGACACGCGGATTTTCAGTCCGCTGCTCTACCAACTGAGCTACCTGGCCCAAGGCGGCGTAAATTAGCGAGACAGGGGGCGGAGAGGGAGGGCCCTCCCGCCGCTACCCCGCCCATCGTGCAGCGTCTAGCGTGCAGCGGGGGTCCCCAACAAGCCGAAGCTACGCTGCACGCTGCGCCCTGCACGCTGCACGTCTCAACCCCCGCTCACCCCCTGGAACCAACGCGAATCGCACTATGCGGCCCGGGTTGGTATACGTGCGGGTCATGGGTCTCCTGTTGTGACTCGCGGCGGGCGGGAGCGTTGGTTCTATTCCTACTTATGAGACGACCCAGATCGGCGCAACGGCGGAGCAGCAAACCTTGCGTGTGACGGTGATCGGCGGCGGCCTTGCGGGACTGTCCGCAGCCTCCGAGTTGCTCGCGGGCGGCGCCGAGACCACGGTGCTCGAGACCGCCGACCGGTTGGGCGGCCAGGTTCGGACCACAAAAGAAGAAGGGTTCGTGGTCGAGGAAGGGGCGGACACGTTCGGCGTGACCGGTCAGCTGGGGGCGGACTGGGCCAAAGCACTCGGCATAGCCCAGGAGATCTACACCCCGCCCGATCACCCAACCCTCGTCCTGCAGAACGGTTCGCTCGACCGGCTCACCGCGGGCGGCTCCGCTGCGCTCCTCGGCGTCCCGCACCCGGACGCGTCGCACGATACTGTGCCAAACACGCTGGCGTGTGGCATGGAGGCACTCGTCCACGCCGCGGCCGACGCCCTGGGCGACCGTGTCGATCTGCGCAGTGGGAACGGCGCGGTGGCGCTGGCGCACGATTCGGGCTGGCGGGTATTCCCTCCCAAGGCCGCCGCCTGGCTCGTGCACCCGGTCCACCCGGAGGCGGCGCGTCATCTCACCCGACTCTCGGCGCGGTCCGTGGTCGTCGTGTCGCTCGCATTCCGCCGCGACGACGTAGCACATCCCTTGGACGCGTCGGGGTTCACCGTCCCACTGGGACGCTCCGGCGCCGGCTTGCAGTCGTGCACCTTCACCAGTTCACATTTTCCCGCACGCGCACCGCTCGGGACGGTACTGCTCCGCTCCGTGATCCGCCCGGCGCGCGGCGAGCTTGCGAGTACCACCGACGCCGAGTGGGAAGCGAAGGCAGCGGCCCTGCTGGAACCGACCCTGGGAATCCGGGCCGCACCCATCCTGGCCTGGGTGACCCGTTGGCCCGAGATCTTCCCCGATTCCCCGCACGGATCGCAAGACCACATCGCTGCCGCGCGCAACGCGCTCAGCTCGCTGGGCCCCGTCGAGTTTGCCGGAGCGGCCTTCCATGAACCAGGAATCGACGGCGCCATCGTATCGGGCAGGCGGGCCGCGGCGAGCTTGCTGTCTACCACACCGGCCGGCTGATCGCGCGGCCAGAGGCCACCCCCTTTTGCCGGTTACGCCGGCATGCCACCTTTCGCTCACTCACCCCATGACTTCCACAGGAGCTGGACTCATGCTGCGCACCACCGTGGCCACGTTGCTGCTCGTTTCCGTCGCGCGCGCCCTGCCAGCGCAGAGTGCACAGGAGGTGTGCAATGCGATGGCCGATGTCGCCATCGGCTATTGGGCGGAATACCAGATCTCCGGCGCCGGAGTGCAGGGACAGATGCAGGGCGGCACCACATCCATTCGCCAGGCAATCGTCAACGCCGAAGCGGTGAACGGCGCCGAGCACTGGTGGATGGAAACCAAGATGGAAACGCCAATGGGGGAGGCCGTCGTCCAGATGCTGGTGCCCACATGGCCGTTCACGACCGGCGACGTCCAGGCGATGGTGATGAAGATGGCCGGCCAACCGGCCATGCGGATGTCCGAACAGATGATGCAGATGATGCGTAGCCAGATGCCCGAGAATCCTTCGATGAATGCCGCAATGCGATGCGGCGAAGGTGAGGTCGTCGGGTGGGAAGAGGTCACGGTACCCGCCGGGACGTTCCGGGCCCTGCACGTCCGGCCCGCCGCCGAGGGCGGTACGCAGACCGACGTGTGGGTGAGCCCCGATGTCCCGTTCGGCATGGTCAAGGTCGTCATGACCGGCGCCGAGGGCAGCGAGATCGTGCTGGCCGGGCACGGGACCGACGCCACGTCCTCGATAACCGAGACACCGCAGGAGATGCCGGGAATGGGTCGGTGACATCCGAAGGGCCGCACTGGAACCTCACCGTCGTCGATCACCCGCTGGTGCAGCACAAGGTGACGCTGCTGCGGGACAAGACGACCGCCACGCGGGACTTCAAGGCGCTCGTCAACGAGATCGCGATGCTCATGGCCTACGAGGCCACAAAGGACCTCGTCCTGGAGGATGTCTCGGTCGAGACCCCGCTCGAGATGACGGTCGGCAAACAGGTCGCCGGGAAGAAACTCGCCCTGGTGCCGATCCTGCGCGCGGGACTCGGGATGGTCGATGGGATCACGCAACTCATCCCGAACTCACGTGTCGGACACATCGGCCTCTACCGGGACCACGACACGCTCGAGCCGGTCGACTACTACTTCAAGATTCCGGGGAGCGAAGAAGACCGCGTGTTCTTCGTGCTCGACCCGATGCTCGCGACCGGAGGCTCCGCCGTGCAGGCGGCAACCGCCCTCAAGGCGGCGGGTGCCAACCGGGTTCGTTTTCTCTGTCTCGTCGCCGCACCGGAAGGCGTCGAGCGGATGGCGCAAGCGCACCCCGACGTGCACATCTTTGCCGCGGCCCTCGACCGGGAACTCAACGACAAGGGATACATCCTCCCGGGATTGGGCGACGCCGGCGACCGGTTGTTCGGAACACTCTGAGCGGAGACCATGCATCAATACCAGGTCGTCATCACCAAGCTGACCGGGGCGAGCCGGGAGGACGAAGATGCGCTGACCGATCTGCTCAACGAGCGCGAGCGCACCGGGTGGCATCTCCATTCGTCGGTGGCGCTGGAACCCACCAAGGTATTGCTGGTCTTCTCGCGACAGACATAGCACACCTCTCGGAGGACCCCTTGGCCGACAACGCGACCGTTCTGGCAACCCGCCGCGCGTATGACGGACAAATCGTGAAGCTCGACGTGGATACCGTCCGGCTCCCGCATGGAATCGAGGTGGAGCTGGAGATGATCCGGCACGCCGGAGCGGCGGCGGTGGTCCCGCTCCTGTCCGACCCAAAGGGAGATGACCCGCAGGTGCTCCTGATCCATCAGTTCCGCTACGCCGCGGACGGCAGGATCTGGGAGATCCCCGCCGGCGTGCTCGAGCCCGGTGAGGATCCGGTCGATTGCGCCCGGCGGGAGCTCGCGGAAGAAACCGGAGGGGTGGCATCACACGTAGAGCATATGACGACGATCTACACGACCCCGGGGTTCACAGATGAGCGAATACACCTTTTCCTCGCCTGGGGCATCTCTATGGGAGAGGCCCGGCCGGAGCACGATGAGCTGATCGACGTCCGGCCGTTCCCGATGTCCCAGATCATGAAGATGATTCGGGACGGCGAGATCGTGGATGCCAAGTCGATGGTCGGCCTGCTCTACGCGGCAGGATTTCGACTCGGATGGTGACAGGTCGTGTCCCCAGAAGGGGACGGGAGGGAACAATTAGGGTTTCACCCGTGTTATCGTGAAAAGGTCGCTAACAGACTGACTTGAAACGATTTATGGTCCAAAACGACCCGGGGCCTGGCAGGGTACAGATGTTGCGCAATGTGATCTCTGACCAACAGGGAGTGGGTATTACGGAGCCTGTTCGTTCGCATCGCGACCCCTTCGGGGGTCCAGGGAGCCAAAAATGAGCACTGTTACGACCACGACGTCACGGACCGTCGAGGCAACGCCGGTCCGTACGCCAACGGACTCGGAAGTCGTCGCCGCGTATCTCGCGGGAGATCGGCGCTCGTTCGACCAACTGGTCGAGCGGTATCAGAGGCGCCTGCTCAACTTCGTCTTCCGCACCATCGGAGACCGGGAGCGGGGCGAGGATCTGGTCCAGGAGGTGTTCATCCGGGTGCATCGGCATCTGCACCGGTTCGATCAGACCAAGAAGTTCTCCACCTGGATCTACACGATCGCCTCCAACCTGGCCAAGAACGAACTGCGAAACCGGAGCCGGAACCCGCTGGTCCTCTTCCAGACAATCAAGAAGAACTGGGAGGCAGACCACCGCCCCCTCCAGTTCGAGGACCATCACTACCGTCCGGACGACCTGTTCCGGAAGCGGCATCTCCGTGAGTTGGTCGAGTGGGCTGTCTCGCAGCTTCCCGAGCACCACCGCATGGTCTTCGTGCTCCGTGAGCTGGAGGGCAAGACCTACGAAGAGATCGCCGAGATCACCGACTGCAACCTGGGCACAGTGAAGAGCCGGTTGAACCGCGCACGTCACCGGTTCGCCCAGATCATCGAGCCGCACGTGGACTGAGAGACGCACAGGGGCTCAGACGCTGGGAACCTTCCCGCCACCGGGGGTACCATTCGCCGGCTTCGGAAAAAAACGTGCGGATAAACTGCCAGGACTTTCTCCAACTCTACTCTGAGTACGCCGACGGTCGGCTCACCGACCCGTGGGCGGTTGCGCACGTACACGAACATTTGGACAAGTGCGACCGATGTGCCCACCACGTCGAATCGTTGGAGCTGGGACTGGACGTCCTCAGGTCCGGTGACGTGTCCCCGTCACCCACGTTCCGCTCCCGGCTGAGCCGGCGTCTCCGGGCCGAGGTGGCAATTGGCGACCCCATTGTTCCCACGAGCGCCGGTCTGGCGGCGGCGCTCCTGCTGGCGACCGGGCTGGGACTGTTCCTATACCAGGCCAACACTCCGGCGGCCGAAGAGGCTCCCCCGGCAGTCCGGCTCGCGCCCATCGCATTCGACACACTTCCGCCTCCCCTCGAGGAGATCGACGTCACGCTATCGCCCTTTACCCAATCGACGCTCCAGTTCCTCAGCTCGCAGGAACCGCTCGACGTGCGCGTCGTCCTGTCGCCCTGAGCCCTCCTCTCCTTTCATAGCTCCACAGCCATCGGTAACTTCCGCCTAGCATGGCGGGAATCACTTTGGAGCGGGTTTACGGCGCGCTCAAGCGCGGCCGCATCGAGCCGGCGTACTACCTCACCGGCCCGGAAGACATCCTCAAGGACGAGTTGATCAAGGCGCTGATCGACGGGACGGTCGATCCCGCCAGCCGCGACTTCAATGTCGACGTGCGCGCGGCGGGCGACCTCGACGGCGAAGCGGTGCACACGCTCATCGAGACACCTCCGATGCTCGCCGATCGCCGCGTCGTGGTCATTCGCGGACTGGAGCAGTGGCGCAAGAACGCGAAAGCCTGGAAGGTGCTGCGCCCGTACCTCGAGCACCCGTCGCCATCAACGGTGCTGGTACTGACCCACGGCGGCGAGCAGCCGCCGGATCGCGATCTGGTTGCCCACACCACGCACGTCGCGCTCAACGAGCTGAAACCGGAGCTGGTACGCCGCTGGGTGGCGACCCGTGCCGCTGACCGCGGACTCTCTATCGAGCCCGAGGCGGTCGATCACCTCGCGACAGCGGTGGGTGGCAAGCTGGCACTACTCGCCCGGGAGCTCGACAAGTTGGCCGCCGCCACGACCGACGGATCGGTAACGGTCGCGGACGTAGCGGCACTAGTTGGAATTCGGCGCGGTGAGACCGCGCACGATTGGGTGGATGCCGTCCTGCAACGCGACGTCGCTCGTGCATCCCAACTCGTGGATGTCGTGTTGGTGCACTCGGCAGACACACCCGTGCAGTTGGTCATGCTGCTGGGAACGTCCCTGATCGGCACGCGTCTGGCCCGTGCACTGCTGGATGAGGGAACCAGTCCCGCCCGTGTCGAGGGCGCTGTGTTCCAGAGTATCAAGGCGGCACGTCCCGCGAAGCTGCGGAAGTGGGGTGTCGAGGCGGCATGCTGGGCGGCGGCGGCGCAGTGCTGGTCGGGCGCGGAACTCGATCACTTCATTGCCGAGACGTATGAGGCAGATCGGCAGTTGAAGACCACATCCATTACGAACGCGGCCGGCGTGCTCAAGGCGCTGATGCTCCGTGTCGCACCGAGCATCGCGGCATGAGAGCTGTGCTCATCGCCGTCCTGCTCGGCGTGGTGGCGCAGCCTGCTCGTGCCCAGGGGCCGACCGATTCGGCTTTGGTCCAGGCGCTGCGGTTGGCGACCGAGGGCCAGGGCGATTCCGCGCGCGTGCTGGCGCGTTTCCGGCTCGGTGAACTGAGCCCGCTCGATTCCCTCTACCCGCAGGCCCTCTTCGTCGCCGGGCTCGTCGCGGCGGACGCCGACGAAGCCGTCGCGACGTTCAGACGAGTGGCTATCGAGTACTCGCAGTCGGCCTGGGCTGATCAGGCGCTACTACGCGTCGCACAGCTTCGGTTTGCCGCCGGCGACTACGCAACGGCGGGTCGCTCCGCCGAGCGTGTGTTGCTCGATTACCCGTTCAGTCCGGTGCGGGCGGCAGCGGCATTCTGGACGGCGCGCGTGCGCATAGAGTTGGGCGACCTCCCGAGCGCATGCGGCTACCTCCGCCTCGCCGTGGACGAGGCCGGCGAGGATGTAGAACTCGCGAACCGGGCGCGCTTCTACCTCCAGCGATGCACGTCGGTTGAAGCCGGAGACTCCACTACCGCCGCTGACTCGGCGGCGCCTGCGGGTGCGATCGCGTACGCGGTACAGGTGGCGGCGGTGGCGACCGCGGCGGCGGCAGACGAAGTAATGCAGGCCCTGCGCCGGGCGGGTTTCACCCCGCACGTGGTGCGCGAGGCGGACGGGTTGTTCAAGGTACGTGTCGGCCGCTACGCCGAACGCGCGCGCGCCCAACAGGTGCTCGCCGGAATCCGCCGGGCGATCGGTGGATCGCCGTTCGTCGTGGAGGAGCGGTGAGCCGCCGCACCCCGACACGCGGCCAGGACACGCCGCTCATGCAGCAGTACCGGGACATCAAGGCGCAGCACACAGATGCGATTCTTTTTTTTCGCATGGGCGATTTCTACGAGATGTTCCTCGACGACGCCCAGGTCGCGGCCCGCGAGTTGGGACTCACCCTGACCTCGCGGAACAATGGCGGCGCGGCAAACATCCCGCTCGCGGGCGTGCCGGTAAAGGCGGCGTCGGAATACGTGCGCCGACTCGTGCAAAAGGGTTTTCGCGTGGCGATCTGCGAGCAGATCGAGGATCCAAAACTGGCCAAGGGAGTCGTCAAGCGGCAGGTGATCGAGACGGTAACACCTGGCGCCGTCCTCACTGATGATCTGCTGGAGGGCGTACGCAACAACTTCCTCGCCGCCGTGGCACCCGGCGAGCCACGTGGTCTCGCAGCAATTGACGTCTCGACCGGCGAGTTCGTGCTGGAATGTGTCGAGCCACGCGACCTCGAGGCGGCCCTCGCGCGGCTCGAGCCTCGCGAGATCGTGCTCACGACGGACGACGAGCCGGTCGGCATTCCCGAAAGCGTCCTGATAACCCGGCGCGAGTCATGGGAATTCGATCCCGTGGCGGGAGGGGAAGAGATTCAGCGTCGGTTCGATCTCGCGTCGCTCGACGGTCTTGGGGTGACCGACGACGACCGGCCGGCACTCGCCGCGGCCGCTGCATTACTGACCTACGTTCGCACTCTGCAGCCCCAGGGCCTTCCGCACTTGGCGCGACCGTACATTCGTCGTCTCGGCAGCACGATGCCGCTCGACGAGATGACGCGGCGCAATCTCGAACTGGCAGAGCCACTACGGCCCGGCGGGAGCGCGCCAACGCTCCTCTCGGTCATCGACCGGACGGTGACGCCGATGGGTGCCCGCTTGCTACGTCAGTGGCTGCTGGCACCGCTCCGAACCACGCAGGCGATCCGGGCGCGCCTCGATGCCGTCGAGGTGCTTCACACCGATGCGCGGGGCCGTGAGCGGCTGCGCGATGCGCTCGACGAGGTCCGCGATCTGGAACGCCTTGCCGGGCGCGCGGCCACCGGACGCGCCACGCCACGGGACCTCGGCGCCCTGCGGCATTCACTGGAGCGTTTGCCCGACATCCGCGGCGCGCTGGACGGTCTCGCCGCGCGGGAGCGGAGCGCCGCACTCGAGCGCGTCGCAGAGCAACTCGATCTGCTCACTGACCTGACAGGCAAGCTCGTTGGAGCGCTCGTCGATCGTCCGCCCGCGACGCTGGGCGACGGCAACACGATTCGCCCCGGTACCGACGAGGCGCTCGACGCGCAGCGCGACCTGCGAGACGGAGGGAAGCAGTTCATCGCCGCCCTGCAGGGCCGGGAGCGCGAAGCAACGGGCATTGCGAACCTCAAAGTCGGATACAACCGCGTCTTCGGGTACTACCTCGAGGTGACAAAGACGCACAAGGATGCTGTGCCGGCGCACTACGAGCGGCGCCAGACGCTGACCGGCGCCGAGCGGTACGTGACGCCGGAACTCAAGGAGTACGAAGCCAGGGTGCTGGGGGCCGAAGAGCAGATACTGCACCGTGAGCGAGAACTGATCGCCGCCCTGTGCACCGCGGTGGGCGAGCGCATCGGGCGGCTCCAGACCACCGCGCACCAGATCTCACAGGCCGACGTGTTCGCCGCGCTGGCCGAAACGGCGGTTGCCAACGGATATGTCCGCCCCGAGATGACGGATGCTTTTGCGTTGGACCTGGTGGAATCACGTCACCCGGTCGTCGAGCACGTGCTGCCCCAGGGCAAGTTCATTCCCAACGACATCCGTCTCGACGCCGCGGGCCGGGTGGTGGTGCTCACCGGCCCGAACATGGCCGGGAAGTCGACGGTACTCCGACAGATCGGTCTCAATGTGGTGCTGGCGCAAGCTGGGTCGTTCGTGCCGTGTGCGCGGGCCACCATGGGCGTGGTGGACCGCGTCTTCACCCGCGTCGGTGCCAGTGACAACCTGGGTCGCGGACAATCGACGTTCATGGTGGAGATGAGCGAGACCAGCGCCATCCTCCACGCTGCAACGGCGGCGAGTCTCGTGCTGCTCGACGAGATCGGGCGCGGCACGTCTACGTACGACGGAGTGGCAATTGCGTGGGCGGTAACTGAGCACCTGCACGATGTGGTCGGGTGCAAGACGCTGTTTGCGACGCATTACCACGAACTGACGCAGCTGACCGAAGAGCTGCAGCACGCGCGGAACTTCAATGTGGCCGTCCAGGAAACGGGCGACACGATCGTCTTCCGCTACCGTCTCGAGCCGGGCGGTGCAGATCGTTCCTACGGCATTCACGTCGGCCGCCTCGCCGGACTTCCCACAGCGGTCGTCCGTCGAGCGGGGGAGATCCTCACCGCGCTCGAAGCAGGTCATCATGTTACGGGCGTCGTACCGCCGCCCCCGCCCGACGCGAGCCAACTCCCGCTCTTCTCTCGAGACCACCCGGTGCTCTCCGAGCTCCGCACCTTGGACCCGGACACGATGACTCCGCTCGAAGCGCTGGCGCGCCTGGCGGACCTCAAGAAGCGCGCTGAGCCATGAGCTCGGGTAGACGATTCCTCGTGTTCTGCATGTGGCTTGTCGCCTGTGCGAGTCAACCCGCGCTTTCGGACAACGGCGTCGACGACGGAGGAGGGACGCCGGAATTCGAGCCGCCCGTGGCCACTAACCCCGAGCCGCCCGTGCGCTACCCGCCGACGCTCTACGAGCAGCAGATCGAGGGCACCGTGGTGCTGCGGCTCTTCGTCGATGAGACCGGCGCCATCGTCCCAGACTCAACACGAATAGCCGAGGGAAGCGGGCACCGAGAGTTCGACTCGGCGGCGCTCGCGGCGGTAGCTGAGATGCACTTCGCGCCGGCGCGCCGGAACGGGATTCCGGTCGCTACGGCGTTTCTCCAGCCAGTGCACTTCCAACACCCTGAAAGCACCGACCTCGGAGGTGGGGCCTGATGGCTCCCCATACACGACCCTACAACAACGTTCTCGAAACGATCGGGTGGACACCCCTGATCCGGCTGAACAGCGTCACCGATGGGATTCGCACACCGGTGTACGGCAAGGCGGAGTTCTTCAACCCCGGCGGCTCGGTGAAGGACCGGATCGGTATCGCGATCATCGAGGCCGCGGAACATAGCGGCGAGTTGGTGCCGGGAGGCGTGGTCGTCGAGGGGACGTCGGGCAACACCGGCGTGGGCCTGGCCCTGGCGGCGGCCCTCAAGGGCTATCGCTGCATCTTCACGATGCCGGACAAGATGTCGAACGAGAAGGTGCTACTGCTGCGCGCGTTCGGCGCCGAAGTGATCATCACACCCACGGCCGTCCCACCCGACCATCCGGACAACTACGTGATGAAGGCGAAGGCAATCGTGAAGGACACCCCCAACGCGATCCTCGCCAACCAGTTCTACAATCAGGTCAACCCCGACGCGCACTACCGCACCACCGGACCGGAGTTGTGGGAACAGACCGAAGGGCGCATCACCCATTTCATCGCGTCTGCCGGCACCGGAGGCACCGTGAGTGGGGCCGGGCGCTATCTCAAGGAAAAGAACGCGAACGTACGGATCATCGCCGGCGACCCCGACGGCTCGATCTACGGGGAGTATGGACGCAGTCGCACCAAAATCGAGGGTCACCCCTACAAGGTCGAGGGTATCGGTGGCGACAAGCTGCCCGACACCCTGCATTTCGACTTCGTGGACGAGTTCCGGACGGTGAGTGACGCCGCGGCCTTTCAGATGGCACGTCGTCTCGTCCGTGAAGAAGGGCTGTTCGTCGGGGGATCGACGGGTCTCAACGTGGTCGTCGCACTGGACATCGCCCGGGAAGCCGACGATCCCGACGCGTGTGTCGTGGCGCTCCTGTGCGATACGGGCGAGCGGTATCTCTCGAAGCTCTTCAATGAAGACTGGATGCGGGAACATCAACTGCTCGAGGAGGAGCGGGTCACGGCAACCACGCTGCTCGAATCGAAGACCAACGGCGCGCCTCCGCTCGTGACGGTGGGTGAGACGAACACCATTCGTCAGGCCCTCAACCTGATGGGCACCTACAACGTATCGCAACTTCCCGTGGTCGAATCCGGTGACTGCGTTGGGGCCGTCACGGAGTCGGCACTCATGGCGCGGGCTATTGCGGAGCCGACACTGCTCGAGCAGCCCGTCCGGGAGATCATGGAGTCCCCTTATCCAGTGATCGATTCAAAGCTGCCACTCGAACGGTTCAGCGCGCTCCTGTCCCGGGAAACCCCCGCGGTTCTGGTCCGCAGCGACGGCGAGATCGCCGGAATCGTCACGCGCTACGACGTGTTGCACCACATTCAGGGCATTCGGTAGTGGGCCATTATCTACTCTCGGCCGAGACGACGTTCTCGGCCGCTCACACGCTCCCGGGTGTGGAGGCCTGCGAGCGCATGCACGGCCATAACTGGCGGCTCCGGGTCACGGTGCGCGTTGCGCCGGACGCGCTCGACTCTAACGGCATGGGCATCGACTTCAGACTGCTCGAACAATGGGCCCGCGACGCGGTGAGCGACTTCGAGCACCAATACCTGAACGACCTGCCTCCATTTGCGGGCTCTCTACCGACGGCGGAACGCCTCGCGCGCATCGTCTGTGACCGAATGGACAGCCGGCTCGGAGACAAAGCGCCGGCGGCCGAGGTGGTCGAGATCGAAGTGTGGGAGATGCCCCAGTATCGCGTCGTATACCGGCCCACATGACGCGCATCGCTGTGCTCACTGGTGGCTCCACGCCCGAGCGCGACGTCGCGTTTGCGGGCGCCGCGCAGGTGGTGGGGGCTTTGCGCGACCGCGGATACAGCGTCACCGTGATCGACACCGCGTCTGGGGTCATGTCGCCGACGGCGGAGTCGCGGTACTTGGTAGCGGACGTGGGCGCAAACCCTCCCAGTCTCGAGGCCCTCCGGGCGCTCGCGGCGTCCGAACTCAGATCCGGGCTCGTACAGCTGCGCGAGGTGCGCGAGGCCGATCTCGTCTTTCCCGTGTTGCACGGCCGGCAGGGTGAGGGTGGCGAGTTGCAGGCGCTGCTCGAGGCCGAGGACATCCCGTATGCCGGGTCGGGTCCTCTGGGATCCGCGCTGGCGATGGACAAGGACATCGCGAAACGACTGTTCCGACAGGCCGGCGTCCCTACCGCACACTGGGCCACCTGGCCGGCGGGGCCGACGGAAATCGCGGGACTGGGATTGCCTCTTATCGTGAAGCCCGTGAAGGTCGGTTCCACTGTCGGGCTCTCGCTCGTGCGGTCGCTCGACGAGGTCGAGGGGGCCGTCAACCTGGCCAGTGAGTACGATGATGAGGTGATGTTCGAGGCGTATCTGACGGACCGGGAATTTACCGTCGGGGTGCTCGGCGAACGGGCCCTCAGCGTGGGTGAGATCATGCCGCGGCACGAGATCTTCGACTACGAGTGCAAGTACACGCCCGGCATGACGCAGGAGATCTTCCCCGCCGAGATTCCCGAGAAGTTGTCGCTACGCCTCCGGCAGCTGGCACTCGCCGTGCACCGGTGCCTGAAGCTGCGGGATTTCTCGCGGATCGACTTCCGGATCGGCGACGACGGGACGCCCTACTGCCTCGAGGCCAACACTCTGCCTGGCCTCACGGCTACGAGCCTGCTCCCGCAATCGGCCGCGGCGGCCGACGTGACGTTCGTGGACCTGTGCGACACCATCTGTCGCCTGGCCTTGGCGCGATCGGGCCTGGGGAACAAAGTTCGGCCCTGACGGAGTACAGACACATATGGAAACGCAGCCAGCCTCGCCCTTCCACCTGACCCCTTGGGTGCGCCGGCTCCTCGTAGCCAACGGCGTGGTTTATCTGCTGTCGATCACGCTGTTCACGGGAACCTGGTTCACCGACCTATTCGCGTTCAGCCCGCTGGAGGCCGCCCGGAAGCCCTGGACGTTCGTGACGTACATGTTCGTCCACGTGGCATTCCTACATTTGGTGTTCGACATGCTGATGTTGTTCTTCTTTGGGCCGCGAGTCGAGCGCCGGATGGGCGGGGCGGCCTTTGCGCGGTTCTACCTGCTCTGCGGCCTGGGCGGACCGGTGATGGCCTTCGCGCTGTCGCCGTTCGTGCCCGTCACGGCATTCGTCGGTGCGTCGGGGGCGGCATTCGGAGTGGCACTCGCGTTCGCGCTCTACTGGCCCCATGCGCGCATCTTCATCTTTCCCCTTCCCTTACCCGTCCCGGTGAAATACCTCGTGACGCTCCTCGTGGCGCTCGAGATGATTCCCCTCGTGACCGGCGTGAGCGGTGGGGTGGCACAGGTGGCGCACCTCGGTGGGTTCCTCTTCGCATTGCTGTATCTCAAGGGTGAGGTCTATGTCGATCGTCGCGTACGTGCTGCCGTCGAGGCCGAAACAGAGACACCTGTGCTCGTTCCGCACCAGGTGAGCGAGAGCGAGGCCGAGGAGGCGGGCACCGCACCGCGGCCGGCAGAGCCGAGCGCCGACGAGATTGCAAGGGAGATGGACCGCCTGCTCGACAAAATCTCCGAGCAGGGGATGTCGAGCCTCACCATCGCGGAACGACGCCTTCTGCACGACATGAGCCGGCACATGCGCCGGCCCTAGTAGGAGCACCGTGCCACCGCGGATTCGCGTACGCCAGGGCGACATCACGACGTTCGAAGGCGACGCCATCCTCAACTCCGCCAACACGCAGCTGCAACTGGGCCTCGGCGTCGCCGGTGCGATTCGTCGCGCCGGCGGACCCAGCATCCAAGAAGCGTGCGATGCCCACGGGATCGCCGCGGTCGGCGATGCGGTGATCACGGGCGCGGGACGGCTCTCGGTCCGGTACATCATCCACGCCGTGGCCATGGGTGACGAAGGCACCTCGGGAGACGCTGTGCGTGCCGCCATGAAGTCGGCGCTCAGGCTCGCGGCTGAACACGACGTCGCGAGTCTCGCCGTTCCCGCGCTCGGTGCCGGCCTCGGGAGACTCACTTTTGACGAGGCCGTGCAGATCGTCCTCGACGTCATTCGCACCTCGCCCGACGCAGACTCGCTCGAAGTCGTCGTCTTGTTTGGGCATACATCGAGCAACGCAGAGCGATTGGAACAGTTGATCGCCCCCTAAACACCGCGCCGCTCACCTGATCACTAATTGAGGGGTTGTCAGCACGCGTAACGCGTCCCAAATTCGGGGCGCGCCTCCATGCTCATCAACCTCGTTCCGGAGTTTCTCACCGCGCTCACCGCGCACGACCCTATCGAGGCCTACCGGAGGTATCTCGACGATCATCGCCAGGTGCTGTCAGCTTACTGGCGTAACTACGTCCTCGATCTCGACAGCCCGCACGCCGACGAAGTCATCCACCGTACCGTCACCGCGCAACGGCGCGATCTCCTGCGTCTGCTCGATGAGGTTGATGTCGCGACCGTCGCAGAAGATGCGCTCGCTACGTGCGAGCACGTCTTTCGCATCGACCGGCCCGTCGATCTCTACTTGATGGTCGGGGTCGGCGCGGCGAATGCCGGAGAACTCGTCGTCGGCCACCGCGGTGTGGCGTTTATCTGTCTAGAGCACTTCACCGGCAAACCCAATCCGGACACCTTCGGCCTGGGCCTATCGCCGAAACTCATTCCCGTCTGGGTCGCCCACGAGGTCGCACACACGGTCCGGTATACGTCTCCTACCAGCCGCGCCGAGCTGGCACGGGCCGTGGCCGACGCTGGTGGATACTACGATTACTGGGAAACTGGATCCCGCGTATCGCTCCGGGAGTTGTTGGTGAACGAGGGGCTCGCCGTCGCGGGCTCAGAGACTGTTGCACCCGGGTTCGATCGGTGGGACTACCTCGGATACAGCCGCCACCAGTATCGGCGGCTGCGCGAGCTGGACGCCTTTCTGCACCGTGCCATCGCGGAGGAACTGGACCAAGCCGGACTGGGGCTGCGGCTGCGCTACCTCTCCGGTGGTATGAGCCCCGCGCAGCGTCTAGTCCGTGGCAAGGTCATCCCCGAACGGGGCGGATACTACCTCGGCCGACGGATGGTGGAGAATGCCGTGGACGCACGCGGGATAGCGGAAGCGCTACGACTGGACGCAAAGGAGATGGGGCAGATAGATACCGGCATGCTCGGAGCCCAGACCGCGTGACCCCACGCGGCCGCAGGACGAAGCCTCGCATTCCCGAAGAGCGCCGCGAGAAGTACACGCTCCGTGAGGCGCTCGACGAACTCGTGACCCACGTACGCGGGATCGTGAAGGACCTGCCCAACATGCCACCCGCGGACCTCGAGTACGCACAGCAGCGACTGGAGTGGCTGGCGGACGAAATCTGGCGCATCGCGGTCGAAGTAGGCGACACGGATATCTAAGGCGGAAGGGCCTGCCTACTTCCCAACACAAAACGTCGCGAAGAGGCGATCCAGCACATCTTCGGTCGTCACGACACCAATGATCCCTTCGAGCGCTGCGATCGCCGCCCGGAGGTGGGTTGCGGCGACGACCACTTCGAGTCCGGCATCGCGGGCCTCACGGAATGCCGCAACCTCCGCACGCGCCCTATCGAGCGCCACGCGGTGACGCTCACGAGTCAGCACCGGTTCGAGTTGCGCCGACGCCGCCACCGCACCGAAAGCCAACTCGGCCATGCGCTCCCGCAGCCCGGGTATGCCGTCGCCAGTCAGCGCGGAAACCGCAATCTCTGGCGGCGGGTCCGTCTCGTCGGTCGTTGGATCCAGGTCGTACTTAGTTCCCACCACCACCACTGGCACGGAAAGCCCCGACACAAACGCGCGCTCGACCTGTTGCAGTGCCCTACCTGCCGCGACGCAGAACAGCACCATATCGGCCGCGTCGAGGTATCGGCGCGAGACCTCGATGCCAAGACGCTCGATCGCGTCGTCGCTCTCGCGTAGCCCCGCCGTATCGATCAACCGGAACGGAAACCCGTTACAGGTGGCAGGAGCTTCGATTGCGTCCCGTGTGGTCCCGGCGACGTCAGTCACAATCGCGCGCTCGTGACCCAGCAGGGCATTGAAGAGCGACGATTTTCCCGTGTTCGGGGCACCGGCGATCACGCAGAGCGCTCCCTCGCGTAGGCGCTCCCCGTCAGTGGAGGTACCGACGAGCGAGGAGAGGTCGCGCAACAGCGAGGTCACAGCGACCGACACGCGCTCCGGTGAAACGGGCCCGCTGTCCTCTTCCGGAAAATCAATGTCGTAGCTCACCAGCGCTTCGATCTCGAGCACGCGTTCCCGCAACGCGTCGATGCGTCGTGACAACCCGCGATCGAGTTGGCCAAGCGCGACGCGACGTTGGGCGGGGGCCGTGGCATCGACCAGGTCCGCCGTCGCTTCCGCCTGGAGCAGGTCCATCTTCCCGTTTGCCAATGCCCGGCGCGTAAACTCTCCCGGCGCCGCGTCCCGGGCACCCGCAGCCAAGAGCGCACCGAGCACCTCACCGGGCGCCAATACGCCTCCGTGCGTTCCGATCTCGACCATGTCCTCGCCGGTATACGAAGCCGGCCCGGCGAAGGCCGTGTAGAGCACGTCGTCGAGCTGCTCGCCCGAGGATGGGTGGCGCGCGAGCGTGCGTCGCACGACTCGGGCCGGTTGCGGGGTGAAGGCATCCAGCACCCGGGCCGCGACACTGTGCGCCCCGCCTCCGGACATCCGAATGAGCGCGATCGCCGAGCGTCCGCCCGGGGTCGCGACCGCCGCGATCACATCGGTGAGCATGCCGCGGTCAGTCTTTAGATCGCTTGGCCGGTTGCCTACCCAACCTCCGGATCCGCTCGTTCGAGATCATCCACTGCTGGGGGATGCTCGCGATGTTGCTCACCGCGTAGTAGAGGTTGAGCCCGGAGGAAAACCTGAGGAAAAGAAACGTGAACATCACGGGCATGATGTACGTCATCATCTTGGCCTGCGGATTTGGCGGCACGCCCCGCTGGCCGATCTTGGACACGCCGTACATCGAGACGCCCATGAGGAGCGGAATGATGTAGAGCGGATCGGCGAGTGAAAGATCTGGCAGCCAGAGAAACGACACGCCCCGAAACTCGATCGTGTTCATGAAGACGAAGAAGAGCGCGAAGAGCACGGGCATCGGGATCAACATGGGGAGACACGAACCCAGTGGGTTCACCCCGCGCTCCTTGTAGAGCTTCATGCCCTTGAAGCGATCCTGCAAGGCTTTGATCTCGGGCTGGATGGCCTGCATCTCGGTGCCCGACCGCATGGCCTTCTGGTTGAGGGGCCACAAGACCAGACGCACGAGTATGCCAAAAAGGATCAGCACCCACCCATAGGCCAGATTCAGCGTCTCGTGCATCCACAGCAGGATACGAACAATGAAGTTGGCGAACGGGCGGATGATCGGACGCAGAATCCAACCGTACGGATTCACGTCCTCTAATCCGTGGCCGATCGCCTGAAGGCGCCGGAATTCTTGCGGCCCGACGTACACCTCGTGGGCGAACTGGCCGTTCGGCGAAGAGAGTGACGTCGTTGCGGACAGCGATGTCGCCCGCTTTCCGGTCCGCAGCCCGCCGACGGCAACCACGCCCCCGAACTGCGCTTGTCCGTCCTCGATCGCGAGCACGGCCTGGAGAAAATACTTGGACTTGATCGCCACCCACTCGAACGGGCCGTCTAGTCTTCGCTGCTCCATGGGGTCGAGCGAACTGAACTTGAGCCGCTCGGTCCGTCGCGCTTCCTTGGTGACCAGGCCATACGCGCGGATGTCGGCGCTGGTATCGCCATCGATCGAGCGGAGCCGCGGCCCCAACCCAACCCGTAAGACGCCGGCATCCACGCCGGAAATCTCGCCCTCTACCCGATAGAGGTACCGGTCCGGAACGAAGTGATACGTCAGCCGGAGTTCTTGCGTCCCGTGGCGTCCACGCCATTCCAGCGAGGCCCCGCGCCGACCCACGCTGACCACACTCTGATTGGGCTCGAGTTCCCATTCCGCCAGCGCAAGCGAGTCCTGACGCGTCACGTAGGTGTAGCTCAGGAATTCGGAATTTTCTGGAATCAGCTGCGCCGCTCCATGGCGCCCGTCGGCTGTCGAATCACGCGGGGCCAGGGAGCTATACTCGAAGAGCACCGCCGAGACGAGGCGGCCCCCACGTGTCGAAAACTCGTAGCGATACAGGTCAGACTCGACGACCACGAGGCGCTCGGGCGCAGCAGGGCGCGCGGCGGTGTCGGCCGCCGGGCGCGCGGGTTGCCGAGCCGCGGACGGAGCTGGGGTCACCGCACCAACCTGGCCGTCGTCGCGCTCTCGCTGGGCCGCTGCAGGCGCACTGCTGTCGGGCGACGTCGCGAGTGTCGAATCGGCAGCGGTGCCGGGAGGCGTTGTGGGCGGCTCCGGGGGGAACAGAATCGAGGGCAGCACCGCAACGACGAGCATCAGCCCAATCGCAACGAGTAATCGCCTATCCACGCCTCACCTCACGGCACCGGGTCGGAGCCACTGCGCGCGAACGGGTGACAGCGGAGAATGCGCCGCAGCGCCAGCCACGAGCCCTTGATCGCTCCGTGTTTCTCGACGGCCTGCAGCGCGAAGGTGGAGCAGGTTGGCGTGTAGCGGCACGGTGACGGGAAGGGCGATGCCGCGAGCTGGTAGGCACGAATCATCACGGCGACGACCTGACGGGGAAGTCCCGCTAGCGCGGAAGGGTACCAAGCCATTGCTCGAGATCGCCCGCCACGGCGGCTACGGGCACGCGATACGCCGCCGGTCGAGTCCGGATAACGATATCGATCGACTGCACCTGTGGAAGCACCTTCCGTCTGGTCAATTCACGCACCTGTCTGCGGAGCCGGTTGCGGCGGACCGCGGTCTGCCCGAAGCGCGGCACGATGATGCCGAAACGCGGGTGATCGAGCGCGTTGGATCGCCAGACAATGTCCATCCGGGGGGTGCGGCGGCGCGTATCGGCATTGAGCACCGCCTTGAGATCATCTCCGCGCGTGATTCGCCAACTCCGAGGGAGGCCCTCGGACGTCAGGCCGCCCCGTGCTTGGAGGGGAGTCGCACGGTCAACCGTTTCCGCCCTTTCTTGCGGCGGCGGCTCAGCACGGCACGTCCCCAGCGGTCTTTCATGCGCGCCCGGAACCCGTGCTTATGAATACGCCGCTTGTTCCGCGGCCTATAGGTTGGCCTCATCGTAAGTCCTCTGTTGAGCTTAAGAAGCTACCCGCGCCGCGCTGAGTGGGTCAAGGTTGACTTTTCCACACGGCGGGCGTAACATCGGTCGCCCTTGTCGGAACACCCAACCCAGTCATGTAAAACGGATGGAGCTTTCCGCAAACGAGGCGTGGACCCGTCTCATTGCCGAAGCACGGCATGAACTCCCCGACGCAGCCGTCCGCACGTGGTTGGAGCCGGCGCGGGCTATTGCGCTCGAGAATGACCGGCTCGTGGTCGGGGCCCCCGATCAATTTGCCGTCGAATGGAACGCCTCCAAGCACGCCGCGCTGCTGACCCGCCTATCACCGCAGGCGCTCGGGACCGCCATTGAGGTGGTGTTCGAAGTGCAGGAGGAGCGCACCCAACGGCCCCAGATGGACTTCTTCGTGAGTCCGCCTGCCGACGCCACGCCAGTGCGCGGCAGCAACGCCACGCCGCTCAACGACCGGTATCACTTCCGGACGTTCGTGATTGGTAAATCCAACGAATTGGCCGCGGCTGCGGCACACGCGGTGGCCGAGGCCCCGGGCAAGACCTACAACCCGCTCTTCATCTACGGGGCGACCGGTCTGGGGAAAACGCACCTCATGCAGGCGATCGCCCACGCCATCCTGGAGCGGGAACCGGGCGCCCGGGTGGTGTACATGGGCGCTGAGCAGTTCATCAACGAAATGATCGAGGGCATCCACGGCCGCACGATGCCCGAGTTCCGGCGGCGCTTTCGCAGTGAGATCGACATCTTCCTGGTCGATGACGTGCATTTCCTCGAAGGGAAGGAAATGACCCAGGAGGAGTTCTTCCACACCTTCAATGTCCTGCACGAGGCCGGCAAGCAGATCGTACTGACGTCGGATCGCGCCCCCAAGGGGATTCCCGGCCTGGAGTCGCGTCTGGTGAGCCGCTTCGAGTGGGGGATGGTCGCCGATGTGGGTCAGCCGGACCTCGAGCACCGCATAGCGATTCTACGAAAGAAGGCCGAGCAGGATCATCTGGAATTGACGATCCCAGACGACGTACTCCTGTTCATTGCCGAGTACGTCCGCAGCTCGGTGCGCGAACTCGAGGGTTGCATCATCAAGCTCTTACTCTACGCCTCACTGAAGCACCGGGAAATCTCGATCGAGCTGGCGCGTGAGGCGCTCTCAGACAAGATCCGGCGGGCTGAGAGAGACCGTGACGCAGTCGGATCGTCGGTACCGAGCGTCGATCGCGTCCAGGAGGTGGTGGCCCGGCGCTGGGGCGTTACACCCGAGGGCCTCAGGTCGAAGGCCCGCACCAAGACGCTGACCGTCCCCCGTCAAGTGGCGATGTTCCTCGCGCGCGATCTGCTGGGCCTGCAGCTCGTGGAAATAGGGCATGCCTTTGGGGGACGGGATCATTCCACGGTCATTCACAGCGTCGGCAAGGTCACGCGGGAAATGGCGCATGATCGGCAGTTCCGTGAGCGCGTCTATCTGGCCCGACAGGAGTTATCCGCACCGTAATACACGACGCGTTCACATCGTGTCGGTAAGTGTGCAAGCCTACACTGCGCGAGCACACTCATCCACACGGGTGCAACGACAACTAACACGCGGTTGTGCTAGGATCTCATGACACCTGAAAGGGTTATGAAAAGCACTAAGGTTTCCAGACCCTCTACTACTACGTCTAGATAAATAAATTAGAGTAGTATTACAAACATTCTCCGCGCAGGAAGCGCTATGAAGTTCACGATCACGAGAGAAAAACTCCAGGAAGGTCTCGTTGCGGTCGCCGCTAGCGTCCCGACCAAGACTACCCTTCCCGTGCTGTCGAATATCCTCGTTGAGGCGGTGGAGGGTGGTATCCGTCTTTCCGGTACGGATCTGGATATTGCCGTTTCCACGAAGGTGCCCGCCGAGGTGGATAGCGAAGGGGCCGTCACTCTACCGGCCAAAAAGCTGGTGGAGATTGTGCGTGAGCTTCCGAGTGCGGCGATCAGGGTGACAGGAGCTGGTGAACAGCGCGTTAGCCTCGAATGTGGGCGCTCACGCTTCAAGTTGCTCGGTATCCCACGGGACGAGTTCCCGAGCTTCCCGCCCGTCTCGTTCGACGAATCCTGGACCATACCGTCTGCGGATCTCCAAAAGCTCATAAGCCACGTGGCATTCGCTGCATCGAGCGAAGAGAGCCGGCCGATCCTGAATGGCGTTCTCTGGGAGCTGCGGGAAGACAAGATGCGGATGGTTGCGACAAATGGTCACCGGTTGGCGCGCATGGATGTACCGGTTTCCGGGGGCACGACCTCGGCCGATCTCATCGTTCCCCCGAAAGCCCTGGAGCAGATCCGTCGCCTCTTTGACGTCTCCGACGAAATCCAGATGGCCCGGAGCGATAACCACCTGGGCTTCCGGAGTGGGGATACAGTGGTCTTTACACGGTTGATCGAGGGACCGTATCCCAACTACGAGCAGGTCATCCCGCGCGAAAACGACCGCGAGGCGACGGTCGACAAACAGGCCTTCGGTGCGGCGCTCCGGCGGGTTGGGGTCGTAGCCAGTGACCAGACGCACCGCGTCCGGCTGGCCTTCGACGCGGGAATGCTGCGTTTCACGGTGAGCACACCAGATCTGGGCGAAGCCCAGGATGAGATGTCGGTGGCTTTCGAGGGAGAAGCGCTGGAGATCGGGTTCAATGCCACGTACCTGCTCGAGATCCTGAAGTTCATGCCCACAGATGAAGTGCGGATCACGATGAAGGCACCGGAACGGGCGGTCACGCTCGAGCCGGCTGGGTGGGATGATCCCGCCTCCTATCTCTGTCTCGTCATGCCGTTGCGCTTGGTCGACTAGCGGGTCCTGAGCGGGCGACTGGCAATACCGACCAGGCTGATATCCTCCACGAACGTCGATCCCATCCGCCGCGCACCATTACCAACCAAAACGCCGCGGTCTTTCCGGCCTATCTGGAGACCGAGCACCAAGCGGCCCGCGGCAAAATCTTCATCGAGATCCAACGCGGCGACGATCCCGAACGGGAGGGTACCGGACATGCCCACTCGAACGCCCGCGCGGTACGAAAGATCGTATCCTGAAGCCGTTTCGCGATCGCTGGCTTTCGCTTCCCCGACTAACTGCACGGCACCGCCAAGCGGGCTCCAGCTGACGCCCAGTACCCCCGTCAACGGGAGCAGGACTCCCCGAACCCTCGGCTTACCGATGTGCTGAATCACAGCGCCGACGTCGAGCGCCCGCAGCAAGTAATAGCGGATACCGACCTCGCCTTCTCGTTGATCCGCCGAGTCGCTGTAGAGGGTCAACGAGCCCCCGACGGCGTAGCGAGGGTATCGTCTGCCGAACCCAAGGCGGAATGTGTTCCCTCCCGTCGAATCGTCGAATCGGTCTCGCCGGTACCCAAAGGCCAGACCGCGCGAGGAGAATCCGATCGTGTATTGTGCCAACGTAAAATCGTCGTTGCTGTTACGTGCGAGAAGCGCTTCGCCCATGATGGAGGCCTGGAACTCCATGCCCAGCGCGGCGGGGTTGACCCAGAGCATGCGTGCGTCGTTGTCCAGGGCCACGAAGAGGTAGTCGGCCGAACGCGGCGCGCGGAACTGGGCGGCGAGTTGGTGATGCGGCAGCACGAACAGGATCGTGGCAGAAATCAGCACGAGCGAAGCGGTGCGGCGCATGGATGTCCTTTCGGGCGGGCCGCCGGTGGGGTGTCGGAGACGAGCGGCGGAGCCGTAAGCCGAGTTCTGTTCCTGCACTAGACGCCAAAGGCCCCTAGGGGGACGGTCATCTCTCTGGGATGACGATCGCTCGCCACCTCGTGCGGCCTACCCGCGGCTCAAGTGGTTCGGGCCGAACCTCACCGCCTATTTGGCCTTGCTCCGGCTGGGGGTTACCGTGCCACGCGCTGTTGCCAGGCGTGCGGTGGGCTCTTACCCCACCTTTTCACCCTTACCCACGTTTCCGCGGGCGGTTTGTTTTCTGTGGCCCTTTCCGTCGCCTCGCGACGCCCAGGTGTTACCTGGCAGCCTGCCCTGAGGAGCTCGGACTTTCCTCGACTCGCCAAATGACGAGCCGCGACCGTCTCGCCCCACCGCCCACCTCCAACGCCCTGAAGATAGTAAGGTCTGGTGCCAACGGCATAGGTTGAGCCCGCGCGCGCCGGGGTTGATCGGGGGTTGAAGCACGGGTGGTAGACTCGCGTTGTCGTTTTGCGGACGTGACCCATGCACAAATCTCAAACCCCAACCATCGCCACGATTGTGGAGCCGCGCGAGCGGCGTCGCCTCGACGTTGCCGCCGAGGGAGCTTTCACCGCCATACATACCGAGACCCTTCCACAGGCAATCAGAGCCGTACGAGAACGGCCCGTGCGCGCCGTCCTCCTCTCACCGGCATACCTGCGGAGTGATCAACTCCAAGGCGTCTCGTCGCTGATCGAGCGATTCCCGGGAGTGCCCACCGTAGCGGTTCTCTGCCGTCATGACGCCCGGTCGAGCGAGTGTCTGTTGGCGCTCGGCGCGTCTGGGGTGAGGCGCATCGTGGATCTCTCCGATCCGGAGGGCTGGCGTCGGCTTCGTGCGCTCGTGTCGGACGGGGGCTCGCCGACCGCGGCGCGCATCCTCGCGGCTGTGATCCCGGCCATGGGTCCGCACCCAGAAGATTGTGGTCTGTTCTTTCGGGCGCTCATCCGGCTTGCGTGTGGCGTGTCGACCGTGCGGCGGCTTGTGCAGCGGTTTGGCGTAACGCCCAGCACGTTCATGTCGCGCTTCTTTCGAGCAGGGCTGCCATCGCCCAAGAGATACCTCTCATCGACGCGCATCGTCTACGCCGCCGCGCTCCTCGAGGAGCGAGGACTCTCCATCGCAGATGTCGCCTACCGGCTCGAATACTCCTCGCCGCAGAGCTTCGGGCGGCACCTGCGAGCAATGCTCGGCATGACAGCGGGAGAGTTCCGCAGCCGTTACGGCTTCGATGCCACGCTCCGGTACTACCTCGGCCGACTAATCATCCCTTACCGGTCCGCCTTCCGCACCTTCCATCCACTGAACAAGCGTGGGATGAGATACCTCGGACATGGCGGATGAGCGGACTGGTGGGGATGAAGCGAGCGAAGTGTTTAATAGTAGTAGAGACTACTATCTTACTTTTTCTTCTTCCCAAATACCGATTTGATTGAGCCAAGGAACCCGCCCTTACCGCCGGTCGAGCTAGCCGCTGACTCACCACCGCCCCCGCCCCCCCCGTCCTCCCCAGCGGCCCGCACCAGATCTCGAGCAAAGGCTTGGACATCCGGGTGCCGCTTGCCGGGATCGCGGGCCAGGCTCTTCATAATGGCCGCCGCAACCGGAGGGGAGACCCGTTTCCCGCGGAGCGTATCGCGCAGTGGCCGCGCGTCCTGGGTTAGCAGTTGCTGGAACACCTCGCGGGGCGACCGCCCATTGTGCGGGTGCTCGCCGCTCAACAGGAAATAGGCGATCGTCGCGAGGCTGTAGATGTCCGCAGCCTCGCCTACCAGTTCGCCGGACAGCGCCTCCGGAGCAACGTAGTTGAGACTCCCGACGAAGAACCCGGTTCGGGTAAGTCGTTGGGCCGGATCGTCAGCGGCGTCGCGCGCAATCCCGAAATCGAGCAGCTTGACCGTACCCGTCTTCTGGTCATAGACGATGTTTTCGGGCTTTAGATCGCGGTGGATGATTCCCGCGGCGTGGGCGGCCGCCAGCCCGTTGGCCAGCTGTTCGATGATCTTCCCAGTCGTCAGTGCGTCCAGAGGTCCATCCTTGCGCGCCACGTCGGTGAGGGGTTCCCCCTCGGCCCATTCGAGGGCCAGGTAGTGGAGACCCTCCTCTTCGCCGAAACCGTACGTCCGGACGATGTTGTCGTGGACCACGCGTGACCCGAAGCCCGCCTCCCGTAGGAAGCGCTTGACCGCAATCGGGTCCTTGCGGGACCGCTCGCGCAGCACCTTCATGGCACAGGTGCCCCGTTCGCCATGTTCGGCCCGATAGACGGTCGCCGTTCCCCCCTCCCCGATCCGCTCGAGCAGGCGGTAGGACGCGATCATCCGACCGGCGAGGTTCTCTGCAGGCATATGCGCGGCAAACTAAGTGCCGTACTTGAACATCGGCAAGTCGGACGGGTAGGTTGCGCCATGATACCGTGCCTCGGATCCCGAGGCCGGCTCGGGTTTCTCGTTCTCGCGGCCGGTCTTGCGGCGTGCGGCCAACTGCAACAGCGCGACGCGGGACCCGACCCCTCCGTAATCGTGCCACGTCTGTTCGACCCGACCCGCATGTACGCGGCTATGGGGTTCTTTGCCAAGGGCGCACCGGTACCCTTTGTCGCCGGCGTGCGCTACCTCGCAGGCCCACATCCCGACACGACGCTGGCGGTCTTCGGCCTGTCTCTTGCGAACAACTCGCTGTCGTTCAGGAGGAGCAACTCGGGGTTTGAGGCCACTTATCTGGTCGAGTTGGTCTTTCGCCAAGACGATCGGGTCGTAAAGCGGGTGACTGCGGACGAGACTGTGCGCGTCGGCTCATTTCAGGAAACGCTCAGATTGGATGAGAGTGTGGTCTTCCAGGAGTTCGTCCCAGTGCCGGCCGGCGGGTACGAACTGGCCGTCATCGTGCGCGACGAGTATGGGGGAGCCTTCAGCCGCGATGAGCAATCGGTCGAGATCCCGTCGTTCCGCGAGCGGCATCTGTCGGACCTGATCGCCACGTACGAGGGGGCCGGGCGCACATCCGCAAACGCGCTTCCTTCCCTACTCATGAATCCGCGCGCCACTACCCCATACGGACTCGACACACTGGTGTTCTACTTCGAGGCGTACGGGCTGACACCCGGAACCGAAGTCGTCGTGCGCGGCATATCGATGGCCGGCGACACGATCTGGACGGAGCGCGCCCCCTTGCTAGGCACCAGGGATCTCGCCACAGGGACAGTGCGGGTCGCGCCGGACCGTCTGCCCGTGGGCGAACTCAATGTCATCGCCACGGCGGAGAGTGTAGACGACACCGCGCGCGCCATCGCCCTTGTGAGTTTCTCCGACCAATGGGCCATCACGAACTTCCTCGACGTGTTGTCTCTGCTACGATATTTCGGGCACGAAGAGACTGTCGACAGCATGCGTCTCGCGGACCCATCCGAACGCCCCTCGCGGTGGCGGCGGTTCTGGGAGGAAACCGATCCCAACCCAATCACGCCGGAAAACGAAGCCCTCGAGCAGTACTTCCGCCGCGTGCAGGTCGCGAACCTGCGTTTTCAGGAGACGGGAGGTCCCGGCTGGCTGACGGATCGGGGAGAGGTCTACATCGCCTTGGGAGAGCCGGACGAGGTGTTCGATCAGAGCACCGATCTGCGGGGAGAAAGGCGCATCATCCGGTGGACCTTTGTCACCGAGCGGGTGGTGTTGGATTTCGGCGACGATACGGGTTTTGGCCGGTTCCGGCTGACGCCAATTTCTCGATCGGAATTCGACCGCGTTCTGAGCCGCATTCGACGAGAGGCCAACTGACACCGTGATGCGTGGGGCGCTGATGCTGCTTTGCCCCCTAGCGACGGCGATGGGGCAGTCGGATGGTATCTGGCCGTGGGATGATGATCCGTCGTGGCACGACGTCGTTACGTGGGCGGCCGATACGGTAGCGAGCCCGTCGGTTGAGGACATCCTTCGTGCGGCGGCCGCTGAGCTTCGGATCGGCAGGCCGGTGCAGGCGCTGCGGTTACTGGAGCAGGTGCGCCCGTCCGACCCGGCACTGGTCGTGCAACTTCGCGCGCTGCGTGGGGCGGCGAGCGAGGCGACCGGTAATGACTCAGCCGCGGCAGACCTTTACGCACGGGCGGCTCTTGGCGCGACCGGCACCACGGCGGGTCTGCTCGCGGCGCGGGCGGGCCGGGCCTTTGGCCGTTTGGGTCGCGCTGACCGCGCCTTTGGCGCCTACACCAGAGCCGCTGATCTTCTTCCCGCCGCCGCCGGCTGGCTGCGCCTGCGAGCGGCCGCCGTTGCCGCAACGCCTGCCACGGCAGAGAGTCTGCTCACGTCGGTACCGGCGGCGGGGAATGGGATCGCTCAATCGATCCGCGCAGGCGTCTGGCTTGGTGTGGGGGACACCGCCGCGGCGATCAATGGCTACACCGTTGCGGGTGCGTATGTACGCGCCGCGGCACTGGCCCTGGCGACAGGTGACAGTGCCGATGCGCGGACCCTCGCGTACAGGGGTCTACGCGAGCGCGACGGGGCGACGCTTCGTGCCGCGCTCGATCTCGTCGAGACCGTGCTGCCGCCGTCCGATGCGAGCGAGTTCATGGATGCGGCGCGCGCGTGGGCAGGCGTGCGTGAGATCGGGCGGGCGGTGCGCTACGGGCGCCGCGCAGTTTTGGCTGGGGATTCGTCCGTGGAAACCGCCGTCACCTTGGGCGAATGGCTCGAACGGAACGGCGCGCGGCGCGCGGCGGTTGCTGTCTACGCCCGCGGCGGGGTTGACGGCGCCTATCTGCGTGCACGTGCGCAACTCCGGCTTGGCCGTCGATCGGAGGCGGCGCGCGGGTTCGTCAGTTTCGCCTTGGAGCATGGTACGCACAGGTGGGCACCGCTGGCGCTTTACCTTGCTGCCGAGGTTCGGGGGAGCGACAGCCTTTATAGGGCAGTGATCGCACATTGGCCCGCGCATGCGTACGCCTCGCGCGCGCGTTTCCGCCTCGCGCGTCGCTTCCTTCGTCGGGCGGACACTGCGGCCGCCGTGACACTGTACGCGAGCGAGGTCGATGCGGGGGGAGAGAATGCACGGCTCGCGCGGTATCTCCTCGCGCGTACCCGGCTTCGCCGCGGTGAGATCGATGTCGCGCGTGCCGCCTTTGAAGCGCTCGCCCGGGACGACTCGGTGGGCTACTACGGCACCATCGCCCGCGCGGCGGTGGGATTGGCGGCGCCGGTCTTCGCAGCGCCGCCATCGCGGACGCCGACACCGGCCGTACAGCAATCGTTGCGGGTGCTCGACCTGCTAGTCGCAATGGGGCTCGTGGACGAGACCGTGCTCGAGATAGACGCCCTCATGCAGCGCGAGTGGGCCGACGTCAACGAGATGCTCGATTTGGCCGAGGGACTGATTGCCCGCGGTCGCGGCCCCCTTGGCGTCCGGCTCGGCTGGCGGGCCACGCGTGAACTCTCGTTGAACGACGCGCGCGTGATCCGGGTCATCTTCCCATGGCCCAACCGGACGATGATCGAGCGCGAGGCGAGGAAATTCGACATCGATCCATATCTGCTCGCCGGATTGATTCGCCAGGAGTCGAGTTTCCAGGCGACCGCTACCTCTCGCGCAGGAGCGCGCGGTTTCATGCAACTCATGCCTGCCACGGCACGCGGCGTGGCGCGGCGGCTCCGTGTCCCGTGGAACGAGACAATGTTCGGCGTCGCCGACGCTAACGTCCACATTGGCGCCGCCCATTTCGCGGGACTCCTCCGCCAGTTCGATGGCAACATCGTCGCAGCACTCGCAGCGTACAACGCAGGTGGCTCACGCGCGCGACGGTGGCTGCGCTATCCGGGAGCGTCTGACCCGGCGTTCTTTGTCGAGGGCATCCCCTTCGTTGAGACGCGCGGGTACGTCCGCACGGTCGTGCGAAATCACGCGCTCTACCGCGCGCTGTACGGCCCATCGGAGTGAGCGGGCCCGCGCTTCGGCGCGTCCTTCATGTCGCCTCTGCCGGTGTGCTCCTGGGTGCGCTCCTTCCGGTTCAGACCTTTCGCCTGCTGGTCACCGGAGTGGTGATCGCGGCGTCGGTGAGCGAGATGATCCGCTTACGCGCGCCGGCGATGGCGGGACGGCTCGCCGCGGCCGTTCCGGTCTTTCGCCCCGCCGAACGAAATCGCCCCACCGGGGCGTTCTGGCTTGCGCTCGGCTATGGCGCGGCGGTGTGGGTGCCGATGCCCGCCCCAGTCGTCGCGATTCTCTGTGCCTCAGTCGCGGATCCGGCCGCGTCGCTCGCAGGATCGCGCTGGCGAAAGGGGGCCCGCAAGAGCTGGCCAGGGAGCCTCGCCGCCCTCTTCGCGGCCGCGAGCGTTACGGTCCTCGTCGTAACTCTGGGGCGATGTGACCTTCCGTGGCGCGTCGTGCCGGCCGCTGCCATGGCGGCGGCGGCGCTCGAGCGATGGTCGGGACCGTTCGACGATAATGTGATCGTGGCCCCGGGCGTGGCGATCGCCACATGGGTACTGGCTTGACAGCGTTTTGACGCGCGGGACAGTATTGCGTGTCCAGTAGAGGAGGCTTCAGCAGATGCTCGGCAAGGTGAAGTGGTTCAACGACTCCAAGGGGTACGGGTTCATTGAACAAGACACCGGGGACGACGTGTTCGTCCATTTCTCCGCCATACAGATGGAAGGGTTCAAGACGCTAGCGGAAGGCGAGCAGGTCGAGTTCGAAATCGAGACGCGCGATCGCGGCCTCCACGCAAAAAACGTGCAACGCCCGTGACGTCCCGACGGGCACTCATGGGTCACACGCCCCGCCAATCGGCGGGGCGTTTCATTTGCCGTTAGCTTCCGGTCATGTCTGGCGCCGATCCCCCGCGGATCTTTCTCGTCGACGGATACGCGCTGATCTATAGGGCGTTCTTTGCGATGATCGCGCGCCCACTGACGACGTCCAAGGGAGAGAACACGTCGGCGACCTGGGGGGTCGCGAACTTTCTCTTACGACTCTCCACGGAGTATCAACCGGCGTATCTCGCGTGGATACACGATGCCGGTACTTCCTTCCGCCATGAGGTCTTCCCCGACTACAAGGCGACGCGGGAGAAGCTCGATCCGGACGTGCAGGAAGTGTTCGACCGATCGGTCGAGCGGGTCGAGGAGTTGCTCGAAGCGTTCCGCGTACCGCTCGTTGCTATCGACGGGTATGAGGCGGATGACGTAATCGGCACGTTGGCGACACACGCGGAGGACGCGGGGCTCGATGCGGTGATCGTCTCGGGAGACAAGGATTTCTACCAACTCATCTCCGATCGGGTGGGCTTGCTGAATCCCGGGCGCGGGGGCCCAGCCGCGGTCGAGGCGCACTGGGTGGATCGGTCGAACGCTGCCGACCGTCTGGGCGTGCCGCCGGAACGTGTAGTGGATTATCTCGCGCTCGTCGGGGACTCGTCCGACAACGTCCCCGGGGTTAGGGGTGTGGGTGACAAGACCGCCCGCAAACTCATCGAGGAGTTCGGTGCGCTGGATGAGATCCTGGCGCGCGCATCAGAGGTCAAGGCGAAGCGCGTGCGCGAGGCGCTGGTGGCGGAAGCGGACAAGGCACGCCTGTCACGCGATCTGGTGACGATTCGCCGCGATGTACCGGTTGCCGTGACGCTCGATGCGCTGCGGGTGCAGGAGCCGGATCGGGAGGCGCTCGCCGCGCTCTTCGCGGAACTCGAGTTTCACACGCTCATCCCGCGCCTGGCGGCGGCAGAGACGCGGGCTGCATCCCACTGTCTGGTGGCCCACGTAGGCGACATCGGTGAGATCGTCGCAGCTGTGCGGGACGCGGGGTGCGCCACGGTGGCTGCCTTCCCCGCCGATCGTGCGGGACAACGCGCGCGACTTGCCGGGCTGGCAATTGGTGCCCGGAGTCGGGTTTGGTATCTCCCCTTCGGCCATCGCGCTCCGGCCGAACTGGGCGCAACGGAACCCACCAACCTACCACCACTTGATCAGCCGGATCTTGCACCCATCGCCGCACTCCTCAGCGACACTGCGGTGACGATGGTAGGGCACGATCTCAAGCGCGACTGGCTGTTGCTGCGTGGCGCGGGCGTCGACATGGCCGGCCCGGGTTTCGACACGATGGTCGCCACGTTTCTGCTCGAACCAGGGCGACGCGCGACGGCGCTCGCTGTCGTGGCACTGGAGAGACTCGGGATCCGGCTTCCGCAACTGGCCGATCTACTCGGCAAGGGGAGATCGGCGCGCCCCTTTGCGGAAATCGAGCCGGCGGCGGCGGCGGCGTTCGCGAGTGCCCGCGTGCACGCAATTGGCCGGTTGCGGGAGTCGGTTGCCCCTGACCTCGATAGGATGGGGCTGCGCGCGCTGTTTGACGATGTCGAGATGCCACTCACGGGCGTGCTCGTCGACATGGAGTGGCAGGGCGTGCGCGTGGACGTCGCTCGCCTGCAGGAGCTGTCGCGCGCTTTCGGCGCTGAACTCAAGACGTTGGAGCAGAAGATCCACGAGGCCGCGGGGACGGACTTCAACATCAACTCCACGCCGCAGCTGCGACACGTCCTGTTCGAGAAGCTCCAGCTTCCCATCATTAAGAAGACCAAGACGGGCCCATCGACCGACGCGGACGTCCTCATGCAGCTCACCGATATGGGGTTCAGCGCGCCGCGGCTCCTGCTCGAGTACCGCGAGCTCACGAAGCTCCGATCCACCTATGTGGACGCGCTGCCGGGATACGTCGACGCAACGACCGGTCGAATCCACACGACGTTCAACCAGACGGGTGCCGCAACCGGGCGTCTCTCCTCGCAGGACCCGAACCTTCAGAACATCCCCGTGCGCACGAAAAGGGGTGAGGAGATCCGACGCTGTTTCATAGCGCGGGAGGGATACAAACTCGTAGTGGCGGACTACTCACAGATCGAACTCCGTGTTCTCGCCCACCTGTCGGAAGACGAGGCGTTCATCGATGCATTCGAGCGAGGCGGCGACATTCACCGCGAGACAGCGGCGATCATTTTTGGTGTCACGCCTGACGATGTAACATCGGACATGCGGGGGCGTGCCAAGACGATCAACTTCGCAACGATCTACGGACAAGGTCCCTTCGCCCTGAGCCGCCAGCTGGGCATCACACTGGACGAAGCTAAGGCATTCATCGCGACCTACTTCGAGCGCTTCGCTGGCGTCCGGCGGTTTCTCGATCGCACCATCGACAACGCCCGGACTTCGGGATACGTAGAGACGATACTGGGGCGGCGGCGTTACATCCCCGAGCTTCAGGAGAAGAACCGCAATGTCCGGGCGTTTGGGGAGCGGACGGCAATGAACTCGCCAATGCAGGGCTCGGCAGCGGATCTGATCAAGGTGGCGATGATCAGCCTGCACACGGCGCTCGCGCGCGACGCGTTCGAGGCGGTCCTGTTACTTCAGGTACACGACGAGCTGGTGCTCGAAGTTCCGGAAGCGGAAACGACGAGCATTGCGGAGGTCGTGCGGCGGGAGATGGAGGGGGCCGCTGAGTTGCGCGTCCCGCTCGTGGCCGATGTGGCAGTGGGAGATAACTGGATGGACGCGAAAGGCTAATGCCGTGGCGGGCTCTGGTTGCATCGGTTCGTGCTGCGCGGCGCGGCGTGGGCGCATCTGATCTCCGCGGATCGCGACGTGTTGATCGAAGCCGGCCGGACCCTCGACATGCCACGAGGTTGGTTACAGTATCGCCCGATCAGGGACCCCCGCACGGGCGTGCGGGTAGATGCTTGGCACTGGGATCTGCGAGGGGAACGGTTGCAACGCGCCGTCGCACTGTCTGCTCCGCGGGTAGCGCGGGGCAACGGGGTCCCACCCACTTGAGGATGACGATGTCCAAGAGCTGGCTGACACTTCTAGCAGGCGTCGTGGCTGTATCGGCGTGCAGGGGGGAACCGTTCGGCGGTCTCACGAACACGCTTTCGGCCGAGATCGAGACCGCCGATACCACGATCTTCTCTGACGACGCGATCGTCGTGCGTGCGGTGGCGCAGTATGCGTTCGGACCGGGTGCTCCACTGACAATCAGTTGGGGAATCTCCGATACGTCGAAGCTGGCTGTAGTGGTTTTGGCTGATCTCTCGGGCAGTGTGTCGGCCAAGGACACCGGCGTCGCGTGGGTGATCGCGCTCATCAATGAAGACTTTCGCGACAGCGTGCTGGTCACTGTGGTCAATGACGGACTCGTGCGTTGGCGAGTCGCCCTCACGGGCGTGCCGGCACTCCTTCCCGCAGTTGCCGGCGACAGCAGCGTAGTCGTCATGCACGGGTCCGGTACGGCGAGCGCGTTCTCACCCTTGGGTGAGCAGCAATTCACGTTCGCTGTGTGCAACGGCTCCCTGGGACCGACACTGCCCGCCGGCAAGGTCGTGACGACAGGCGACGCGTGTACATCCCGTACGGACACCTCCGGTACCGCGGACTGGTCGCTTCCCGTTGGCGATGCTGCGTCCGGTGTCGCGCTTGCGACGGACGGCAGCGTCATCGTGTTGCACGAGACCGGTCAGCCCGCAGATGTTGTGGTGTTGAGCAGTATCTCATCGGCCGGCGCGGAGACGTGGCGGGATACGTTGCGGAGCGAAGCGCTGGCCCAGGCATCAGCGCCCGCCATAGCGGCCAACGGTGACATCTACGTTCCGTGGCGTGCCCCTGCCGACTCCAGTTGGCTCACGCGAGTGGCCGCCGACGGTACGGTCCGCTGGAGGGTGTCCATGCCGGGATGGTCGCGCTACGCCAGCCCCGCAATTGCCGGGAACCGGATCGTGGTTGGACACGAAGGCGGCGTGACCGTATACGATACGGCAGGCGCGGTGGTATGGAGCCGCGCCTTCATGGCCGACCTTCCCGGTGCTGCCGTCGATGCGCAGGCGTCTTCACCGGTCATCGATGGTGCAGGCAACATTTTCGTCCAATCCGAAGCGGGGCTCGTCTCCTACCTGCCGGGCGGTACCACACAGTGGGCAGCCGATTCCCTCGGGTACGGAGCGACGACGGGTGGCGTGGGCGGGCCCGTACTCCTGCTCGATGGGACGATGGTGGTGCCGTGTCTGAGCGGGGCCGCGCGGGAGGTGTGTGGTGTGCAACAAGTGACCGGCAACCTGGTGTGGCGGAGCGTAGCGGGCGGTGGCTCGGCCGAGGGGCTGGTAGTTGGCAACGCAGGGACGGTCTTCGTGACCTGGAAGACCGGCGGCGGTGGTGCGGGAGAGATCGTTGCACTCTGGGCGCGCAGCCGCGTGGAACCGGTCGGATGGCCGGTCGCAGGCAGGACAACCGCACGCACGCGCCGCGCCAACTAGTTCGCGGAACCGTCCCCGGGTGAGCCCGACGACACCGGCTTTGGTTTGACGCCGGGCCACCAGTTCCAACGTCCGGCTATGTGCATGAACGACGGTACGAGCACCATCCGGATCAGGGTCGCATCGAGGAACACCGCCACGGCCAATCCGAAGCCTGTGAGCTGCACCGCAAGCACACGCGAAAAACTGAATGTCCCGAACACGATGATCATGATGGCCGCGGCACTCGTGATTACCGATGCCGTCGCGCTCAATCCCTCCATGGTCGCCTGACTGTTTCGACCCGAACGGTCGAATGCCTCCTTGATGCGCGCGAGTAGGAAGACCTCGTAGTCCATACTCAGGCCAAAGACGACGGCAAAAACGAAAACGGGTACCACGACGTAGATGGCCCCCGTTGGCTCGCTGAGTCCGAACAACTCCACGCCGACGCCGAATTGGAAAACGAGCACTATGAGCCCGAACGCGCCGCCCACCGACAGCAGGTTCATGAGTACAGCTTTGATCGGTACGAGGACCGATTGGAAAGCGATGAAGAGGGCAACGGCGGTGACCACGAGAACGACGGCAATGAGAAGCGGGAAGCGCGCGAGCATCTGATGCTGGAGATCGACGCTCGCCGCCTGGAAACCTCCCACGAGAATCTCAACCGAATCGAGTCCGCGGACACCGGTGTCGCGTATCGTGCGGATATCGCGCACGAGATCCATGGAGCCCGTGAGAGAGGTGCTATCGGTGAGGAACACATCGATTCGCGTGACGCTGGCGTCCTCGGAGAGATACGTTGCTAGAAGATCGGGGTACCGCTCGCGTGCTCGTGGGATGTTGCTGTACAGCATCGAGTACTGCAGCGTCGACAGCCGCGGTTGCAGCATCACGGCCCCACGCACCTGTTTCACGCGCGGATCCCGGCTGATGGAATCGGCGAGCCGCCGCAGACCGCTCAGGTACCGCGAGCCAACGATCTTCCGGCCCTCGGGAGCCCTTACCAGAATCCTGATGGGGAGGAGTGCCCCACTCGCGCCGATCTCCTCGAGAGCATCGACGCCGGCCGTCGACTCGGTATTGGCAGGGAACCACCCGGAGCGCGGGAGACCGATCTCGATGTGCGTGATGGGCCAGGTGATGGTGATACCCACGACGAGCCCAATCACGAGGGCCCTCCACGGGTGGCTTCCTAGCCACCGTGCCCATCGCTCCCATCCGGTGGGGGCGTGATACCACGCGAGCTTGCGCGCCAGCCCACGAGGGATGTCGATAGCGCGACCGAGAAAGGCAAGCACGCAGGGTAGCAGGGTGACCGAGAGGAGGACCGCCACGCTCACGACTATCACCCCGCCAATTGCGACGGATCGCGTCTCCATCAGTGGCGTGATGAAGAGCGCCGCGAACCCGACCACGACCGTGAGCCCGCTCGTCACGACCGCGCTCCCCGCTGTCTGCACCGTCCGGATGGCGGCGTCGCTGCGCCGCAGCCCGCGGTTCAACTCTTCCCGGAACCGCGTAACGATGAGCAGGGAATAGTCGATACCCACGCCGAGTCCGATCATCGTCAGGATGTTCAGGACAAACACCGACATGGGGTGAACGCTGGCGGCGACATGTACCAATGCGAGCGAACATGTGATCGCGAACACCCCCACAACGATTGGAAGGACGGCGGCGACCAGTGCGCCGAACGCGACGACCAACACGATTGCCGCGAGCGGAAGCGCCCGGGCCTCGGCCCAGTCCGCATCCTCCTTGCTCACCGTACGGATATCGTAGTCGAGCGCGGGTTGTCCCGTGACTGCCACCGTGTAGTCGTCTCGGTTGGGGAGCCGGGCGGCCGCGCCGTGAATGGCCTCGCGGAACCTGGGCACGAGGTCCGTAGAGCTGTCGGCGTGGGCGTTTGCGACAGCGGCGACAAAGAACGTGCTGTGTCGGTCAGGGCTCGCGAACGTGGAGTCATCCGTGGTCAGCGCGGAGACGACCGCGCTAATAAACGGCTCCCGCTCGGCGGCTCCGGTCAACACCCTGAGCACGTTCTGGAACGCCGGATCCTCGAGCGGTACCGGTCCCTGGACGGTGACGGCAAAGAAGTGGGTGAACGGCTGCCGGAACGTGCGCCGAATGAGGCTGGTGGCGACGTCCGACTCCGTAGTCTCCACCGACCGACCTTCGACGTTCAGGACCTCGTGTACGCGTGACGCCCGCGGAATGGCGAACGCGGCGACGGCGAGCCAGAAGACGATGACGAGGACCCGAAACCTGATGATGGCGCGCGCGGGCAACGCGATCACTCAACGACCTCCGCAGGGACTGGGACGGGGTAACCGTCCTGGGGTCGGCAGCTAAGCCACGACGGGGCCGAATGATAGACGGCTCGGGGGTGCTCCGCCAGCATGCCGTTATGGCGTTGCCAGTGGACCGGCGGGCATATTGTGCATATGCGCGTATTGCTCGCCGGCCTGAGGATCGTGTTGATCGTCGCCACGGCTTGGTTGCTGGTCGATCTGGCCCGCGGGCGCCTCGGTAGGGGCCGTGAGGGAGAGGTGCCAGACGATGCGCAGACGCTTGGCGGGGCACTCAACGCGGATTCCGCGGGGGCGGTGCGGCAGGCTGTGCTCCGGCACATAGCGGGTCCCGGAACGTACTTGCCCCAGATGCTGGCCGATGGCGATTCGATCCTGCGCCGCTGGCCCGAACGAATGGCCCGGCCCATCGCGGTCTACCTGCCCGACGGACGGGTGCCCGGCTATTCCCGGGACCTACGCGACGCGGCGCGCGCGGCGTTCGTCCGGTGGGAACGTGTCGGTGCCATTCCGGTGCGGTTCGCCTTCGTCAGCGACTCGGCGTCCGCCGAGGTGACCGTGTCGTGGATCGATCGATTCGATATCCGGCGGGCGGGCCAAGCAGACGTCACCTGGCAGCACGGTGGGTGGATCGTGCGCGCGCAGCTCACGCTCGCCACACATACATCGAGTGGCATCGAACTCACCGATGAGGCCGTCGGTACGGTAGCACTCCACGAAATTGGCCATCTGCTGGGACTCGGCCACTCAGACGACCCCGACGACGTGATGTTCCCCTCCACCGAAGTGCACGACATCACGCAACGCGACCGCCACACGGCGCGGTTGCTGTACTCAGTACCGCCGGGCTCGCTGAAACTGGGGAACAGATAGACGCTCAGGTGCTCAGGGTGGGAGATGGAAGCTCACAATTGCCACATGTCTGAGCACCTGAGCACCTGAGCGTCTGTGCGTCTGTGCGTCTATCTGTCAATCGCCCTCGCCAACAGATACGCAAACTCGGCGTAACGCTGCACACCGGCGTAGGGGAAGTCCTCGTGCCACGCGTCGCCGGGTTGGTGGTAGCGGTCCCAACGGCGGCGCAGGGCGGCCGAGCTGTCGGCGGAAAGCCCCTCGTACGGCGCAGAACCGGGAATGATGAAGACAGCCGGCACGCCGACCCGTGCGAAGGGGAAGTAATCCGAATTGGGAGTGGCGGGGGAGGTAGTCGCCGACCACCCGCGACTGGCCGCGACGTCCATGGCTAACAACCCCAACGCGTTCGCTTGACCGCCGGCGATGCGCCAGTTCCAAGGACGCGCGGGCGGTGCGCCCGCGTCGAGGTTGATCACGGCGCGGATGCGGTTGAGGGGAAACGGCGCGTTGGCGACGAAGTAGTCGGACCCGAGGAGTCCCCGTTCTTCCCCGGTGAAGAAGAGAAAGAGCAGCGTGTGTCGAAACCCACCCGGCGGCTCTCGCTGCGCGGCCTCGGCGATCGCGAGGAGCATCGCGACTCCCACGGCGTTGTCAGAGAACCCGTTATAGATCGAGTCGCCGGCCGCGTCCGGAACACTCACGCCGAGGTGATCGTAGTGGGCTGTGAACGCGATGGCGGTGTCGCGCAGCCCCGAATCCGTTCCGCGCAGCGCACACGTGATGTTGTCCGATCGGATGGGGCGACGGTCGGCCTCGACGTGGACCCGCGCTTCTCTCCCGGCATGCGCGGCCAAGAGAAGTGCGCGTGCAGCGGTCGGGCCTACGATCAGACTTGGAATGGGCGCAAGAAAGGACGATGCGACCAACGTGTCGGACAACGCCATCAACTCGGGCCCGCGGCTCGCGACGTACAACCGGAATGTCTCGGCGTCGTCGATCAGGTAGATGACACCCACGGCTCCGCGGTCTCGCAGGATTTGGGCGGCGCGCGGCCGAATGGTACCGGCAGTTAGGGCAATGGCGCCGCGCAACGACGGGATTTCGTCGGGAGACCCGGTGATCTCGCCACCCGATCCCACCCACACTACGGGACCCGCGAAGCTCCGCAACACGGTCCGCGAGCCGGCGGCGAACACGGCTTCTTCCCCGACCGGGAACGCCTCTTCAGTGGAGCCTGGGCCGACCACGATGACCGAACTCTGTGCGGTGCGGATGTGCACGAGGTCGAGAGACACTGGGTGCGCGTACCGCCCGCCGACCGGCTCGAGTCCCTGGCGTCGACATGCACTGATGATATACAGTGCTGCCGCTTCCGCGCCCGGTGTTCCGGTGCCACGTCCAAGGAGCAAGTCGCTCGCGAGGAAGTAAGTGTGGGCGCGGAGCGCCAGCGTATCGATCGGACTGCGAACGCGGACGGTTTGCGGTCGGGGCGGGCGCCGGGGAGCACATCCCTGCAAGACCAGCAGCGTGAGAAGAATCCAGTGTGCTGTGCGAACCATCGTCGAGACTCCGGGTGGCACGTGACGCCGCATGTTCGGTAACATAGACACATGACCGGGCTGATCGTAGCGCTGCTTACCGTCCAGGGTGTAGGCCACGACATCGACCGGGCCGTCAACCGCGGGATTGCCGAGGGGATCTACCCCGCTGCGGTCGTGGTCGTCGGCACGAGCGATTCGGTGCTTTTTGCCCGAGGATACGGACACTTCACCTGGGACACCCTCAGCACCGTTCCCGACCCGGGCAGCACGCTCTTCGATCTGGCATCACTCACGAAAGTCGTTGCGACGACCGCGTCGGTGATGGTGCTCGCCGATCGGGGCCGTATTGCACTTCGTCGCCCGGTGTCGGATTACGTGACCGGTTTCGTGGGTGAGGGGAAGGACCGTGTGACCGTACGTCATCTGCTGGAACATCGCTCGGGCCTGCGTGCGTTCCTGCCGCTCAACACGCTGGCGTCGGATGCGGAGGAAGCGCGGCGGCTGGTCGAGGTGGAAGCGCTGCGGTGGGAGCCCGGCGCGCGCGTTGTGTACAGTGACTTGAACGGCATGTTGCTCGGGTGGACCGTAGAGGCGATGGCGGGCGAGCCACTCGATCGGTTCGCGACCCATGCCGTCTTCGAACCCCTCGGGATGACGGAAACGCGGTTCCGCCCGCCACGCAGCGCGCTCGCTCGCACGGTCCCGGTCGGGCTGTGGCGCGGTCACCCGATCGCTGGGGAGATCCACGATCAGAATGCCGTCCGCTTGGGTGGGGTATCGGGGCATGCGGGGCTCTACTCCACGGGCAGGGATCTCGCGCGCTTCGCGCAGTTCATGTTGCGACAGGGTCGCAGCGCGAGCGGAGAACAAGTGGTTCGGACCGGGACCGTGGCGCTGTTCACGAGGCGCGGGCCGGGCAATCGGGCGCTCGGGTGGGAAATGCGAGACACCACGAGCGCCGATAATGCGGGCACTCTCTTCTCGCCCGCGTCTTACGGTCACACGGGTTACACCGGTACGTCGATGTGGCTCGATCCGGAACGGGATCTCTTGGTGATCGTGTTGACGAACCGCGTCTACGCCCCGCGCACGCGACGGTCGATCTCCGGGCTCAAGCGTGTACGGGGTGAAGTGGCCGATGCGGCGGTCGGCCTGTGGAGCGCGTGCCGGCGCGAGACCGGATGTCGCTAGCCGTCAGCCCGAACGGGGTTCTGGACACTTACCGCAGCGAACGCAGCACTCTTCGGGGTAGCCGGCAGGGACCCGCTCCCACTAGCTTCGAGGGTGACTCCTGACCCCGCAACGCGGGAAAGAGGGGCTATGGCGGACCTGACTGAAGAGATCGTTCGGAAGAGCCTTCGTGGTGTCCAGGATCCCGAGCTCAACTTGAACATCATCGACCTCGGCCTCGTGTACGACGTGGAAGTTGAGCAGGAGGTCGTCGATGTGAAGATGACGCTGACCTCGCCGGGCTGCCCGGCGGGGCCGGAGATCCTCGCCGACGTGGAGCAGGCTATCCGTGCGCTCGACGGCGTGACGGACGTGAAGATTGAGATAGTCTGGGAACCGTACTGGACGCCCGATCGCATCGATCCGCGGGTGCGAGCGTTTCTGGGGCTCTAGTCCTTCCCGTCTCCCGCCGCCTGGAGGATCGCGGCGTCCGTGAGCACCTCCCGTTGCCAACGGCGGAGTTCGCTGATGCCGTCGAGATCGGCTGCGCCGGTGGGGCCGACGCGCGCGATCGCCAGCAGCGTTCCGTTGGGGCACATGAGGCCGGGTTCCAGTCCCGTCTCGCCTGACCTCATAGCGCGGAGTTCCCGCAGTCGCTGGTATCGCCGGTCGGCGGCGGGATCGGGTTTTGCCCGACGCCGCCGCTCCACACGAGGCCAGTCTTTTTCCGGGGTCGCCTTCCCCTCCAGCACCGCCTCCACGATTTCGCGTCCGTGGCGCTTGGCCACACTCTCGGGAAACCCGTCCACGCGACGTAGCGCACCGGGTTTGGTCGGGGCCGTACGCGCAGTCGCCACGATCAACTGATTTGCCAGGATGCGGAACGGCGCTCGGTCCATCGCGGCGGCTGTGCGCTCTCGCCATTCCCAGATCGATCGCACTATCGCCAGTTGATGCCCCGGGAGCGCCTTTGCTCCTTTGATCCGGAGAAACTGCTGAGTTTCGGATGGTGGGGTCCACTGGACCGCTTCGAGCCGCCCAAACTCCTCTTCCGCCCAAGGCAGTCGCTTCCGCGTGCGCAGCTCGCGCTCCAGATGATCACGCAACGCCGGGAGGTGAGCGGTGTCGGCGGCTGCGTACGCGATCATCGCCGGTGTCAGTGGCCGGCGGGACCAGTCCGCACGCTGCAGCTTCTTGCTCAGCGTGATGCCGAAGTGACGCTCGAGCAACGGTCCCAAGCCGACACCCGGCTCGTCCACGAACTGGGCCGCGATACGCGTGTCCCACACGCGCCGGGCACTGAACCCGTAGTCGCGATGCAGGATCCGCAGGTCGTAGTCCGCATCGTGGAAGATCGTCTCCAGTTTGGGATCGGCCAGGAGATCCCCAAGCGGACTCAGGTCGTCGAACGCGAGGGGATCGATGAGCGCGGTCTCGTCATCCGAGCTGACCTGCACCAGATAGACCCGGTCAACGTAGCGGTGAAACGACGCGGCCTCGGTATCTAAGGCTATGCGCTGCTTGCGTTTGAGCCGGTTCACCAGGGCCACGAGGGCGTCCCTGTCCGTGACGATGGCCGGGTGGTCGGCGGACGAAGATCGAGTGGGCATGCTGGCCGGAATCATCGCCAGATGTCCCCCGGTCTGCCAAGGGAGACGGGACGACGACCGTCGGCTACCTTTCATGCCGTGACTGAAACTCCATCCACCGCGTTTACGGTCTACCCGGACGACTGCGACGCCTTCGGCCACCTGAATCAGGCGAGCTTTCTCGCACTCTTCGAACGCGCCCGGTGGGACGCGGTTGCCCGAGGTCCGGGCATGGAAGTGTTCGCACGGAACCACGTGCAACCGGTCGTGCGAAAGACGACCATTGAGTACTACGAGCAGGTGTTTCCCGGGGACCGGCTGCACTTCTCGATCGAGTGGGCTCAGAAGGGGCAGACTAGTTTCACGCTCCGCCAGTCGGCTCGCAAGGAGAATGGCTCCCGGCCCGCGGCCGAGGCGGAGTTGGTCTTCGTCTGCGTCGACAGCGACGGGAAACCACGAGCCGTGCCCGAAGAGATCACCGCACTCTTTGGCGGCAGGCCTTCCCGGCGGACGGGTGTCACGCAACACCTTTCGGTCAACGGACTCGCCACGGCTGTCGATGTGTCCGGCGATGGTGTCGCGGTGCTTCTCGTGCATGGATTCCCACTCGACCGGACGATGTGGCGACAGGTGTCGGGGAAACTCACCGGATGGCGGCGGATTGCCGTGGACTTGCGCGGGTTCGGTCTGACGGAAGTACCGGAAGAAGGGTACTCGATCGGCGTATACGCGGACGATCTGATTGCGTTGCTGGACACGCTGCATATAGAGCGAGCGGTCGTGTGTGGGATTTCGATGGGCGGGTATGTCGCGTTCGACATGGTGCGCCGTTACAGCAATCGCGTCCGGGCCTTGATACTCATGAACACGCGCGCCACCCCAGACGACCCGGAGGGCCGGGCGAAGCGTGACGCGACCCTTGCACGGGTGCGACGCGACGGCCCGACGTTTCTCGCGGCGGAGATGCTGCCCAAGCTGCTGGCTCCCGCGACCCGGCAAACCATGCCGGACGTCGTCGAGCACGTGCGCAACATGATCACAAATCAGGTGGCCGACGGAGTGGCCGGCGCGCTTACCGCGGTGCGCGACCGACCCGATTCCACGCCGACCCTGTCCGGGATCGACGTGCCCACCCTGGTGATGGCGGGGAGCGACGATCAGATCGTGCCGGCAGCAGAGGCTCGGACGATGGCCGAGGCCATTCCCCATGCGCAGTTCTCGGTGATGCCGGACGCCGGTCATCTCGCGCCTATGGAGCAACCCGTCAACGTGACGCGAGTCGTGAAGGAGTTCCTCGAGTCGCTGGACTGAACCGTCACGAGATTCCCCGTGCGCGACGCCCAGCAGCTATCTGACGCCAAGGTTCGCTCCCACCTCTACGCTGTACATACCCAGAACGACGCGGTGCCAGCCGGAGGCGTCTGATGGAGATTCGTTCGGTCGAGCGTTTTCTGACATACTACGAACGGATTCGCAGCCGGACACGCCGGGTAGTCACGTGCATACCTCCTGATAAGCTCGAGTGGACACACCGCGCCGGCGCCTTCACCTTGGGTGACACTGTGCGCCATCTGGCCGCGCTGGAACGATGGATGTTTGCGGAGAACGTCGCCGGCCGCGCGAGCCGCTACCCTGGGCATGGTCGCGCTCTGGCGGACGGCTACGAGGTGGTGCTGGAGTACTTCGACAAGATGCACGCCGACTCCGTGGAGATTATCGGCGACATGGGTGACGATGGGCTCGATGCGGAGATCGCCACACCGGCGGGGGCGCGCATGGCGGCCTGGAAGTGGCTTCGCGCCATGGTGGAGCACGAAGTGCACCATCGGGGACAGATCTACCTGATGCTCGGCATGATCGGGGTGGCCACCCCACCGCTCTATGGACTTACCTCGGAAGACGTGCGTGAGCGCAGCGAATCGCTGGAGAACCGATGAGACGTGATCACAGATACTGGTTCACCGCCCTTGCGGTCGTCGTGGCGTGCACGGGCGAGGAATCTGGTTCGGATGAACTCGCCGTCGATGTGGTCGCGGCGGACACGGTTGTCATGGAGACGACGCTCGGCCGGATCGTAATCGAGCTGGACAACGAGCGCGCGCCCGTATCGGTTGAGAACTTCCTGCTGCACGTCCGGTCGGGCTTCTATGATGGCGTCGTGTTTCATCGCATCGAGTCTGGGTTCGTCGCCCAGGTGGGCGAGGTGGATACCGAAGGGCGCAAGCGCATCAGTCCGGTGTTCCCGATCGAGAACGAGGCGGCCAACGGCCTGCACAACCTGCGCGGCACGGTGGCGATGGCGCGCGGAGGTGATCCGCATAGTGCAACGAGTCAGTTCTTCTTCAACCTCGTCGACAACGCCAAACTCGATTACACGGCGTCCACCGCCACGGGCTGGGGGTATGCGGTGTTCGGTCGGGTGATCGAGGGATTGAGCGTGATGGACTCCATTGCCCGTGTCCCCACCGTACGCCGCCGCACGTACCCGCATTTCCCAACCGAGCCTCCCGTGATCACGCGGGCCTACATCATGACCGAACAGCACTGAGTGTCACCGCACCACGAGATTCGGGTTGGTGTGCCGGAATGGGTCGGCACGATGGTGGACTGGAATCACGCGTATGAGACTGACGCGGACAAGATGCAATTGGCGATCTCCCTTTCGGCGCGCAACGTCGAGCAAGAGGCGGGTGGGCCTTTCGGGGCCGTGGTCGTTCGCACGGACACGAACCGTGTTGTGGCAGCGGGAGTGAACGGCGTGGTGCGAGCTCGGAACTCCTTGATGCACGCGGAGGTTCTCGCGCTGATGTTGGCCGAACAGGCCGTAGGAGCATACACGCTCCAAGCGGAAGGCTGCCCGGCGCACGAGTTGGTGACCTCATGCAATCCGTGCGCCATGTGTCTAGGAGCCATCCTTTGGAGCGGGGTGACCCGGGTCGTGTGCGGAGCCACGCGCGAAGACGCCAATCGGATCGGGTTCGATGAGGGGCCGGTCTTCCCGGAGTCGTACCGCTATCTCGAGGCGCGCGGCATTACCGCGGTACACGGTGTCCTGCGCGCGGAAGCAGCAGCCGTTCTGGAAGCGTATGGGACGGGTGGTGGGCTGATCTATAACGGTTGAGTGGCAAGGGGAGAACATGAAGCGCGTCAAGATTGCCGGCTGGAACACGCTGCAGGAACGTGTGCCGACCCACGCGCTCGTTGCGGATGTGGATCTCGTCGTCGTCCGACAGGGTGACGACGTTTCCGTGCTCTACGGCCGGTGTCTGCATCGGGGCGCACTCCTGTGCGACGGGTTTGTGCGCGGTGAGAACCTTATCTGTGGTGTTCATCAGTGGGACTACCGAATCAGTACCGGTGTAAGTGCGTACAACAATACCGAACGCCTGCAGAAGTTCACGAGCTGGGTGGAGGATGAAGCAGTTTGGGTTGATGAAGACGAGGTCGCGGCGTGGGCCACGGAATACCCGCAGCCGTATGACCGGGATGCCTATCAGGGATCATATCAGGACCCGCACGGCACGCCCGACGAACCCCATACCGGCTACATCCAGCAACTAGCGTCTCGTGGACTGGGTGGTGAACATGGACCCGTTGCCGCGATGGGGGTACCGGAACGCGAACTCCCGAGTTGGGATGGCATCCAGTTCGTCACTGCCCAATTGCACACACTCCCGCTCCTCGACGGCACGGAGGTCGGCACCGATCTAGTTATTGGTCCCAAGGCGCCACAGCCGTTGCGGTTGGAGATACCGATCTTCGTATCCGACATGAGCTTTGGCGCTCTTTCGCAAGAGGCCAAGGTCGCACTCGCGCACGGTGCCGAGTTGGCGGGTACCGGCATTGCCTCGGGAGAGGGCGGGATGTTGCCCGAAGAGCAGGCGGCAAACAGCCGGTATTTCTACGAGTTGGCGTCGGCACGCTTCGGGTTCTCGTGGGACAAGGTGAAGCGCGTGCAGGCCTTTCACTTCAAGGGAGGACAGGCCGCAAAGACGGGCACGGGTGGCCACCTTCCCGGTCCAAAGGTGACAGGCAAGATCGCAGAGGTCCGGAACCTCCCCGAGGGGGAACCCGCGGTGTCACCGGCGCGGTTTCCCGACTGGACGCACCCCGCTGACTACCGTGACTTTGCGGAGGAGGTGCGCGCGCAAACGGGTGGAATACCCGTGGGGTTCAAGCTCTCGGCACAGCATATCGAGCGCGATATCGATACCGCGTTGGAGATTGGGGTCGATTACATCATTTTGGATGGGCGGGGCGGTGGAACGGGAGCAGCGCCGTTGATCTTTCGCGAGAACATCTCGGTGCCGACGATCCCGGCCCTCGCGCGCGCGCGGCGCCACCTGGACGGATGTGGGGCCGGCGACGTCACGCTGATCATCACCGGCGGGCTGCGGACGCCGGCCGATTTTGCCAAGGCGCTAGCGCTTGGGGCCGACGGTATCGCCGTCTCCAACGCGGCCATGCAGGCGATAGGCTGTATCGCCATGCGGGCGTGTCACACCAACAACTGCCCCGTTGGGATCGCCACACAAAAGCCGCATCTCCGGGCACGCCTCCCGGCGCAGCCAGCGGCCGAGCGGCTCGCGCGATTTCTGGGCGCGGCCGCGGACCTGATGAAGATCCTGGCACGCGCATGCGGTCACTCACACCTGAATCAGTTCTCGCGCGGCGACCTCACGACGTGGGATCGCGACATGGCCTCCCTGTCGGGCGTGTCTTACGGCGGGGTCGGAGAGAAGTGAAACACCGCAGACGAGGAGATAGCGAGACATGGCCGAGTCGCAGACACGTGAACTGACCTGGCATCGCGTGGCCGACGTCGAGGAGCTTCCGGAGGGGCGCGTCATGACGGTGACGGCGGCCCACCGCCAGTTCGCTCTGACGCACTTCGAGGGCGAGTACGCGGCACTCGACAATCGGTGTCCGCATCAGGGTGGGCCACTGGGTGAGGGGTCCATCGAGAACGGGTGGCTCCGCTGCCCGTGGCACGGGTGGGATTTTCATCCCTGCACAGGTAAGTCACCGGGCAGCTTCGGCGACGGGATTCCGACGTATCCCGTCGAGATACGGGACGACGGCATCTACCTCGGGCTTGAACCGGAGCCGCCGCACGTGCGCACGGTCGCCGACGTAATGGTAGAGACGATGGTCAACTGGGGTGTCACCCACGTGTTCGGTATGGTCGGACACTCCAACCTGGGGCTGGCAGACGCGTTCCGCCGGCAAGAGCAACAGGGCAGACTCACCTACATTGGTGTTCGCCATGAAGGCGCGGCCGCGTTTGCCGCGTCGGCGTATGCAAAGCTGACGGGCAAGCCCGCCGCATGTTTCTCAATTGCCGGCCCGGGCGCGACGAACATGCTCACGGGCCTCTGGGACGCAAAGGTCGATCGCGCGCCTATCCTCGCGCTGCCGGGCCAGGTCGATACACAAGTACTCGGTCCCGGGGCTTTTCAGGAGGTCGATCTCAATTCGGCATTCGAGGCCGTGGCGGCGTGGAAGCAGACGGTCCTGCCCACTAGTCGCCACGCCGAACTCATGACGCTCGCGCTGAAACACGCCACCCTCCAGCGTGATGTGGCGGCGTTGATCTTCCCGAACGAAGTGCAGACGATCCCGGCTGAAGGCAAGAAGCCATCGTCCCCTCGAGGCCGCATGCCGAGCCAGGAAATTGCGCCGCCTCAGGCGGCGCTCGCTGAAGCGGTCGACCTCCTCAAGGGCGCCAAGCGCCCAGTGTTCATCGTGGGCCATGGCGCACGCTTCAACATGCCTCCTATCATCGAGCTTGCCGAGCGGCTGAACGCGCCGGTTCTCACGACCTTCAAGGGAAAGGGCTTGATCTCCGACGGGCATCCGCTGGGATGTGGTGTGCTCGGTCGCAGCGGAACACCGATCGCGAGTTGGTTCATGAACGAGTCGGACGTGCTCGTCGTGTTCGGGGCGTCGTTCTCCAATCATACGGGCATCACGCCAAAGAAGCCGATAGTTCAGGTCGATTTCGATCCCATGGCCCACGGCAAATTCCATCCGGTTGCTGTTCCCGTACTGGGGGAGATTGGTGTCACGGCTCGTCTCATGCTCGACGCCGTGGGTACGCCGGCGACGCAAGACCAGCGACCGGAGGTTGCGAAACGGTGGGAGATCTGGCGTACCGAAAAGGCGAAGCGCCTCCTCGACGATCGTGGCCGCGGCGTGAACTCGGCGTCGATCTTTGCCGCACTGACAGACGTTGCTCCGGAGGACGCCGTCATTGCGGTGGACGTGGGCAACAACACGTACTCGTTTGGCCGCTACTTCGAATGCAAGCGCCAATCCGTGCTGATGTCGGGGTATCTGGGGTCGATTGGGTTCGGCTTCCCGGCGGCGATGGGCGCGTGGGCCGCAGCACCCGATCGAACGATCATCGCGGTCACCGGGGACGGTGGGTTCGGCCAGTACATGGCCGAACTGACCACCGCCGTGAAGTACGGGATGAACATCACGCACATCCTGCTCAACAACAGCGAACTCGGGAAGATCTCGAAGGAACAGCGTGCGGGCGAATGGGAGGTGTGGCAGACGTCGCTGCACAATCCCAACTTTGCCCGCTACGCGCGGCTGTGCGGCGCCTTTGGGCAACGCGTCGAGCAGAGAGCCGATGTGCGGGAGGCGATCGAGAAGGCGTTGGCGCACGACGGGCCGGCACTCGTCGAGATCGTGACGGACGCAGAACTCATTTGAGGTGCGCGGTACGCACGCACGTATCTACGCGGTTGTGAAGCGGATCCCACGAGGCCGCGTCGCCACATACGGCCAGGTCGCCGAACTCGCCGGGTTCTCGCGACAGCCACGTCTCGTGGGATATGCCCTCAACGCGCTCACCGACGACCGCATTCCGTGGCACCGGGTCATCAATGCGCGCGGCCGTGTGAGTACCCGGACCGAGCGTGATTGTGAAACGATCCAGCGTACACTGCTGGAAGATGAAGGTGTGACGTTCGACGCCTCGGGCCGCGTGGCACTGGAGCGCCTCAGGTGGCGACCGCGCCGCCGTTACGCCACGAGTCCCTGAAGCGAGCCGCCTGGTGCTATTTCGGCAGGCGCGGCGTTTTGCGCAAAGATCTTCGCAGGTCGGTCGCCTATGAGCGTGAGCGTGCCGTCTTCTACGCGCAGCATCGTCCCTTCCGGAAGCGCCAGCACACGAGCAGTAGGATTCGCCGCGACAAACTCGAGCAGACGCTCGGTCCGGGTCTCGCCGCCATGCCCGGGAACCCCGGCGTCGGTGAAGTGCGGGTTGATCTGAAACGGAATCAGCCCAAGCGCAACGAATGAGGACGGCTCGACGATCGGCATGTCGTTGGTGGTACGGATGGTCGGACAGGCTACGTTGGAGCCTGCGCTCCACCCGATGTACGGTGTCCCGCCTGCCACACTCTCGCGAATGGGACCAAGCAGAGACCGCTCGGCCAGCGCCCGCAGCAGATGGAATGTGTTCCCGCCACCAACGGCGATTGCGCCGGCGTCGCGAAGCATGCCGGCTGGATCGCGCGCATCGTGGACGGATCGTACCGTGTGTCCCAGCTCGCCGAACCGCGCAGCCACCTTCGCGGTGAACTCATCGTAGGAAAATCGCACCGCCGCGAACGGCACGAAGGCGATCTGCGTCGGCTCGCCAAGAAACGCGCCCAGGTGTGGTAACGCATGCTCGAGGAAGGGCTGGCCGGGATTGGTCGAGTTGCTGAGGAGCAGCAGACGCTTCACGGCCTTACGCCGGCCACAGCCAACCAAAGATGCCCGCGGTCAGCGATCCGTAGATGAGCGCCTTGCGGGCCGCGTCTTCGTTGGGCAGGGGTTTGTAATCGGACTTGTGGTACGGCATCATCGTCCAGACGACGAAGCTCACCACTAAGACCAGTACCGATGACAGGACGATGGCGAGCCACAGGGAGGAGATCGGGACCATGAAACGCTCGCTGAGAGGGCTGCGCTAGGATACCACGACGTCCTGCTCCTTCGCCAGTTCCTCGATCATCTCGTCGATCGTGCGCGAGTGATGCATAGAGCAGAACTTCGGCCCGCACATGGCGCAGAACTCCGCGCTCTTGAAATAGTCGGCGGGCAGAGACTCGTCGTGATACTCGCGCGCGCGATCGGGATCGAGTGAGAGCCGGAACTGCTCGTTCCAGTCAAACGCGTACCGTGCGCGGCTCAGCGCGTCGTCCCGATCCGTCGTGCCGCGCCGGCCACGGGCAATGTCCGCGGCGTGTGCCGCGATCTTGTAGGCAATGACCCCTTCGCGCACGTCGTCGCGGTTGGGAAGACCGAGATGCTCTTTTGGCGTCACGTAGCAGAGCATGTCCGCGCCGTACCATCCGATCATGGCGGCGCCAATCGCGCTCGTAATGTGATCGTATCCCGGCGCGATATCCGTCACCAGCGGGCCGAGCGTGTAGAACGGCGCCTCGTGACATATCTCCTTCTGTTTCCGGACGTTCATCTCGATCTGCTGCATGGGAACGTGGCCGGGTCCCTCTATCATCACCTGCACGTCCCGTTTCCATGACCGCGTAGTGAGCTCGCCGAGCGTCTCGAGTTCGGCGAACTGTGCCTTGTCGCTGGCATCGTGAATGCTGCCCGGCCGCAACCCGTCACCGAGTGAGATCGTCACGTCGTAGGCGCGGCAGATTTCCAGTAGCTCGTCGTAGTGCGTGTACAGCGGATTCTGCTTGCGGTGTGCCATCATCCATACCGCCAGGAGCGACCCGCCACGCGAGACGATCCCCGTCACACGACCGTATACCAGGGGCAAATGCTCGAGCAGGAGACCGGCGTGGAGCGTCATGTAGTCGACGCCCTGCTTGGCCTGGTGCTCCACGTTGTCGAGCAGCCCCTGTGCGGTGAGATCGGGTGCTTCTTCGACCTCTAAGATGGCCTGGTAGATGGGGACCGTACCGATGGGGACGGTCGAGGCGTCGATGATGGCCTTACGGGTTTCGTCGATCTGCTCGCCGGTCGAGAGATCCATGACCGTATCGGCACCAAACTTGATGGCGAACTCGAGCTTCTCGACCTCATCGGTAATGTCGGACGCTACAGCGGAGTTGCCGATGTTCGCGTTGATCTTGACCGCGGAGACCTTGCCGATCGCCATCGGTTCGAGGGCGCCCGCGAGATGTAGGATGTTGGCGGGGACGATGAGACGCCCGCACGCGACCTCGCTGCGTACGAGGTCAGGTTCCAGACCCTCTCGTTCCGCCACGAACGTCATGGCGTCGGTGATCGTGCCCTGACGGGCGTAGTACATCTGGGTCGTCATGTCTGACTCCCTCCGCCGGTGTGAGCCGGATCAGGTTCAAAGGGTTTGCTCTCAGCCCGCGACCCTCGCGCGGGCACCCCTGTCATTCCGGAATATACGCGAAGCGGCACTGGCTTCGCAGAACGTGTCTGTACGGCTACGTTACCGAGGGAGCGGGGTGCTTGACATGAAGACGATCATCGAGCCGTTTCGGATCAAGGTTGTCGAGCCGATCCACATGACGTCGCCGGCGCACAGGGAGGAGGTCTTGCGTGCCGCCGCCTTCAATCCGTTTGCCATTCACGCAGAGGATGTCCTGATCGACCTCCTGACCGATAGCGGCACGGGGGCCATGAGCAGCCTCCAGTGGTCCGGCATCATGCAGGGTGACGAGTCGTACGCTGGAGCGGAGAGCTTCTATCGTTTCAAGCGGAGTCTCGAGGAGATCACAGGGTTTGAGCACATTCTGCCGACGCATCAGGGACGTGCGGCGGAACGGATACTGTTCGAGTTAGTAGGGGGCCTGGGGAAAGTCATCCCGAACAACAACCACTTCGACACCACACGCGCCAACATCGAGCACACAGGCGCCGAAGCGGTCGATCTCGTCATCGACGAGGGTCGGCAGCCGGCGACGCGGCACCCGTTCAAGGGCAACTTGGATACGGCGAAGCTCGAGGCCCTGATCGATGCCGTCGGTGTAGATCGTATTCCACTCTGCATGATGACGGTCACCAACAACTCCGGGGGCGGGCAGCCCGTGAGTCTCGAGAACATCCGGGCGGTGCGTGCCATCTGCGACCGCCACGGGATTCCGCTGTTCCTCGACGCCTGCCGGTTTGCCGAGAACGCGTACTTCATCAAGCTGCGCGAGGCCGGCCAGCAAGACCGCACGCCAAGACAGATTGCGCGCGAGATGTTCGATCTGGCCGATGGCGCGACGATCAGCGCTAAGAAGGATGGTCTCGTCAATATCGGAGGTGTGTTGCTTCTGCGGGACGAGGATTTGGTGCAGCGTGCGGATGCGCTGCTCATCCTCACCGAGGGGTATGTCACCTATGGAGGCCTGGCCGGACGCGACCTCGAGGCGATGGCGCAGGGATTCGAGGAGGTGCTGCACGAGGACTACCTGGCGTATCGCCTGCGGTCCACGGAGTATCTCGGCGAACGGCTACTCGCGCTCGGTTATCAGATCGTCGAGCCTCCGGGCGGCCACGCTATCTACATCGACGCCGGCGTGCTCTGTCCCCACATCCCGCCGGACCAATTCCCCGGGCAGGCGCTCGTCTGCGCGCTGTACAGGGAAGCGGGCATCCGGGCTGTCGAGATCGGCAGCGTCATGTTTGGCGGAGGCGATGAACCGCCGGCCATGGAGCTGGTACGGCTCGCCATTCCGCGGCGGGTGTATACCCAGAGTCACGTCGACTATGTGGTGGAGGCCTGTGCCGCCGTGTTCGAGAAGCGGTCGGAACTCGCGGGACTACGGATGACCAACGAACCGCCGTTCTTGCGGCACTTTACCGCGGAGTTCGAGGAACTCAGCTAGGAGTCACGTCGTTTCGGTGGCCGGCTCCTTGGAAAGTCGTCTGGCAAAGACGTACTGCTCCGCCACCTCTCTTCCGCGAGCCGTGAGCCTGCTTCTCCCGGTCTTGTGATCGCGTTGCAGGTGTGCCTGCCGGCGACCGTGCAGCGAGCCGACGATCCGGCGGTCGGCACGCTCAGCGTCGACCAGTTCGATCAGTTCTTTCTGTGTAACCGACCCTCCACGTGCGAGGATTTCTGCCAGGATGGCCGCGTTTTTCGATCGCGGATCCCTGAGCATCCCTTCGTTGGTGCCCAATCCTCGTGTGTAGTAGCGTCCGCGTCGCTCTCCGTGCGCCTGTACGAGGCCCCGTTCCAGAAGCATGCCGAGGTGATACCGCGCAGACCGGGTGCTGATCGAGAGTGCGGTGGCTACGTCCGTGCTGGTGCTGCGCCCATGCTTCTCGACCAGTTCCAGGGCACGCACCTGGATGTCATTGAGGCGGACGATTGAACGTTCGACCTCGAGTTTGCCGGCGAGAATCCGCTTTTGTGTTTGCAGTGCCCGGAGAAAAAACAGCAGCCAGTCGCCGAAATCCGAGGGATCGTCGGACATTCCGGTCTGCGACATACGCAGCGCGTGATAGTACTCCGTCTTGTTGTCTTCAATGATCCGCTCAACGGATGCGTACGGGACGTACTCGTAGCCGGCGCGCAGCATCAGCAACGCGGTGAGTGCCCTTGATAGCCGTCCGTTGCCATCCTGGAACGGGTGAATGGCGAGGAACTCGACGACGAGGCGGGCAATGGTGACCAGTGGATGGATATGCTCGCCGTCGAGGCTCTGCGTTGTTGCCGCGATGAGTTCCGCCATCAGGCGGGGCGTATCGAACGGTGATGCGGTCTCAAAGATCACCTCTACCCGCCCATCAGGGTGACGAGCCTCCACCGGGTTGGGTTGCTTCTTGTACTCCCCGCGGTGCCAGGCGTCCTTCTCTACGTGGGCGAGCAGCATCTTATGGAGCTGCTTGATGTAGTTCTCGGTGACCGGGATCTCGCGGTAGTTGTCGAAGATGGTCTGGAGTAACTCGCCGTAGCCCCGGACCTCGCCCTCATCGCGCTCGCGGAAACTGTCTACGCGTAGCCCCTGGAGGACGAGCTTGACCTCGTCGTCGCTGAGCTGGGCGCCCTCGATGCGGGTGGAACTGCCTGCCGACTCAATGGTGGTCACCTGCCTGAGCGACGCCAGGCGTTCGGCTCGGATCTCCCCGAGCTTGCGCCAGTGGCCCTTGAACTCGTCGATTTCTCCGAGCAGGCGGGTCAGTTCGGCGATCTGATCGGGCGAGAGAGCTGGAGTGAACGAGATGGGTGGCGACATGGCGGTCCTGGAAACCAAAGTGCGTCAATAATGTCGCCGATACTTGTCAATAAGTCAATTGCAAATTGTTTTGCAGAATCCCATACCGCAACAGAAATTTGACATACATCCTGCGAACGGTACATTTCAACGCATATCCAGCCGAGTACTGCCATTCTGCTGGAAAAATGAGAAGACCCGTGTTAGTAGCACGGGCCTCTCGCCACCTCTCAACCAGGGTCGACATAAGCGTCCCAGGCCGAGCACATGGTAAGAGAAGTCTACGCGTCGAGCCGGTGGCCGTCCAGTCGGTCCCACATCCTGACGGAGGGCCATATGCCCACCAGTACCAGTACCACCGTTGTCCTGAAGGGGCGCTCGGGCGCCGCGTACGAGTTCACGGTCTACCCATGGAGGACGGAGTGCAAACCCATCGGCGGCGTCTATGCGGTGCTCAAGCTCCGTACGGATGACCGCTATGATGTCCTCTACATCGGGGAGACCGGGAACCTCAGTGAGCGGTTCGACAGTCACCACAAAGCGCAGTGCTTCGACCGCAACGGGAAGACGCACCTCGGCGTCTGTACCGAATCGTCCCAGCAGCGGCGGCTGACGATCGAGCGGGATCTGATCGACAACTACAAGCCGCCCTGTAACGGCGAGTAAAGGAAGGAGCAATGGGGAGAGCCGAGGCAACCCGCGTGATGCCACTCGGTGACTGCGCCGAGGTTCTCCCCGGCTTCTCCGTTCGCGGCCGGATGGACCACGATCCGGATGGGACCCACCAGCTCGTGCTTTCTCGCCACCTGGAAGACGGCGTGCCGTACGTGTACGAGCCGGCGCACGAACTCCGCATGGACCCGGGTGCCCGGGACACGAGCAGGTACCACCTGGCAGGCGGCGACGTGCTGTTCATGTCCCGGGGTATCCAGAACCGAGCCTGGGTGATGCGGGAAGTGCCGGACCGCACGATGCCGCCCGTCAGTTTCTACATCCTGCGCCCGCGCGAGGGCCTGGACGGCCGGTATCTGGCGTGGTACCTGAATCAGAAGCCCGCGCAGGCGATCATCGAACAGATCCGGACCGGGGCCGGCACGCCCATCGTGCAGCGGAAGGTTTTCGAAAACATGCAGATCGTCGTACCGCCGGTAGCGACGCAGCGCGAGATCGCGGAACTTGCCGAACTGCTGACGCGGGAGCGCGATCTCAGGAGCGCCCTAGCCCAAGCCACCGATACGTCCCACCGGATGATCGGACAGATGCTCATCGACAACCTGCGTCTGAATGCGCAGGAGGACTCCCATGACTGACAAGATCTCGCAGAAGGAGATCAACGATACCCTCTGGCGAGCCTGTGACACCTTTCGCGGTGCGCTCGACCCGGCGCAATACAAGGACTACCTGCTGGTCATGTTGTTCGTGAAGTACGTGAGTGACGTGTGGACCGACAAACGCGCCGCGCTGGAGAAAAAGTACGGCGGTGACCAGGTGCGGGTTGAGCGTGCCCTGGGCCGGGAGCGGTTCGTGGTGCCCGAGGAATCGCACTTCTCCTATCTCTACGACCGGCGGGATGCCCCGAACGTCGGCGAGTTGATAAACATTGCGCTCGAGAGAATCGAGGATGCCAACCGGACCAAGCTGGAAAACGTGTTCCGGAACGTGGACTTCAACAGTGAGCCGTACCTGGGCGAGACCAAGGACCGGAACCGCCGTCTCAAGAACCTGCTCCACGACTTTGCCAATCCCGTGCTGGATCTGCGGCCATCGCGGATCGGGAACTTGGATGTTATCGGCAACGCCTACGAGTACCTCATTGGACATTTTGCCAGCGACGCCGGCAAGAAAGGCGGCGAGTTTTACACGCCCGCCGAGGTCTCTATTCTGTTGGCCAAACTGCTGGCGCCCAAGCCGGGCGAGACGATCTGCGATCCGACGTGTGGCTCCGGCTCATTGCTGATCCGGGTCGCCGCCGAGGTCGGCAGCGAAGATTACTTCGTCTTCGGACAAGAGGTGAACGGGGGTACGTGGGCGCTGTGCAAGATGAACATGTTTCTGCACGGCGTGGATAGCGCGCGGATCGAGTGGGGCGACACGCTCAACAGCCCCAAGCTCGTCGAGGGTGACCGGCTGAAGAAGTTCGACGTGGTCGTGGCGAATCCCCCGTTCTCATTGGACAAGTGGGGCGCCGAGAACGCGCCAGGCGATCCGTTCCACCGCTTTCATCGCGGCACGCCCCCTAAATCAAAAGCCGACTACGCGTTCATCAGCCACATGGTGGAGACGGCGGTGGAAGACGGTGGTAGGGTTGGCGTGATCGTGCCGCACGGTGTGCTCTTCCGCGGGGGCGCCGAGGGGAAGATCCGCACGAAGTTGATCGACGAGAACCTGCTGGATGCGGTGATTGGACTCCCGGCGAACCTCTTCTTTGGCACCGGCATCCCGGCCGCTATTCTGATCTTCCGCAAAGGCCGCGACAACACGGACGTGTTGTTCATCGATGCCAGCTCGGAGTACGAGGACGAAAAGAACCAGAACCGATTGCGGCCGGAAGATATCGACAAGATCGTGACCGTGTTCCGCGCACGGAAATCGGTCGATAAGTATGCCCACCGGGCGACGATCGATGAAATCAGGAAGAACGAGTTCAACCTGAACGTCGCCCGCTACGTGGACACCTTCGAGGAGCAAGAGGAGGTCGATCTCGCTGCGGTGCAAGCCGAGATCGAGTCCATCCAGTCCGAGCTTGAACAGACCCGCGACCTGATTGCGCAGCGCTTGAGAGGATTAGGGGTTGTCTAGCGCCGGGCCGCTAGTCGGCACCCCACCAACCTCGGACCCGGAACCGCTCGGGGGATGGACCACCTCCACACTAGGTGACCTCGTCAGAACGTTCCGCGGGGGTGTAAGTCTTCCATGTGAAGAGCGTACTACGAATGTTGGCGAGCATGGAATACTGAAGCTCAGCGCTGTGACAAACGGAACTTTCCGGCCTCTCGAGAACAAGGCTGTCCGACCGGAGCGCGGTGGACCACTCGGTCCACCAATCAAGGCGGGGTGGATCCTCATTACACGGTCGAACACCGCAAACCTCGTGGGGCTTACAGCATATGTAGACCGAGACTATCCAAACCTCCACCTCCCCGATCTCATGTGGGCCATGGAGGTGATCGAAGGGATAGAGCCGCGTTGGCTCTCTGCATATCTGCGTGGCGAACGTGCTCGACGGGAGATAGTAGCCCGGGCTGCCGGGACAAGCGGTAGCATGAAGAAGTTGTCTAGGAGGCGGCTTGCGTCCATGAAGGTCGCAGTTCCTCCGGTAGACGATCAGCGTCGAATCGGCCAGCTCCAAGCAATACATGAACTCCTGGATTCACAGCTCACGGCCCTAATCGACGCCAAGCGCCGGTTCAAGCGCGGCCTCATGCAGCAACTGCTGACGGGCAAGCGACGGTTCAAGGAGTTCGGGGAAGAATGGGTGCCCCATCCAATGGGGGACCTGCTCACGGAGAGCCGCGTATCGTCGTCTGACGGCCGTCATGCGCGACGGCTTACCATTCGTCTGTACGGCAAGGGCGTAGTTGCGTCCGCTAGCCGGCGTCCAGGTAGCGCAAACACCAAGTACTACCGTCGATCTGCTGGGCAGTTCATTTATAGCAAGCTCGATTTTCTGAATGGTGCATGCGGCATCGTCCCGGAAGAGCTGGACGGTTACGAGACGACACTGGATCTACCCGCCTTCGACGTTGCTGATGAAGTCGATGTCGGATGGCTTGTCCGTCTCGCGACGCAGCCATGGTTCTACCTTCGGCAGATCGGACTCACGAAAGGCGGCCGGAAAGCCAAGAGACTGAATCCGCAGGCCCTCTCGAAGATCTACATTCGATTACCTCCTAAGGCGGAGCAGGCCGCGATCGCCGACTTTGCGGACTGCTTAGAGCGTGAAATCCGGTACCTCGAGAGGCTGAGAGACGTCCTCGACCGCCAACGCCGCGGCGTCATGGAGCTGCTCCTGACCGGCAAGGTCAGGGTGCCGGCCTGAGATTCCGATCACCGACTCGGCGACTCCGCTCTTCAAAGAGGACCACATATCCCAGGTCCCGGCGCTCCAGGTGTTACAGAACCTCGGGTGGGAGTATCTGACAGCGGATGAGGCCCGTGAACTGCGGGGAGGGCGTGCCCGCCGGGTGCTGTTGGAAGGCATTCTGGCACCCAAGCTCCGCGAGCTGAATCGCATTCGCTATAAGGGAAGAGAATGGCCGTTCTCGGAGGGGAACATCCGCACCGCCGTCGAGGCGCTGGAGGACATTCCCATCGACGGCCTGGTGCGCACCAGCGAGAAGGTCTACGACCTGCTCCGGCTGGGCAAATCCCTGCAGCAAAGCATACTCGGCGATACACGAGGGTTCCCGCTTCAGTACATCGATTGGGGACACACCGGGAACAACGCGTTCCACGTAACCGAGGAGTTCGAGGTCGAGCGTACCGGCAGCACGGACACGTGTCGGCCGGACATCGTCCTGTTCGTGAACGGGATTCCCATGGCAGTGATCGAGTGCAAGCGGCCGGATCTGGACGACCCCATGGACCAGGCGATCTCACAACAGATCCGGAACCAGAAGAACGAGTACATCCCCCGGCTCTTCCTCTACGCCCAACTGTTGTTCGCGATTTCTAAGAACGAAGCGCTGTATGGGACGGTGGGAACACCCAAGCCGTTCTGGGCGGTGTGGCGAGAGGACCTGGACGAAGCGACGCTCGATGAGGCAGTCAATAGGCCGTTGCCTTCAGACCAAATGGAGCGTCTGTTCGCTAACCGCTTCCGCTACGTGCGCCGCCATTTCGACGCGCTCTCCGAGTCCGGCCGCGAGCCGACGGTGCAGGACGGGACGCTGGTGAGCCTGTGTCGCCCGGAACGCATGCTCGAACTGATGCGACGGTTCGTGGTGTACGACGGCGGCCAGAAAAAGATCGCCCGCTACCAGCAGTACTTCTGTGTCAAGCAGACCATGGTGCGCGTCGCTCGGCCTAGTGCCGACGGCACCCGGCCCGGCGGCGTGGTGTGGCACACCCAGGGTAGCGGCAAGTCACTCACGATGGTCATGCTCGCCGCTGCGATCGCCGAGGAAATTGTCGGGGCAAACAAGAAGGTGGTTCTCGTCACCGACCGCATCGACCTCGACAAGCAGATACGGGATACATTCCGCTACTGCGGGTTCGAACCCCAGCGGGCGCGAACGGGCAAGCACTTCGTCGAGCTGCTCAAGAGTGAAAAACACATGGTCGTCACGACCGTGATCGACAAGTTCGAGACCGCGGTGGCGACCAAGGGCCTCAAACTCACCAGCCCCGACATTTTCGTGATGGTCGACGAGAGCCACCGCGGCCAGTATGGGCCAATCCACGCCCGCATGCGGCGTGTGCTCCCCAACGCCTGCTTCCTCGGCTTCACCGGGACGCCGATCATGACGCGCGAGAAGAGCACCGTGCGACAGTTCGGCGGGTTGATCCCCCCGGTTTATACGATTCGGCAAGCGGTTGAAGACAAATCGGTGGTTCCCCTGCTCTACGAGGGGCGTTACGTGCCGCAGATGGTGGACAAGGAGCAGATCGATCGCTGGTTCGACAGGATCACGGCTACCCTCTCCAAGGACCAAGCGGCGGATCTCAAGAAGAAGTTCAGCTCCACCGCCCAGCTCGACAAAGCCGAACAGAAGATCGCGACCATCGCGTGGGACCTGAGCGCGCACTTCGCCAACGCGTGGAAGGACACGCGATTCAAGGGGCAGCTCGTGGCTCCCGACAAGCGCACCGCCCTGCTGTACAAGAAACACCTGGACGAGTGCGGCAGAGTGACCTCCGAGGTGCTGATCTCCGCGCCCGACGATCGCGAGGGCGAAGTCGATGTACTGGAGGAGAACGTCGAAGAAGTAGTCAAGTTCTGGCGCAAGATGATGGAGCGGTACGGATCCGAGACCGAGTACAACGAACAGCTGATCGGCGCCTTCAAGCACGGTCCTGAGCCCGACATCATCATCGTGGTAGCCAAGCTGCTCACGGGGTTCGACGCGCCGCGGAATGTCGTGCTGTACCTCACGCGACCGCTGAAGGACCATTCGCTACTCCAGGCCATCGCCAGGGTTAACCGCGTCTACGAGGGGAAAGACTTCGGATACGTCATCGACTACGCCGGCGTACTCCACGATCTGGAGAAGGCGCTCGACCTCTACGGCGGCCTGCCTGAGTTCGACCAGGAAGACTTGGAAGACACGCTGACCGATGTTTCCCTCGAGATCGCCAAGCTCCCTCAGCTTCACTCCGACCTGTGGGATGTCTTCAAGACGGTACTGAACAAGCGGGACGAAGAGGAGTACGAGCGCGTTCTCGCCGACCCGGTCCTGCGGGCGGAGTTCAAGGAACGGCTCTCGGCGTACGCCCGCACGCTGCAGGTCGCGCTGTCGACCGTGAAGTTCCTGGAAGAAACGCCGGAGAAGAAGGTCCAGAAGTACAGGGATGACCTGAAGTTCTTCATGGCGCTGCGTGCCTCGGTGCAACGGCGCTACGCCGAGAAGATCGAGTTCAAGGACTACGAGCCGCGCATCCAGCGGTTGTTGGACATGCACGTCGGGACCGGAGAAGTCGAACAACTCACCGACCTGGTGAACATCTTCGATCAGGAGGCCTTTGCGCGGGAGGTCGAGAAGGTCGACACGCCCGGCGGTAAGGCGGACACGATTGCGTACCGCACGAGACAGACAATCAAGGAGCGCTGGGAGGAGGATCCGGCGTATTACAGGCGATTCTCGGATCTACTCGAGGAGACCATTCGGGCTTTTCGGGAGCGGCGTCTGTCAGATGTCGAGTATTTCAATCGCGTTCAGGAAATCAGCGGGCAGGTGCGTGACCGCTCGGGGGATACCGTCCCGGAGCCAGTCCGCTATGCTCCCGATGCGAGGGCCCTATACGGTGTCGTGCGCGAAAGCGTGTTGAGCTACGGGACCGACAGTATCGACATAGATACGCTAGGTGCTGAGGTCGCACTCGACATCGACAGGATCGTGGAAGAGCTACGGACGGTGAACTGGACCCGGAACACCGATGTACAGAACCGCATGCGGAACGCCATCGAGGACCGACTGTTCGAATTGAAGGACCGCTACGGCGTCCCCTTGACGCTCGAGGATATTGACACGGTGATGGAACGGTGCCTCGATGTGGCCAAGGCGCGCAAGCCGTGAGCCGGCACGTGCATGACGGGGTCATCCGGCGAGTTGGGATCAACGGACGGCAGATCAGATACGCCCTGCATTTCGCCGACACCCGGTATCTCTCCGTCTCGGTCGAGCCCGATCTGTCCGTTTCCGTGGTGGCGCCGGTTAGCGCCGAGTTGGAGAAAGTGGATCAGCGGGTCCTCGCCCGGGTCGGTTGGATCGTCCGCCAGCAGCGGCAGTTCGAGAAGTACCACCCGCTTCCCGTTCCGCGTCGCTACGTGAGCGGTGAGACCCACTGTTATCTCGGCCGGCAGTATCGGCTGAGGGTGCGCCGTGGCGCCGAGTTGGTGAAGCTTTCAGGTGGATTCTTGTGGGTAACGACTCCTCGGCGAATGTCACGCAATCGCATCGAGGCACTCCTTAAGGCGTGGTACCGGCATCGGGCCGAACAGGTAGTGCCCCGTAGGCTCGTTGCCGTGCTCCGTCAGGCACCGTGGTTGGGACGTCCCGAGCCGCTCGTCCGTCTTCGAGAGATGACCCGGCGCTGGGGAAGTTGCGGAGCCAAGGGGACGGTTTCCCTGAACGTCGAGCTGATCAAGGCGCCGGTCTCGTGTCTGGATTACGTCCTGGTACACGAGCTTTGTCATCGCATCGAGATGAACCACTCGAGGCGGTTCTATCGACTGCTCCGCCGCGCGATGCCCGAGTGGGAGCGTGCGCGTGAACGTCTGAACTCTCTTCTCATCGCGTAGGAGGAACGTCACTTGGGTTTCATGCCGGCAGTGGCTCTCGCCATGCAGGCGGTGGCCGTGCCACAATTCACCGGCACGGAGGCGGAGTATCGCGGCCTGTCCGTTGCCGGCCCCAATGTCGTGTGGGCTACCGCACGCAACGGCGTTTTTTCACGCACGGATGACGGAGGCACGACCTGGTACACCGATACCATCCCGGGTGGCGAGGGATTGTTTCTGGTCGATGTACACGCGGTCGACGCCGTTACCGCCTGCGTTCTCGGGACGAGTTTCGAGGGCGGGTTGGCCCGGATCTATCGCACCGCGGATGGTGGTGATCAGTGGACGGTCGCGTACGAGAACACACACGAGGGCGTGTTCTTCGACGGGCTCGCCTTCTGGAACGACGAGCGCGGCGTCGCGTTCGGCGACCCGGTTGACGGCGCGTTTCTCATCTTACGAACGGAGGATGGGTGCCGATCGTGGGTGGAGGTGTCGCACGACCGGCTGCCCGAACCCCTCGAGAGGGAAGCGGGATTCGCCGCCAGCGGTACCGCCATCACTGTGGCCGGCGATCGATATGCGTGGATAGGGACGGGTGGCGGCGTGACAGCGCGGGTGCTGCGCACGACCGACGGCGGACGATCGTGGACGGCGCACGAGACGCCACTGGAGGTCGGTGCCACGGCGGGCGTGTTCGGTCTGGCTTTCCAGGATCCGAGCAACGGAGTGGCCGTTGGCGGTAACTACCAGGTGCGGACTGACGGGTCGGACAATGTCATCCGCACACGCGACGGGGGCGTCACGTGGGAGGTCGTCGGAACGTCGGCCCCTCGTGGCGTGCGGTACGGGGTGTCCGTAGCGACCGGTCGCCCCGGTACGCTGGTCGCGTCCGGGCCGTCGGGCTATGGATTCTCAACCGACTGGGGTACCACCTGGACGGCGATCGATACCGTGAGCGTGAACGCGGTTGCGATGGGCGCAGCGGGAGTGGGATGGGTTGCGGGCGTTGAAGGAAGGATCTGGCGCATCACCCTCGCAAAGGACTGACCGTGCCTGCTGGCTACTCAGGGACACCGTTGGTGCGCAAACTGGGTTATGGAGAGAAGATGCGCGTCGCCGTCGTTGGGCCACCCGCGAACTACTGGGATCTGGTTGGTCGACTGCCGGGTGGGGTGCGGGTCATGGCGGGGGCGGCAAAGGAGCTGGATCTCGTGCACATCTTCGCCACTCGTCGAACGGCGCTGGAGAGGTCTGTCCGCTCGGCGCGCAAGCGAATGGCCCAAAACGGCATGATCTGGGCGTCGTGGCCCAAGAAGGCGGCCCGGGTGCCGACCGACATCACGGAGGACGTGGTGCGGGAGATTGCGTTCCCGCTCGACCTGGTGGACGTAAAGGTCTGCGCGGTCGATGAAACCTGGTCGGGGCTCAAGTTGGTTATTAGAAAGGAGCGCCGGAGCTAGGTAAGGGGAACGGAACCCTCCCGCTTCGTCGCCTTCTCCCGTTAGCTTATGACGTAGATGTATCGACCAGGGTATCTCCCATGAGCAGTCCGACTGTCACGCACGGCCCCACGGGGCGCCAGATACGGGATTCCGTCGTCATCCGATTCGCGGGCGACTCGGGCGACGGCATGCAGCTGACCGGGTCTCAGTTCATGCAAGAGACCGCACTGCTCGGCAATGACCTGGCGACCTTTCCGGACTTTCCCGCTGAGATACGAGCCCCTGCAGGCACGACGTTCGGGGTGTCTGCCTTCCAGATCCAGTTCGGTTCGCGCGACGTGAAAACGCCGGGAGACGAGCTGGATGTTCTCGTTGCCATGAACCCGGCTGCTCTGAAGGTGTCGGTGGACGACCTGCGGGCCGGTGGAACGGTGCTGGTCGATACTGGTGCCTTCACCGACCGCAACATCGCTAAGGCGGGCTTCGCCGAGAACCCGCTCGAGGACAAGACGCTGGCGCCGTATCAGGTCCTCAAGCTGGACATCACGCGACGCACGCTCGAGGCGGTAAAGGAGTCTGGGTTGGGTCAGAAGGAAGCTCTGCGCTGCCGAAACATGTGGGCGCTCGGCCTGATGCTGTGGATGTACGGACGTGAGCGGGCGGCGACGATCGAGTGGCTCCAGCAGAAGTTCGCGAAACGGCCCGAGATTGCCCAAGCGAACACTACGGCGCTGAATGCCGGGCACGCCTTCGGTGAAACTGCCGAAATGGGATCCGATGTGACCGGTTATGCGGTGTCGGAGGCGGATCTCGAACCCGGACTCTATCGCACGGTGAGTGGCACGGAGGCGCTCGCGTGGGGACTGCTCGCCGGCGTGCGGGCTGCGGGCCTGAAGCGTCTGGTGTTTGGTTCCTACCCTATCACACCCGCGTCGCCCCTCCTGCACCTGTTCGCCAAGTTCCGCGAACACGGCGTGGTGACCTTCCAGGCCGAGGACGAGATTGCTGCCGTGTGCTCCGCGATCGGCGCTTCGTACGCCGGAGCCATCGGCATGACGTCGAGTTCGGGGCCGGGAATAGCGCTCAAGGGAGAGGCGCTGGGACTTGCAATCGCTACCGAGCTACCCCTCGTAGTAGTGAATGCGCAGCGCGCCGGCCCCTCCACGGGCCTGCCCACGAAGACCGAACAATCCGACCTCTTCCAGGCCGTCTACGGACGAAACGCTGACGCGCCGATGCCAGTAGTAGCTACAGCTACTCCAGCAGATTGCTTTGAGGTAGGGATTGAGGCGGTCCGCCTGGCCACAAAGTACATGACGCCAGTCATGTTGTTGACTGATGGCTTCTTAGCGAACGCGGCCGAGCCGTGGCTCGTCCCAGATATCAATGAAATCGAGCCGTTCCCGGTCACGCAGCGGACCGACCCAGAGGGGTTCCACCCGCTCCTGCGCGACGCCGACACGTTGGCGCGTACCTGGGCGGTGCCGGGTACGCCGGGCCTCGCGCATCGGATTGGCGGGATCGAACGGGACTACGATTCGGGCCACATTTCGTACGACGCCGAGAATCACCAACGGATGACCAACGTACGTGCGGCGAAGATCGCGCGGATCGCCGACGATATCCCCGAGCAAGAGATCGCGCTTGGCGAGCGGGGAGCGCGCTGTCTGGTGGTTGGGTGGGGTTCGACGTTCGGGCCCGTGTATCAAGGCGTGAAGGAAGCGTTGGCCGCTGGGCTGTCGGTGGCACACGTCCATCTCCGCCACATCGTCCCCTTCCCCCGGAACCTCGGGGACCTGCTGCGAGAGTCCGAGTACGTGCTCGTCCCGGAGATGAACGCCGGACAACTCGTGGCCGTGCTGCGCAGCACGTTCCTCGTCCCCGCCGAGGGTCTCAACAAGGTGACCGGCAAGCCGTTCAAGGTGTCCGAGATCGTCGATGCGATCGCGGCACGATTGGAGAGCTGAGATGACTGCCGCTTTGACACCTCCCAAGCCCAAGGACTACGCCTCCGATCAGGAGGTCCGTTGGTGTCCGGGGTGCGGTGACTACGCCATTCTCAAGGCAATCCAGAAGACACTCGCCGACGTCGAGGCCGTCCCTGAGCTCACGGTGTTCGTGTCGGGCATCGGGTGTGCTGCCCGTCTTCCCTATTACATGGAGACCTACGGGTTCCATACGATCCACGGACGTGCACCGGCTATCGCCACGGGTGTCAAGCTCGCCAACCCGGAGCTGGATGTCTGGGTCATCACGGGCGACGGCGACGGGTTGAGCATCGGCGGGAACCATATGCTTCATGTGCTACGCCGGAACGTCGATCTCCAGATTGTGCTGTTCAACAACGAGATCTACGGACTCACGAAGGGGCAGTTCTCACCTACGTCACGCCGCGGTACGCGCTCGCCCTCCACGCCGCTCGGATCGGTCGCCAATCCCGTGTCGCCGGGCGCCTTCGCGCTCGGCGTGGGCGCGCGGTTCGTAGCTAGATCGATCGACACCACACAGCCCCATCTCATCGGGGTGCTGAAGCGGGCGCGGGAGCACCACGGCGCGTCATTCGTCGAGATCTTCCAGAACTGCGTTGTGTTCAACGACGCTGTGTTCAGAGCGTTCACGGACCGGAAACACGCCGCCGACACCCAGCTTTTGGTCGAGCACGCAAAGCCCCTCCTGTTTGGAGCCGATAGGAACAAGGGGCTGCGAATGGACCCGAAGACGTTGAAGCTCGACGTGGTAACCGTGGGCGTGGATGGCGTAACGGAAGATGATGTGCTCGTACACGATGAGACCAACCGCGTGCTGGCAACCCTCCTCGTGGCGCTCGAGCCCCCCGATTTTCCAGTTGCGTTGGGTGTGATCTACTGCAACCCGGCGGCGACCTTCGAAGAGGATCTATTCGGCCAGACTCCAACTGGCGACGCATCCGTTGCTGAACTGAATACACTGCTCCGTTCCGGCCCGACCTGGACCATCGAGCGGTAGTTTCGTGAAGAAGTCTTCATACCAAAACGGGGCGCGATTCAGCGCCCTTTCCCTTGATTGGCCGATACTGGGTGTAGCGCGGAGTTCCCGGAATGGGCCGGGTGCACACCTATCGCGTCGTCGGTGCTAATAACAGCCGTCTAGCCACACGGCAGTCGCCGCCGTGCGACCGCGCAATGGGCTTCGTCTACCATGAGGTCGACGATGACGACTGTGGTACCCTCCTCCCGCGCCAAGAAGCGCGCCGCCGCAGAGGATCACGCGGGCCCGTCCGTCCTCCGCGTTCCCGAACATACCGTCGAGATCGTATCCGACTCCGGAGAGGGTGCGCAGAAATGCGGGCAACTCTTTGGCCGGACATCCGCTCGCATGGGCAACGGGGTGTGGACCGTCGAGATCATCCCTGCCGAGATCCAACCACCCGCGCGAACGCCGTCGAGCGTGAGCGGCAACCGTATCCGCATCGGTACGAAGACGGTTACCAACTGGGGCGACGCCGCATGTCTCGTCATTGCCTTCAACGAACAGGTCTTGCTATCGCGGCATCGACTCGATGCGCTTGCCGATGACGCGATCATCCTGATCGAGGACAAGTGGGCGTCGCACGACGACGAGCGAATCCGCCGTGAGTGGGTTGAGGCCATGGAGGAACTGGGCGAACGGAACTACCGCATCATTGGCGTGCCGATGGAGGAGCAGTGTCTCACGCTCGTGGACAACCCACGACGTGGCAAGAACATGTTTGCCCTCGGTCTCCTGGCCTGGATTTACGACCGCGATCTCGAGATCACACGCGCGCTGATTGCGGAGACGTTTCAGCGGAAGGCCGCTGAGGTGGCCGAGCGCAACATCCAGTTGCTCGACCTCGGGTACGGGTGGGCGAAAGACCACGTCGCGTTCCGTGTCGACGTACCGATCGAGCGGCCGTCGACCGAGATGGTGGTGATGAACGGCAACCAGGCGCTATCGCTGGGGGCCGTCGCCGCGGGGATGGAATTGTGCGCAATGTATCCCATCACTCCCGCGACCTCTGTCTCGCACTTTCTCGGCGACATTTTCGAGCGATTCGGCGGCATCGTGCACCAAGCGGAGGACGAGATCGCCGCCGCCGGTGTCGCGATAGGCGCGTCGTACGCGGGGAAAGTCGCGTTTACGGTGACGTCCGGTCCGGGCCTGGCACTCAAGACAGAGTTCCTCGGGCTCGCGACGATGGTCGAGGTGCCACTGGTCGTCCTCGACGTACAACGCGGCGGGCCGAGCACTGGCCTACCAACCAAGGTCGAGCAATCGGATCTGCTCGCGGCGCTGTTTGCACAGCCAGGTGATGTCCCGAAGGTCGTGATCGCGCCGGCTACGATCGAGGAGTGCTTCCACCTCGTGATCACCGCGCGGCGTATTGCGGAGGTCCTTCGTACGGTGGTGATCGTGCTGTCGGACGCGAATCTCGCGACGGGGGTGCAGCCATTCCCGCGACCGGTGCTCGATACACGGTGGCAGAGCACTGGGCTGGACATGAGTCCCGTGGCAGAAGACGCTCTGCCGTACGATTGGGATCCGGCAACGGGGCTTTCGAAACGGATCATCCCCGGACAACCAGGCGGGATGCACACGGTCACCGGCCTATCGCACGACGAGCATAGCAAGATCGGGCACAACCCGGAGGTTCACGAGCGCGGCTGTGCCATGCGCAGTCGAAAGCTCGCGGTGCTCCAGGAAACACTCAAACCGCCTCCCGTCCATGGTGACGAAGACGGAGATCTCCTCCTCGTCGGGTGGGGCAGTACCAAGGGCGCCATCGAAGAGGCGATTGACCGGGCTCGGCGGGAAGGTGTGAAGGTGTCGTCGGCGCATCTCACGTTCCTGTCTCCTTTACACCCAGGGCTGAAAGATCTGTTTGCTCGGTTCGCCCGCGTTGCGACGGTTGAAATCAACTACAGCGACCGGCCAGGCGACCCGCACATCACCGACGAGAACCGCCGCCGGGGTCAACTCGCCTGGCTGCTCCGGGCACAGACACTCGTGGACGTCGATTGCTGGACCCAGGTCCCGGGTCAGCCGCTGCGTCCCATGGACATTCATCGCGGCATTGGGGAGTTACTGGCGCGGGGGGGCGAATGACCGACTCTGTCTGTTCCCTGTTGAGTTGTGGGTACGACGACGATGACGACGAGTACTCGATGGACGACTATGCAGCCGGTGTTGCAAAATGGTGCCCGGGTTGCGGTGATTTCGCGGTTCTGACAGCGGCGCAGCGTTTACTCGAGACGGAACAACTCGCGCCTGAACGGACCGTCTTCGTCTCCGGTATCGGTTGCTCCAGCCGGTTTCCTCATTACCTGAGCACGTATGGCTTTCACGGAATTCACGGTCGCGCGTTGCCGATTGCTACCGGTGTGAAGCTGCGCCGCCCGGATCTCGACGTCTTCGTCGTGATGGGTGACGGCGATTGCTGTTCGATCGGCGCGGGACACTGGATTCATGCCACACGCTACAACATGAATCTCACGGTCCTGATGCTCGACAACGAAATCTATGGACTCACGAAGAACCAGACGTCGCCGACAACGCCCGCGGGCCACCCCAGCAACACACAACCCCGCGGGTCGTTTCTGGAGCCGCTGAATCCGGTGACCGCAACGTTGGGCGTGACGAACGCGTCATTCGTCGCGCAGACCGCCGACTGGGTGCCGGCACACCTGTATGCGACGTTGCACGCGGCTTTTCTGCATCGCGGTTTTTCGTTCATACGAGTGTTACAGCGATGCCCGCAGTACACACTCACGCTCTTCGACGAAGCCGTTCGCAACCCGGATCTCGTCGAGATCCTCCAGCATGAGCGAGGTATCGTGGTCCCGGACCTGGAACGGATCTACAAGAACCAGACTTGGCACGATCCGTCGGACCTCGATGGCGCTCGCCGTCTTGCGGAAGGCGCGAACGAGGTGGTCCGATTGGGTCTCTTCTACCAGGATGAGACGAAGCCGCTTTACGAGGAGATCCGCCACCAACGCACGTTCACGGCGGTGGAAAAGATCGAATTGCTCAATGCCGAGTTGGATCGATATGCCGTCTGACGACCGAACCCGTAATGCCGGCCGCAAGCTCGGGGCGGTTCGTGAAGCCCATCGGTCAGCCGTCGCGATGACCGCTGAGGAAGTACGCGGGTACCTCGTTGCGCATGACGAGGTGACTGGCGGTCGCACAGAGCAAACGGCGAGCGAGCTGGGCTTGATTGGCGAGCGCAACATTGAAGTCACCCGTTTCGCCTCGCTGGTGAATGAAGAGCCGGTCCTCAACGGAGAGGCTGGCGAGGTAATGAAGGCGTCTCTCGATGTGCTACAGTCGCTGCTACGACGCGGAGAAGATGACTTCGTCGTGTCCGTTCCGGCGGGCGGGAATCTGGTCGAAGCCGTCCGGGCGGCATTGGGCGTAGCCGGTGGCGCGTTCGGAGCGGCCCGCATTGTCCGCCTCGCACGGAACGGTGCGTACCGCGCATCCACCCACGACACCTGGCTCAAGCTTTTCCCGTTCTCGGACTGGAACACGTCCGAGCGCAATCTGGCTCCGCCCCTCGCGGCGGAGGTAGATGGTGCCGACCTTCGTGTGGCAGGCCTTGCGGATTTTCTCGATGGGCGGGTGAAGGTCGTGTTGATCGTTACCGGAGTGGCCCCCCCTGCGCCGTTGGTGCGGCTCATTAGTCCGGGTGTGTTTGTCGCCCAAAGCACCGACGACACTCCATTGGAGCGGCTGGCGGCGTGGGAGGGGCCAGGTATCGTGGCGCTGATGCCCCGCGGGACGGCGCGCTTCACGCACGATCCCGAGGCCGGCGCGGATTTGGCCGAACGTCTGACGGTGACGGAGTTGCCCGAGTCCCCACCAAGAAAGCGCATCGGAGCCTATACGGCACGACAGCAGCAGGACGAGCTGGCGCAACTCGCGTCGTTGCAGAATGCGGGACCGAGCGCTGCTGCGACATCGCCCGCCTTGCCGGGTGCCTCCGCGAACCCGGTGGACAAATTGGCCACGTGGCTCCTGCAGCAGGCGGATCTTCCGAGAGCCGAGTAGATGGACGCTTCCAACATTCTCCTCTCCACCGCGGTCCTTGCCGGTGTCGGAACGATCTTCGCCGCGCTGATCGCGCTGGCGCGGAGGAAACTGTGGGTATGGGAAGATCCGCGTCTCGACCCAGTCACCGACATGTTGCCCGGTACGAACTGCGGCGCGTGCGGTCAGGCCGGATGCCGGGCGTTCGCCGAGGCGTTGGTCGTGGGCACGATTCAGCCGGCAACCTGCACGGTGATGGGGCCGGAAGACAGGGAAGACGTGGCCAACTACCTGGGTGTTGCGGTTGGTGAGGCGGCGACCCGTGTGGCGCGCCTCTTGTGTGCAGGTGGGTGTGATGTGGCGCCACTACGTGCGGACTACATAGGGCTCCAGACGTGCAATGCGGCCAACGCCGTTTCCGGTGGTGGCAAGGCGTGCGCGTGGGGCTGCTTGGGACTGGGTGACTGCGCCGTCGTCTGTGATCTCGACGCGATCTACATGAATGATGTCGAACTTCCGGTAGTCACACCTGAGAAGTGCACCGCATGCGGTGATTGCGTCGACGTCTGCCCCAAAGATCTGTTCGTGCTGATGCCGCTCTGCCAGAAGCTGATTGTGCAGTGCAAGAACCTGCTCGAGGGTGACGAGGCTGTCGCGACGTGCAGTGTAGCCTGCGATGCATGTGGTCGGTGTGTGGCGGACGCGGCGCCGGGGCTGATCTCGATGGTGCATGGCCTGGCCGTCATCGACTACGGCGACAACCAAATCGCGAGCCCGGACGCAATCGCCCGGTGCCCCACAGGAGCCATTCGGTGGGTCGAGGGCGCTCAATTCGCGGACGAGCCGGAGCTTGCGGAGGCAGGAAGATGAAGTTTCGTGGCAAGGAACACGGGAAGCCCAAGCACCCCGCAAGATACCCGGGCAAGCGGACGGCGACGGACGGCAGTGGCGCGATCGTGGAGATGGAGACCGCCGCGAGCGAGGGGGCGGGCGCGTACCCGATTACCCCATCCACCCAGATGGGTGAGGGGTGGGCGTCTGCCGTGGCGGCGGGGAAGACCAACGTGCACGGTCGCTCGCTGATCTTCTTCGAGCCGGAAGGTGAGCACGCGGCGGCCGCGGTCACCGCCGGTATGAGCATGACCGGTTTGCGCGCCACCAACTTCTCGAGCGGCCAGGGCATTGCCTACATGCACGAGTCGCTCTACGCGGCGGTGGGCAAACGCCTCACCTACGTACTCAACATTGCGTGCCGGGCGATGACCAAGCACGCTCTCAACGTACACGCGGGCCACGACGACTACCACGCAATTGACGACACGGGGTTCTTCCAGCTCTTCGCAAAGGACGCGCAGGAAGCGGCTGACCTCAATCTTATCGCGCACCGGATCGCCGAGCTGTCCCTCAATCCGGGAGTGTGCGCACAGGATGGGTTTCTCACCAGTCACGTCATCGAGACGGTGATGTTACCCGAGCGGGAATTGGTGCGGGAGTACCTCGGTGATCCGTCCGACATCATCGAATCGCCCACGCCGGCGCAGGAATGGGTGTTCGGCCAGACACGTCGCCGCGTGCCCGAGATGTTCAACCTCGATTACCCGGCGATGCTGGGCGTAGTGCAGAACCAGGACAGCTATGCACAGGGGGTTGCGGCACAGAGGCCGTTCTACTTCCAGCATCTGGCGGCCCTCACGGATAGGGCGATGGCAGAGTATGCAGCACTCACCGGCCGTGGCTACGAGCGCGCTATGGGCTACCGGCTCGACGACGCGGACTACGCCCTGGTGGGTCAGGGCAGCGTGGTCCCGAATTGCGAGGCGGTTGTCGATCATCTGCGCGAAGAGCGTGGCATCAAAATAGGAGTGCTCAATATCACGATGTTCCGCCCGTTTCCCGCGGATCTCTTGACGAAGATGCTGCGGGGCAAGAGAGCGGTCACCGTGCTCGAGCGTGTGGATCAGCCGCTCGCCGTCGATCAGCCCCTGCTGCGGGAAATCCGCGCGGCGCTGTACCAGGCGATGGAAAATCACAAATTCGGGAACGGCACGCGCCCATATCCCGACCTCGCCACCTGTCCGCCAAATCAGATGCCCGCGTTCTACTCGGGGTGCTTCGGGCTGGGAAGTCGTGATCTCCAGCCGAACGACATCATCGTAGCTGTAGAGAACATGTTGGACGGTGCTGGACAGCAGCGGCAGTTCTACCTCGGCATCGAATTCGTGCGCCGCGGCACGAACCTCCCGAAGTTGCAGATCTGGCAACAGGAACTGCTCGAGAAGTATCCAGGGATTGAAGATCTTTCCCTCTCGCCGTCAGAACCCGTCAATCTGTTGCCTGAAGGCGCCGTCTCGATCCGTATCCACTCCGTCGGTGGATGGGGAGCGATCACCACGGGCAAGAACATTGCGATGACGGCTGGTGACCTATGCGACATGTACATCAAGGCCAATCCGAAATATGGATCGGAGAAGAAAGGCCAGCCCACAACGTTCTATGCGGTGCTCGCGCATGAACCCATCAAGCTCAACGCCGAACTGAAGCATGTAACCGTTGTGCTCTCGCCAGACCCGAACGTGTTCCACCATTCGAACCCGCTGTTGGGACTTGTTAAGGGCGGCGTTTTTGTGTTGCAGGCGGATGGCGATGCGGCGGAACAGTGGCGCTCGCTCCCCGCCTCGGTCAGGCGGGAGATTGTGGAGAAGGAATACAGGGTGTTCCTACTCGACGGCTTCAAGATCGCGTCTGAAGAAGCGACCGACGCGGAACTGCGCTACCGCATGCAGGGCGGCGCGTTCATGGGGGCGTTCTTCAGGGCGGCGCCGTTGATGGAAACCGAGGGACTGGCCAAGCAGCAACTGTTCGAGGGCATCCGTGTGCAGCTCGAGAAGAAGTTCGGTCACCTGGGGACGCGGGTCGTCGAAGCGAATCTTGAGGTGATACACCGTGGCTTCGAGGAGACGGTCGAACTGGACCCAGAGTCGCTCAGTGTCGAGGGCGGCGACGAGGTCGGTCACGTACCGCACATGCCCGCAATGCTCGGCGGCAGCAACGTGGCGCCCGGTATCGGGCACGGCGGCCGGTTCTGGGAACAGGTGTGCGTGCTGTGTAACATGGGAGATGATGGTATTGCCGATCCCTTCGCGGCGATCAGTGCCATCCCGGCGGCGACGAGCACCATCCGCGACATGACCAACGTGCGGTTCGAGGTCCCGCACTTCATTGCGGACAAGTGCACCGGATGCAGTCAGTGTTGGGTCCAGTGTCCCGATGCCGCGATTCCCGGTGTAGTGAACGAGATCTCCGAGGTGATCGACGCGGCGATCAAGACCGTCGCCAACGGTCAAACCTTCGCTCGTCTGCGTCAGGTCGTGAAGCCACTCGCAGCCGAGGCGCGCCGGACCATCAAGGGCGTTCCGTTCACGACGTTCGCGGACGTCCTCTCGAGTGCATACAAGACGGTGGTAGAGAAGCTGAAGCTCGATCCAGAGCGCCGGTTGGCATTGGACGCGGAGTTCGCTCCCGTATACGGGGCACTGGCGGAGTTCCCCCTGACCAAGACGGGACCGTTCTTTGACCTCCCGGAGAGCAAGGAGAAGGGAACGGGTGGGCTGCTGTCTGTCACGATCAACCCGGATGCTTGTAAGGGGTGCAACATCTGCGTCGAGGTCTGTCCGGAGGGCGCCTTGGTCACCGTCCAGCAGACCGATGAGATCGTCGAGCGGCTGCGGCGGAATTGGGATCTCTGGCAGCGACTGCCCGAGACCAACGACCGCTACGTGAATGTCGCGAGCGTGGAAGAGGGAATTGGCGTGCTCTCCTCGCTGCTGCTCAAGCAGGGGAATTATCGCTCGATGGTCGGAGGAGACGGATCCTGCATGGGTTGTGGCGAGAAGACGGTCATTCACCTCGTCGTGTCGGCCGTCAACGCGTTGATGCTCCCGAAGATCAAGCAGTATGTAGAACGACTCGATGACGTGATTGGGCGGCTCGACAAGAAGGCGCGCGAGATACTCGCGTCCGATGCGGATCTCCGTAACGTATCCGGGTCCGACGGAAACCAATCTGCGGCCGTACCGCTCGATGATGACAAACGTGCGCATGTCGATCGACTCTCCAAGATGATCGACGATCTCGAGGACTTGCGCTGGCGGTATGTCGAGGGACCCGGCGGGAAGGGTCGCGCCACACTTGGCATCTCCAATGCGACCGGCTGCTCGTCGGTGTGGGGCAGCACGTATCCATACAACCCGTACCCGTATCCGTGGGTGAACCACCTGTTCCAGGACGCGCCGTCGATAGCCATCGGTCTGTTCGAGGGCAACATGCGCAAGATGGCAAAGGGCTTCGCCGCCGTGCGGCGTGCGGAGTTGGAACTGGAGGATCGGTACGACGCGACCAGACACGAGGCGTTCTTCGGGAAGTTCGACTGGCAACAGTTCAGTGACGACGAATTCGCCATGTGCCCGCCGATTCTCGCGGTGGGCGGCGACGGGGCCATGCTGGACATCGGATTCCAGAACCTGTCCCGGTTGTTGGCGTCGGGGAAGCCGATTCGCGTCGTCGTGCTGGATACGCAGGTCTACTCGAACACCGGTGGTCAGGCGTGCACCAGCGGATACCATGGTCAGGTCAGCGACATGGCCGCGTACGGTAAGGGACAACACGGGAAGGAAGAAACCCGGAAGGAACTGGCGCTGATCGCAATGGCGCACCGCAATGTCTTCGTGTTGCAGTCTTCCCAGGCATCGCCGTCGCACTTGCTGGGTGGCGTACTTCGTGGCCTGCAGTCGAAGTACCCGGCGGTGTTCGGTCTCAACTGTCCGTGCCCACCCGAACACGGGTTGGGTGACGATGCGGCCGTTGAGGCTGCCAGGCTGGCGCTGGAGTGCCGAGCATTCCCACTCTTGATTCATGATCCCGCCGCGGGAGAGACACTCGCCGAACGAATCGATCTGGACGGGAATCCGTCAATCGATGATACGTGGCCCACCTATGATCTCAAGTACCGGGACGAGAACGGCGCAGAGCAGGTCATGGAGTTGCCGGTCACGATTGCCGACTGGGCTGCGACCGAGGCACGTTTCAAGAGGCACTTCCACAAAGTCACCAGCGACATCGATGAGGACACACTGCTGCGATTCGACGAGTTCATCGCAGCGAGCGCGGATGATCGCGAGGGCAAGACACCGTTCATCTATGTACTCGACGACAATGAAACTCTGGACCGTCTGCTAGTGGCCGATGAGATCGTCGATCTAGCGGAAGACCGCTTGAATCTCTGGGCCCAGCTCAAAGAGCTTGCAGGTCTCCAGGTCAGCCGGTCGACGCGCGATACGCTGGCGGGCGAGTTGGAAAACGTGTTCGAACAGCGTGCAGATGCGCTGAAAGCGGAACACGAAGCGACGATCCAGGAACTCAAGAGGACGTACCCGCCGCTGATCGCTCGGCGGCTGGCGGAGGGTCTCATCAGGGCCGGCCGCGACGGGAAGGAGACGGTCGGTGAGCTGCTGAAGCGTGTTCAGGCCATGGACCTGCAACCCATTGCGATCCCGACAGACGGCGGCAATGGGGGTGAGGCCGTTGCTGCGCCGGCCGCCACGGCGTCCGCCCCCGTCGCGACAGCGATAGCGGTGGAGGAAGAAGCCGAGGACGAGGCGATCGCCATCGCGGCGTATATCGAATCCGAGCGTTGTACGACGTGTGACGAGTGCACCAATCTCAATCGTAAGATGTTCGCATACGACGATCGCAAGCAGGCCTACGTCAAAGATGCGTCTGCTGGGTCGTTCCGCGAACTCGTCAAGGCGGCCGAGCTGTGCCCGGTGAGCATCATTCATCCGGGAACACCGCTCAATCCGAAGGAAAAGGACCTCGCGAAGTGGGTGAAGCGGGCGGAGCGGCTCCAGTGAGGTCGTGGTGTTTGGTGGACTGACGTTTCGGCACGGAGTACACCCGCCGGAGCACAAGCAACTCACGGCGGGCGTGGCTATCCGTCGCATCGCGTTTCCCGACGAGGTGGTGCTTCCCCTGAGTCAGCATACAGGGAAACCGGCCCGTGCAATCGTCGGGCCGGGTGATGCGGTCGAGCGCGGCGACCTGATTGCCGAGCCGGACGGTTGGGTGTCATCCCCGATCCATGCATCCGCCAGCGGCACGGTCAGCGCCATCGATCTCTGGCCCCATCCGGCGGGGACGTATCAGCCGGCGATTCGGATTGCCGTCGAGCCATACTCCGCGCAGATACCGCGCCCGCGCCTGGTGCCGGACTGGCAGGGCCTCGGCCCGAAACAATTGATCGAGGCCGTCCGGCACGCGGGCGTCGTGGGGCTGGGTGGAGCGGCGTTCCCGACGCACGTGAAGCTCTCGCCACCGGCGGAGAAGCCGATCGATCTCCTGATTGTGAATGGCTGCGAGTGCGAGCCGTATCTCACGACCGACCACCGCACTATGGTTGAGTATCCCGACCGGCTCTTGCTCGGCGTTAGGATCCTGATGAAGGCCTGTGGCGTACACCGGGCCGCCATCGGTGTGGAGAGGAACAAGCCCGATGCGATCGCCGCTCTCAGCGAGCGCCTTCCCGACGACCTCGATATCACGATCTATCCGCTTACCGTGAAGTACCCACAGGGTGCGGAGAAGATGTTGATCGAGGCGCTTACCCAACGTGAGGTCCCCTCGGGCGGCTTGCCGATGGATGTCGGTGTGATCGTACAGAACGCCGCCTCCGTGGCTACCGTAGCCGAAGTGTTCGATACCGGACTCCCGCTCATCGAGCGCATCGTCACCGTCACGGGACGCGGTGTGCGGCGACCATCCAACCTCATCGTTCCGGTTGGTACGAAGCTGGGGTACCTGATTGACGCCTGTGGCGGTATGACGCGCGATGCGCGGGAGATCGTATTTGGTGGTCCCATGATGGGCGCATCGCAGGCCAACATGAAGACACCGCTGCTCAAGGGAACGACCGGAGTCATCGTTCTCTCCAGGCACGAGGTCAAGCCACAACGATCATACCCGTGCATCAGTTGTGGACACTGTCTCGACGCCTGCCCGGTGTTTCTCAATCCCCAGTTGCTCGGCAGGCTGGCGACCGTCGAGCACTACGATGAGATGCAGGCACACCATTTGATGGATTGTATGCTCTGCGGTTGTTGTTCCTACGTGTGCCCATCCAACATCCCGCTGTCACAGCAGTTCGCTGCGGCCAAGGTGGCAATTCGCTCGAGGCAGTCGGCGGCGTGAACGGAGACAAGCCGTCCTCACGTCTTCTCATTACCGCATCGCCGCATCTCTCCACGCCCGATTCGACACCGACGATCATGTGGTCGGTGGTGGGCAGCCTCGTCCCGATCATCGTGGTGGGAGCGTACTTCTTTGGTCCCGGCTCGTTGTTGGTAGTCATCGCTGCCACGTTTGGTGCGACGGGTACGGAGGGGCTGCTCGGCAAGCGTCATACGCTGTTGGATGGATCGGCCGCCATTACCGGCTTGCTGCTGGGGCTCACGCTACCGCCGGGTATCCCGTTGTGGATGGCGTTTCTGGGCGGAGTCTTCGGCGTCGGGTTCGGCAAGGTGATCTTCGGTGGCCTGGGTCAGAACGTGTTCAACCCGGCGTTGCTGGGTCGCGCCTTTCTCCAGGCGGCGTTTCCGGTCGCCATGACGACGTGGCCTGCGTTGCGAGATGGAGATCCGTGGTGGGTGTTTCAGTCCAGCAACTTCGCCTTGCCTCTGATGAGCGCCACGCCGGACGCGATCACGGGAGCCACGCCTCTTGGTCTGCTCAAGTTCGAGGGCACGGCTACAGCGCTTGCCGACCTAGCCTCCGGGAGCGTGGGCGGTTCGATCGGTGAGACGTCGGGGGTCGTAATCCTCGTTTGTGGCGTGTATCTCGCGCTCAGGAACTACCTGAACTGGCGTATTCCAGCCAGCATCTTCCTCACGGTCGGGCTTGTGATGACGGTGCTGAACGTGCTCGATCCCGAGCGCTTCCCAAGTGCGATGTTCATGCTCTTCTCCGGCGGGCTCATGCTCGGTGCGGTCTACATGGCAACGGACATGGTAACCTCGCCGGTGACGAACGCCGGGTCGTGGCTCTTCGGAAGCGGCATCGGGTTGCTCGTGGTCATCATCCGACTGTGGGGTGGGCTCGCCGAGGGCGTGATGTACGCGATCCTCCTGATGAACGCGCTGGTGCCGTTCATCGATCGCGCGACGCAGTCACGCGTCTTTGGCACGCCCAAGCTGAGAGTGCGAGGACCTGGTATATGAACGCCACCAAGAACGCGGTGACGAGCGCGGACGGTCAGTCGATTCCGCTGTCGGTCTCGCCGTGGCGATTGGTCGCGACGCTCGGTGGTGCGGGGGCGGTGGCGGGTTTTCTCATCGTCTTCGTGTTCGGCGCCACGCAGCCGCGCATCTTGGCATACAAGGCAAAGGTTCTCGCCGCTGCCATCGAGGAAGTCCTGGCCGCTCCCGAACACTACGACACGCTCTTCGTGGTCGATGGGAACCTGGTATCCGATCTTCCAAACGGCGCTGATCCTGCGACCGCGGAACATGTCTATCTGGGTTATCGCGATGAGCGGCCGGTTGGCTTTGCGGTCGTCGCGGCGAAGCCGGGATTCCAAGACGTCGTGCGCCTCATCTACGGATATGACCCGCGCTCGCACCGCGTGTTGGGGATGCTCGTGCTCGAGAGCCGGGAAACGCCAGGATTGGGTGACAAGATCATCAAGGACTCCGCGTTCGTCGCGGGGTTCACCGGTGTTGAGACACCGATCACCGGGCTCAAGAGTGGGCGTAAAGAAGACCCCACCGCGCCAGGGGCCGTCGACATGATCACCGGTGCGACGATCTCGTCTCGCACGGTGATCGCCGCGATCAACCTGTCGCTCGAGCGGTTGGCACCCCTGATGGAGGCGTACCTAGCAGATGGTGGAAGGGATCGATGAGGGCGAGAACGCCGTTGCAGGCTTTCACTCGTGGTGTGTGGCGCGAGAATCCGGTGTTGATTCAACTCCTGGGTCTGTGTCCGGCCCTCGCCGTCACGAACTCGGTCGCAAACAGCATCGCCATGTCCGCGGCCACGATCTTCGTGTTGCTCGGCTCGAGCATGCTGGTTTCGGCATTCAAGCGCTGGGTTCCCCACGACGTCCGGATCTCGACGTACATCCTCGTCATCGCCACGTTCGTCACCGTCGCCGATATGTCGCTGCAAGCGATCGCGCCGGAGATCCACAAGGAGCTTGGCGCGTTCGTGGCGCTGATTGTAGTGAACTGCATGATTCTGGGCCGGCAGGAAGCCTTTGCGTCCAAGCGTCCCGTTAGCCGGTCCTTGCTGGACGCCCTGGGTACCGGACTGGGCTTCTCCATTGCTTTGCTCCTCATGGGAAGCGTGCGTGAAGTGCTGGGTAACGGGACCTTTCTCGGTTACAGTGTGTTCGGTCAGAATTTCGAGCCGTGGGTCATCATGGTCCTTCCGCCGGGTGGGTTTCTGACGCTGGGGATGATCCTGTTGGTGTTGGGCTGGATTCAGCGCCGCGCGCAAGAGAGGGTGACGGTTCGGGACTGGCCTCGAGGCGTTGGCGCGGCAGCGTCGAGGAAGGCGGCGTAATGGGCGACCTGGTTTGGATTCTCGTCTCCGCCGCCGTCGTGAACAACTTCACGCTGGCGCTCTTCCTGGGGTTGTGCCCGTTCTTGGGGGTCTCCGGGAAAGTGGAGACCGCGCTGCGGATGGGCCTCGCTAACATCTTCGTTCTGACCATGACATCGGTCGCGGTGTCGTTCCTGAACGCCTTTGTCTTGCCGTATGCGCCGTACCTGCGTCTGATTTCGTTTATCGTCGTGATCGCGTCGCTGGTCCAGATCGTCGAGATGGCGGTGAAGAAACTGAGCCCTACCCTGTTCCGCCAACTCGGCATCTTCCTGCCGTTGATCACCACCAACTGTGCTATCCTCGGCCTCGCGCTCTTCCAGACGAACCGCGGATATGGGTTCGTCGAGGGACTGTTCTTCGCTGTCGGTGCCGGCCTGGGGCTCACGCTCGCTCTCGTGCTGATGGCGTCGATCCGCGAGCGTATGGAGCTTGCCGACGTACCCGACGTCGCGCGAGGCATGGGGCTGATACTGATCGTTGCCGGTGCGCTGTCGATGGCTTTCATGGGCTTTGCGGGCATGTTGAGCGGCGCATGATCCAGGTTATCAGTGGGATCGCTGGAACAGCGCTCCTCTTTGCGATTTTTGGGGCGTTGCAGGGAAGTCGGAAGACAGAAAGAGACGAGCAGTCCAGAGCGTGCCTGGGGTGTCACTGCTCGGATGTCTGCGAAAGAGATGGGCATCGTCTAGGCGAGGTGGAGTATCACCATGCGGAATGACAACTATCAATCGAACACGAGTCGCCGGGAGTTCATTGCACTGGGCGCCGGCGCGTTCGCGGTCGCAACCGTCCCGTTCCTCCGGAACAGGCGTCACCTCGTGCGACGTTCCGTCCCCGCCATGGGGACGATCGCCGAGGTCGCAGTCGTGCATCGTGACGCCGCATACGCGCAAGGAGCGGTTGAAGCGGCGTTGCAGCGGTTGCGGCATGTGGAAGTAGTGCTTACCCGGTTCAACGACCAATCGGATGTTGGCCGGGCCAATCGTTTGGCCGCGGATGATGCGGTTACGGTATCGCGGGTTACCGCGCACGTCCTCCACGCGGCGCTCGACTGGGCAAGCGCGACCGACGGCGCGTTCGACCCATGTCTAGGCCAGGCGATGGAGTTGTGGGATCCGGGGCAGCGCACCGCGCCGCCGGAGGTGATTGCGGTACGTCAATTGGCGGGGGGAAGGGGTACGGAGTGGACGAGGCAGTACGCGTGCTGCGGCAATGGGGCATTGCGCATGCAATCGTGAACGTGGGCGGAGATCTCTACGCAATGGGCAGGTCAGAAGACGGCAACCCGTGGCGTATTGGGATCCGATCGCCGGATAACCTGGATCGAACGCTCGCCACTGTTGATGTGGAAGATTTGGCCGTCGCTACGTCGGGAGACTACCTGCGGTACTTCCAGTATCACGGCCGCCGCTACCATCACCTGTTGGACCCAACGACAGGGGAGCCGCGTCGCAGTGCCATGCGGAGTCTCACGGTGAGCGCGCCCGACTGCATGAATGCGGATGCCGCGGCGACAGCCGGATTTGGCCGGTTGGGGTTGGTTGCAGGGGTCACGATACGCTCTGCGTCGGTCATCCACACCATCTAGCGTGGATTATCCACTGCGGGCGAAACGTTGGGCTGCTCGGGCACTTGCCTTGGCGGCCTCGACCTCCCGGTTCTTGGGTGCAGCATTGGTGACGAGTGAATCCACCAGTGTGCGCGCGGACTTAGAGACTTCCTCGGCGGCCAACTCGAAGGCAGCCTGGTTTGCCTGGGACGGTTTCGTGAACCCGCTCAGCTTGCGCACGAACTGAAGCGCCGAGGCACGGATCTCGTCGTCGTCGGCCGGCGGGTCGAAATTGAAGAGCGTTCGAATATTCCTGCACATGGCGCCTCCAGTACGCGGCTGTGAGTTGCCCTTCAGACCGTCGCGGCCCGACTCGTCAATACGTCGTGCAACACTTCCAGAGCACGATCCACCTCGGCGTTGCCAAAGACGAGTGCCGGCCTGAACCGCACGGTCCGGGGACCACATGCAAGAGCCGCAAGTCCAGCTTCCCACAGCTCGAGCCTGACCGCATCTCGTGCCGCGGTATCGGGCATGTCGAACGCCAGCATGAATCCACGACCGCGCGGGTTGGTAACGTCAGGCACCCTGCCGGCAAGGTCTTCGAGCCCGCTAAGGAAACGTGCGCCGACACGAGCCGCATTCTCCACGAGATTGTCCTCCACCATGATCTGAAGGCAACGTGCCCCACGCACCATGTCGACGAGGTTGCCGCCCCACGTGGAGTTGATGCGAGACGAGACCTTGAACACGTTGCCCTCGACATTGTCGATCCTGCCCGTACTCATGATTCCGCAAACTTGCGTCTTCTTGCCGAACACCACGATGTCGGGCACCATCCCCAGCTGCTGGAAGGCCCACATGCTCCCGGTCGTCCCAAATCCGGTTTGCACCTCGTCGAAGATTAGTAACGCCTCGTACTCATCGGCGTAGGATCGCAGACGTTGCAGAAACTCCGCGCGCAGATGCCGGTCACCGCCCTCACACTGGATTGGCTCGATCAGGATCGCCGCAATTCCATTTGCGTCCTGCGTGAACGCCGCCACGATCTCGTCGCAGGCACGCGACTCCGCCGCCGCGACTTCCCTCTCGTTTATGGGAAAGTCCACGACTGGGCTCGAGATTCGGGGCCAGGTGAACTGGGGGAAATCGGCGGTCTTCGCCGGGTCCGTGTTCGTGACCGATAGCGTGTACCCAGTCCGGCCGTGAAAGGCGTGGCGGAAATGGAGGATCTTGTCCCCGCCACCGGTGACGCCTCGTGCACGGTTCTGCTGCGCCTTCCAGTCGAACGCCGCCTTCATCGCATTCTCAACGGCGACCGATCCGCCCGCAACGAAGAAGAGGTGCTGGAACGGCTCCGGAACCGCATGCGCGCGGAAGATCTCCACGAACGCCGCGTACTCTCTCGAGTACACGTCGCTGTTCGCCGGGTTGTTGACGGCCGCCCGCATGAGGGACTTGCGGAAGTCGGGATCGGCCAGCTTTGGATGGTTGTGACCGATAGGCAAAGTGGAGAACGAGGAGTAGCAGTCGAGATACTCCTTGCCCTCTAGTGCGTCGACCATGTAACAACCGTGGGACTGCTCGAGGTCGATGACGATGTGAAAGCCATCAACCAGAATATTCTCACGCAGGATCGGGAATACCCGATCGGTGGGAACCGTGATCTCGCCCATCAGATAGCTCTCCAGTGTGGGTGCGGCAGCCGGGTTCAGAAATCTAACTATGGGCGCCACCGTCTGGTGTGGCGATGTAACCGTCGATGCTACACGCGACGTAATGGGCGACATCCGTTATGCAGTACGCCCTCGCTCTCGTCTTGCTCCGAGGACTAGCCGGTCAGTAGACGCCGTAGCTCGGCGAGTCGTGGCTCGAGCGGCGTCACAGTGGCTTCACGTGTCAGACATGCAGCGAGTCGATCGGGGCTCGCTATCGCTTCGCCGATTATGGGTTCGATAGTCTCCGCGAACTTAGCGGGATGGGCGGTGGCCAGCACGACGCCGACGGCGTCCGGGTCGCGTTGCAGTTCACGTTGGAGTGCAAGATACCCCACTGCTGAGTGCGGATCCAAAACGTAGCCATGTTTCTCGAACACACTGCGGATAGCGCTTCGGGTATCGTCGTCAGTGAAGGAGGCGGCGCTGAGGTCACCGCGGAGACGGTCGCGATCTCCGTCGTAGAGGTGGATAATCCGGGACAAGTTGCTTGGATCTCCCACATCCATTGCGTTCGAGATTGTGTGAACGGCCGGACGTGGAGTATTGTCGCCTCGCTCGAGATAGTCCGGCAGGAGTCGGTTCGCGTTCGTGGCCCCGATGAAGCGATCGACGGGAAGGCCGACCCGCTTGGCCATCAATCCCGCCGCCAGGTTGCCCAGGTTACCGGAGGGCACGCTGACGATCACGGGGCGATCGTCGTGAGGGAGTTGACCCCAGGCGTGGAAGTAGTAGGCAACCTGCGGCAGAAGGCGTCCGACGTTGATCGAGTTAGCCGATGTAAGCGGTACCGCGTCCCGCAACGCTTCATCCGCGAACATCTCCTTGACCAATCGCTGGCAGTCGTCGAACGTGCCGTTCACCGCCGCTGCTGTAACGTTGCCACTCAACGTCGTGAACTGCTGTGCCTGGCGCGCGCTCACTCTTCCGCTGGGAAAAAGCACGACGACACGCGTACGGGGCGTGTTATGGAATGCGTGCGCGACGGCGCCGCCGGTATCACCCGATGTCGCGACAAGGATTGTCAGGTCTCTATCGGCATGCTGGCGGAAGTGGGCAATGCATTGCGCCATGCAACGCGCGCCCACGTCCTTGAACGCCAATGTCGGTCCGTGAAAGAGTTCCAGCACGAACGTCCGATCGTCGAGCCGGACGAGCGGAGCGTCGAAATCCAGCGCTCTCTCCGCAATTCCCTGGAGCACGCCCTTCGGTAGCTCGTCCGCGAGAATCTGGCGCAACACGAACGCCGTAGTCTCCGCCAGGGTCATGTCGCGGAAGCGCGAAGTAGCGTCACGGTCCAACCGCTCCAGCACGCGGGGCATGTACAATCCGCCATCCGGTGCAAGACCCGTGAAGAGTGCGGTGGCGAAGTCGACCGGCGGTGACCGACCCGCAGTGCTCTCGAAACTCACGTGGGTAAGGTGACGCGTTTTCATCGGCTCCGCTCACAGTATTCCCGCCGGAGCGCGATCAGAAACGTCCTCAAAAGAGGACGTTTTCCGGGGTTCGCGAGTACGGTGTTGCAAGGTAACTCGTTTGTTAGCACTAGATTACGCCAATGGCACGTGCGCTGCCTTAGGAGAGGGTGCGGTCGAGTTCTCGGCCCTCACAAGGAGGCAGACATGACCCGAGTAATGGTGAGCGCAGTGGCGGGACTGTTCCTGGTGGCCGGCTCGCTGGCTCCGGCATCGGCCCAGTCGGTGGCGATCGGCGCATCGATCCGCGTCTCGGATAACCTCAGAGTCGGGGTGACCTATGCTCGACCTTACCGGCGTCGTGTGCGAGTCTACGACGGGCATCGCTGGCGCTGGATCATGCGCGACGGGCGACGGCACCGGGCCTATGCTCTGCGCCATCCGTTCTATCTACGACAGCTCGAGCGCGAGCACGACCGACTGCTCCGCGGACTGCGTCACGGCACTGTGCTGTCCCGAGGGCACTGGCGGTGGCACGAGGCCGTGGGTTTCACGCACCGAGAGTTCCGGCGCGGGCTGTATCGTCTGGTGCGCTCCCGAGCGGAAAGGGTCGCACGGCAGCGGCACGACCGCGACTTGGAGCGCGATCGTCACAGTGACCGTGGTCGCGACTACGACCGCGATCGCGATCGACGTCGCAACCGGCGTAGGCGCGGCCGGTAACCGTGACCACATGCAATGGACTACGCCCCCTCTTCAAATTCTTGGAGAGGGGGCGCTTCGCTGGGGCCACGTTCGTGCTATGGGTCGGGGAAATCCACGTAGAACGGAGTCCATGTGTTCGGATCGCCGACCAGATCGTGAGGGTAACTCACGATCTCCAATCGCCGGGGCGTCACCTGAATGAGGAGGTAGGTCTCATCGCGGTCGGGATAGAATTGGTCCCACGACGGGTTCCAGTGCCTTGCTTTTTCTGCCGGGTCGTCGACTAGTCGCGCCGTGCCGTAGATCGAGACGTAACCGCTGCCGTTCGGGGCCGGATAGTAGAGCGTGACGCGTGCATCGTTGGCGATCTGCTCCACCTTGCGTGTCCGCCGGTTCGTGCCGAGCCAGATCACCATGTACTCGTCGGGGGCGAACGGCTCCATCGTGCGCACTCGAGGGTGTCCGGTATCGTCCAGCGTGACGAGTGCGGCGTAGCGTACGGAAGTCATGACTTCTCGTGCGGCGGACAGTAGCGTGGCGCGTGACGGTTGCTGAGCCGCCAGGCTCGCGCCGAGTGGGGTAGCACCAAGGACGAGAAGAACCGCCGAGAGAGTGGATCGCATGTGCCTCCTCCTATCACCCGATGGATGGCAACCGGATGTGCGACAGGCTGGGAAGCCGTCGTCTCGCACTGGCCACCGTGTCGAAGTCGAGATCGTGGACAATCACACCCTCCCCTTCGGGGCGCACTGCGAGCACGTCTCCCCATGGTCCCACGATCATCGTATGTCCAAAACTCTCGCGTCCAGCGCCGTGTTCTCCCCACTGCGCCGGGGCGACGACGTAGCAGAGATTCTCGATGGCCCGTGCACGGAGCAGCACCTCCCAATGATGCCTCCCTGTCTCGCGCGTGAACGCTGACGGCAGGAAGATCACGTCGGCTCCCCGAAGAGCCAGTGACCGGAACAGCTCGGGGAACCGCAGGTCGTAGCAGATCGCGACGCCCATCGTACGACCGCACACCTCGAGAGTGACGATCTCGGTTCCAGCTTGTATGGAACGCGATTCCTGAAACGTGTTCGTGTCGTCGACCGCGACATTGAACATGTGGATCTTGTCGTAGCGCGCCTTGATGTCGCCCGTTTCGTCGAACACGAGACACGTGTTGCTGACTTTCTGCGGGTCTCGGGTCTCGAGTGGGATTGAGCCGCCGACTATGGCGACGTTGTGCCGCACGGCGAACGAGCGGAGCAGCTCCACGCTCGGCCCGGTCTCTAACGTCTCGGCGACCGGGATCTTGTCACTGTCCCGAGCGAGAAACGAGAAGTTCTCGGGTAGGGCGATCAATTGCGCGCCGCTCCCGACCGCCTCTTCCATCAAGGCCGACGCCCGAGTGAGGTTCTCTTCCCGGTCCTGTGCGGACCGGAGCTGAATGGCGGCAACACGGAGAACGGTCATGGGCAGGTTCTTGTGGGCGGCTCTCCAGTAATCTAGTGGTGCGCGCTCGGTTCGTCGTTCGCTGTGTCAATGCCGACGAGACGCGAGCTGATATCCCAAAGTTCTCTGGCGAGCCCCGGATCGGTTGCGGACGGAGAGGGAGTGGATCGCTTCTGTTTTTCGTAGTACCCGCCGTGGATCCGGTCGGCCGGTTCCTGGGCCAGGAATGCGGCGGCGTTGCCACCGACGGACGGCCTACCGAGCAGCGGTTTGATCAGCATCATGAAGAGGCTCACCGGATCTAGGTTTCGGTTCCAGATGCGCGTGGCCAGGACTCCGGGGTGGAGTGTCACGGAGGCCAGCTCGTTGGCGCGGTGGCGCCGTGCGAGTTCGGCAGTGAACAGGTGGTTGGCCAGCTTGGAGTCCGAGTATGCCAGGAAGGCGCGGTGGCGCACCTCGCCGCGCATGATCCTCTCCAACGGCGCGCGTGTCAGCTTGGCGCCACGGTGCGCTTCGGAGCCGACCGTGATGACTCGTCCATGTGCACGCGTGAGCGATGCGGTAAGGAGATGGGTGAGCAGGAAATGGGAGAGGTGGTTCACCGCGAACGTGTGCTCGAAGCCATCTTCTGTGATCTCGCGCCGCACCCGATACACACCGGCGTTGTTGACCAGGACATCGATCTTCGGATAATCCGCCGCCAGCTCCGTGCCGAGCGCGCGAACCGCGGACAACGACCGAAGCTCCGCGGTCGCGACCTGAAGATTGGCGGCGGATATCTTTCTCGAGATCCGGTCCGTTGCCTGCGCGCCGCGCTTGGCGTTCCGGCAGACGAGTACGACGCACGCGCCCGCTCGAGCGAGTGCTGTCGCGGTTGCGAACCCAACACCGACGTTCGCGCCGGTTACGATGGCAATCGTATCTCTCATTGGACCTCCGTAATAAAACCCTACGGAGGTGCTTCGTGTTGGTTACGCGGGGATCTCCAAGCCCCGCCCGCAAGACGGCAACCTGGCGAATCGCACGCATGGTCGTAGGTTCGGCGTACCGCCAACCATGCCGGGGATTTCCATGAACGCGTTGATGATCACTATGCGTCTCGTTCACATCACGTTGGGCGTATTCTGGGCCGGTACGATGGTCTTCGTCGCACTGTTCCTGGAGCCCAGCGTGCGGGCTGCCGGACCCGATGGCGCGAAGGTCATGCAGGGGCTGGTCAGGCGGCATTACCTGAACATCATGCCCGCCGTGGCGATCCTTACAATTCTGTCCGGTCTAGTGATGTTCTGGAGACTCTCGGCCGGACATCCGCTCGAGTGGATGCACTCGACCTACGGAATGGCACTCACGACAGGCGGCGTCGCCGCCATCCTTGCAGCGGTCCTCGGCATCTTCGTGATGCGGGCGTCTGTCATTCGCGCCGGGAAACTGATGGCTCAGGCGCAACAGGCATCTGATGCCGAACGAGAGGTAACCATGGCCACCGTTCAGACGCTCCGCCTGAGGGCGCGCACGGCAGGGCGGTGGGTGGCAGGTCTACTGATCGTCGCCGTCGTCACCATGGCGGTTGGACGCTACATCTGACCCATGCGTCGGGATCTGCTCTAGAACGCCAACCACACTATGAGAAGTCCGCTCAAAGCTCCTGTAATGCCGCTCACGGGGATGACGAAAGGTGCGTCTTTGGAAGCTGAGCCACCCTTCGCGAGGTAGATCACCAGACCGAACAACGCACCGTAGACTGCGCCGAGACCAAGTCCAGAGAGCCATCCGCTATCGGGTGACATCGACAGACCGGTGAGCACCGCTACCAGCGTACCGCGTATCGTACCCGCCGCGACGATCTGAGGCTTGTATGGCTCCCGCGGCTCGAAGTAGATGCCGGCTGCCGCCAAAGCACCGAGGACCGCACCGATCAGCACTACAATGGGAATGTTCAACGGATACCTCCGAGTGGATCACCGCTCTTGCATTACGAGCTGCAGGCGACTCCTGAGTTCTACGAGTGAAGTGCTATCCATGTTTCTGATCGTTCGCGGCCAGGTGCGCTCGGTGATGGTGGGTGTGAATGACCTGGAATTGCAAGTAATCGACGAGGGGCTTCCCGAAGACCGGGTGGTTCAATGTAACCTGTCCAGATCCAGTTGCTGTCTGAATGTCCTCCTCCAACGCGGTGGCGGCCGCCTGCAGTCGCGCCGTGACAACCTCGAGCGAGCCGGGCGATGCAGCCGGTTCAAAGGGTTTCGGCGTCTTCGACGACCGGCCAAAGCGGCCCTTCTTGAGGACCGGACTCAGGAATAGAATACGAATGAGCGGCGTAGGTATCGCTTGAACGCCTCCACGCCGCCCTGACGCGCGTTAGGCCGCATCATTCCTTATGAGTCATCACGTTGATGACAATGCCATTCGGATCGGCAACATGAAACCGCCGGACGCCCCAAGGCTCAGTTGTCAACGGATACACAATCGGGACGCCGTTGGCGATCGCACGCGCGTGAAGCGAATCAGCTGCAGCAACTTCAATCGAGAGTGTCAACTGATGGGATTGCACAGTGGACTCGGGACTCGCGAGCAAACTGAGTTGAGCGGTGGGATTGGTCGGCGAAACGAGCGTCAGAATCCGGCCCGCGCCCAGAGGCATATCCATCCCGACCTCAAAGCCCAGCAAGTCCGTGTAGAACTGACGGCTTTCATCTAGCCGACTGGTCGGGATGTTCGGGACGACTCGCCGGATGCTCATTCGCGCCTCGCTCCTTGCCTGGTGGAGGGAACCACATGATGTGGCCTAGCGTCCCTGCGCTTCAGTTCCGGGCGACCCGCTGTTGGCGTGCCGTCGCAGGCGGCGCTCAATAGCTGAACGTGTTCAACCGTCTCCAGGTGCACAAGTTAGCGGCTTCCACACTAGTTCCGGTCGGCGAGCGCCGTACTCACGCCTAGCGCCTACGATGACAGCGAGGCGTCGTCGCCCAGTGCGGCCCGAGCGCGGGAATAGATCTGCGAGACCCATCACCCCAAACGCTGCCCGCGACCCCTCGACTAGGACTGCAAGAATAGCACAAGTTCTTCGTTGCGGCGTGGATATGGCTTCCCGACTCGCTCAAAGCCGAGGGCGAGAAGGATCCTAATCATGGAGCTGTTGTTGGGGCGGGTCGTGGCAAAAACACAGGACGCAGGCACGCGCGCCAAGAGCTGCCGGCACAAGCTCTCGGCAATCCGGTTCGCTCGGTGGGCAGGAGTGACGAAGACCCAGCCAAGTTCGAGCGTGTAATCTGCAGGGCTGACGCGTGCGTCCGCCGGAGCCATCAAAGCCTTGGCGAATAAGACGCGCGAACTCCCTGTGCTCCGTCTGCGTACAGGCGATCGGCTCCTTGAAACGTGCGGTACCGCTCAAGAGGACCCCTGCCGTCTTGTATATCGATACTCTGCGCGTCCACCTATCACGCGGTGATGATCACTTTCCCTTGGAGTTCGTCCTCGATCATGTGCCGGAAAGCCTCGCGGGCCTCACTCAGGGGATATGTACTGTCGATGACTGGTGTGATCTTCCCGGCTTCGAGCAGTTCCGTGAGGATGGCCATTACCTCTTTCTTGTTGGGTAACGGGACGCTCGGACCCCGCAGTTGCTTCACGAAGCGTGAAAGGAACATGAGTCTTAGGAAATGGGGAATGAGTCCGAACACATGTCTGCCCGACGCTCCAAAATTACCGTGCCCGATGGGTACGTATCTCCCGTCAGGTTCTAGCGCCCCCATGAATGTCGAGAATGGGCGGTTCCCCGGAATATCGAAAATGAGATCGTAGCGAACGCCACTTCGAGTGAAATCCTCCTGGGTGTAATCGATGACATCATCTGCCCCTAATGAGCGGAGCATGCTCAGCTTGCTCGTGGTATCCACGGCGGTCACGTGCGCGCCGTAGGCCTTCGAGATCTGTAAGGCGAGGGAACCCACACCGCCCCCGGCGCCGTTGATTAACACCTTTTTGCCTGGGAGTACCTCGCTCGCGCCACGGAGATTCTGCAGGGTGATGAATCCGGATGAGGGGACGGAGGCGGCCTGTTCGAACGTGATGTTGTCAGGTTTCAGCGCCAGCAAGTCTCGTCGAACAGCTACGTATTCGGCAAATGCGCCGCCGTTTGTCCATTGCAGAACGTGGATGGTTTCGCCGAACACCTCATCACCCTGGTGAAACCGTGTCACGCCTTTGCCGACCGACTCGACGATGCCGGCCATGTCGGTGCCAGGGATCGGGTTCTTGGGTTTGAAGAGCCCCGCTCCCATCAGGCGAAGGACATAGGGCCGCCCGCTCACGACATGCCAGACATCCGGATGGACCGAAGCCGCGCGTACTCGCACCAGGACTTCATCGTCGCCGACCGCCGGCTTGTCGACTTCGCGGAGTTCTAGGTCATCAGGAGAACCATACTTCTCTTGGACAACCGCCTTCATTCTGAGTCGGCTCTTTTTCCAGTGAACATACGACCCGCTTACCGCCACGGGGAGCTGAGCAATGAAGCCGTCTAGTGCTTGAGCTTACAGGCGTGGATGAAACGTAGCGGAATCCACGCCCGTGTGCAGCGATTGGTTAGCTGCACTCTTTCCCGTGCACCGAGGTCTCTCAGAAAATATCCAATACTGGCAATAGGGTGTCGGATACGTACAGAGGCTCGGCACTCGAATCCAAGGGCTCGAGATTCATTCGATTATGCCAAAAGACAGGCATGCCAACTCCCGATGCTCCGGGAACATCTGAAGCTGAGCCGGCGACGAAGACAACGTGCTCCGCCTTCCGCTCAGCTCTCGCAATACTTGTTTCGTTTCAGGCCAAGGTTCAATCTGGTCCCAACGCTGTATGAGTTCCTCTGCCCGTTCACAAGGTACCCCGACATCTCTTGCGGCATCTTTGATAATTCCCTCGTAGTATCGGTATGGACCCGCTTGATAGGTCAATCTCAGATACCTTCTTCTCCAACTAAAACCGGTCTGATCCGACCCAGCTACCAGATTCCAAAGCGACCAGGAATTCAAAAGGGCTGTCAGCAGGTCAAACATTACAGCCCGGTATTTGCTTTGCGACATGTTCACTCACCGCAGTTTTCGGCGTGGTGCACGCAGCTAACGTCCTTGCGCTCGAGCGTTCTGAGAACGTGCTTCAGCTCTGGCGGCTCTCCGACCTCACACCGCTCGCCACCTTGTCGCTTCCGCCGCTGCCACCCGCCGAAGGGTCCGAGTGCTTCATCGAACAGCTGGTTGCCGGAGAAGACTGCACTCCGTCGAGAGTCCCCGGTCACGACCGTCCTTTCGAAATCCGTACGCTTCCCGATGGGTCGGCGATCTTGAACACGATCGCGTGCGGCTTCTACAGGATCCACGCAATGGAGACCGACCAGCCTCGGGTCGATGTGCTCATGAACTGGCCGGAGACGGCCGGGTGCGCTGTGCCGACCATAGTCGGCAAGTTCGAAGTGCTCCCGAACATGTTCACGAACGAGATTGTGACACTCGACGTGTCTGATCCGACGAGCCCGGTCGAGGTGGCGCGACTGACGTTGGAGGAAGCGTTCATGCCGCACTGGGCGCAGGTCGACCCCGGCACCTACCGGGTGGCGGTGACCGGCATCGGTACGGATGCCAGACTGGTGCGAATGTACTGGGTTGACCCGGACACCGGCGAACTCACCCCCGACAAGGCGTTCGGGCAGGTGGACGGGCTTGGACCGGGGCTCTCGATGAACCGGGACGAATGGCCGCACGGGCCGACGGGACCGGCTATGCCGCACGCGGTGCGTTCGGACGTTGAGGGTCAGTTCCCTACCACACGTCAGCGCCTGCGGGCTTGTCCGAAGGACGGTCTGCCTAACGTTCCTGCGCTTCAGTCTCGTACCAGGAACGCGCGGACCCGTGCTTCGTATCCGGTCCCTGGAACGAAGAGCCCGCCGTGGCCTCCTGCATTGTCAATGACAAAGGACTCACCATCGACCATCTCTACGAACTCAATCGACGACCATGGTGTTACGACGTGATCGGTCCTGACGACCACAGAGAGGAGCTCAGCTTGGGCGGCGTCAGCGGCGGCTGACATGTCACCGTCGAAGTTCCGTGAGATGTCGTGGCCGATCATGGCGTGCAGCTGGCTTGCCATGTCGTGCGTCCACCCGTCCGGGCGTTCCAGCGTGCGCCGAGCGGCAGCCTCCAATGAGGCCTCGACCTGCTCAGGGTCAGTTTGCGACTCGACCCTTTCCGGGGAGGAGCCGGCAAGCATAGCGACACCTGCGAGCGTGACCGCGGCTTCGGTGCAGCGACAAGCCTCGTAAAGGTCGAGAATCCGGAGCTCAGTCTCCCACAGTGCGATGTCATAGGGGCCAAGCTTGGGCGATCCGATCAGCGGAACCGCCTTCTGGATGAAGCGTGGGTGGGCCACCATCCACTCGAAGGTCTGCATCCCACCCATGGACGCGCCGGTTACGGCGTAGAGCTGGTCGAGGCTCAGCACTTCGGTCACGAGCCGATACTGGCTCTCCACCATGTCGCCTATGGAGATTCTCGGGAACGACTCACCGCCCTGGGTCGGCGAGTTGCTGGGTGATGTCGACACGCCGTTGCCCAGGGCATCGACAACGATCACGTAGAACGCAGTGGTGTCCACGAATGCGGCAGCGAAGCCCGCAGATGCTTCCGAGTTACCGGTGAACCAGGTTGGTACCAGGATCGCGTTGTCCCGCTCGCTGTTTAGCGATCCGAGCGTTCGGTATCCCACGGTGCATGGGGCCAGGGTCTCTCCGCTTTCAAGCGGGCATGTGCCGAGCTCGACCATCTTCAGATCCTGCGCGAACGCAGGGACGGGCCACAGGGAGATGAGTGAAGCCACGAACAGGGCGCCTACAAGCTCGCTTGCGGATTTCACGGCTTCCTGCCCCCACTCCACGCGGCGAGCCACGCCTCAACAATTGCCTGGTACATGAAGGATCCCTTTCGGCGTCTGCGCGGCCTAACGTCCCTGCGTTTGAGCTGCGAGTCCCTGCTGAGGCCACCGCCGATCCAATGCCCAAAGAAATCCGGCGGCGGCCGAAGCGTCAGGGGCTCGACTGCTGCAAGCGCGGGTTATGCCGCGAGGGTTTCAGCGTACGGTTTGAGAGGCGACTGAAGGTGGCCGTACGGCGATGCTGCAGATCCACTTGCTATCGGCCTGCAGCGCTGGGCTATGCTGCGCGCCGTTCGGGTAGCCCACGTGCCGCCTTCTGAAAAAGCAAAGCCGATCCAACGAAGAGCAGGACAAAGAACGCGTTCATCCCCACTATCTCTCGCGGCCCGTTTTCCGGGGAACCCAGCCCGGCGACGAGCGCGATCACGGCGATCAACGCCTGGATGAACGCCGTGGCGAACAACGCGCGCGCCATCCCACGGGCTTGGAAGCGCGCGATGATGGCACCGATGATACCGACTGCCAGCACCCCGCCATACATCAAATTGGCGTCGTTGTTCTCGGACCCGATGATGCCAACGGCACCGTTCACCCAGACAAGGATGAATGCCGCCACGAGCGCAACGCCAACGCCGGCGCGGTACGCGATGTCGCCCGACTTCCTCAGTGCAAGCTCAAGGGGTATGCCAACGCTCAGCAGGAGGGCGGCGGCCAAAGCGAAATCGGCCACACTCCAGTTCACCTCATCGGTGAACTGCATCGCAACCAGGGGCAGCAGCAGCACAACCGCCGCGGCGGACCAGCTCGCGATCCTCCAACGGCCGCCGTGCAGTCCGCCTGCGTTTTTTGAGTCTCCTACCATTGGCTCGCCTCCATGCACCTCCGTGTCCACTGCCCTTCCAAGGCGACGGCAATGTACTTTGTACTGCAAAGTTAGTCAACCTTGAACGAACCGCCGAGCGGCGAGAGCCGAAGCGTCTGAGCGCGGCTCATGGGGCGCGGGAGGGCATCTCTGTTCCCCTCCCGCTCGTCGACCCTCTCGTCCGTGGCAACGCGGCCTAACGTCCCTGCGCTTGAGTTGTGGGCAACTCGCTGAGGGGCGAGGCGCCGGTACTTGCCCTGCGCATAATCAACTTCTGCCGAACGTGCACTATCCCCCACCGGCGCACAAGCCAACGACATCCATAACGATCGAACGCGGCCGACAACTGCAAGCGCTTGATGTTTCCAAGAAGTGCCCTCGAGGAGTAACGTCTCGATAAGAGGTCTCACGTCTCATGACCCGTTACCACCAAGAGGGCACCCCATGTTCTATTCCGGCATCGACCAGCACAAACGCGATTGCTACATCACAACCTACGGGCCCGACGGCGCGGTCGTCAAACAGGAGCGAGTCCCCAACGTGCCACTCCAACTCCAGCGCTACTTCGCCCAATTCACCGGTCCGCACCGGGCGGTCGTCGAATCCACCGGCAGCTGGTACTGGCTAGCGGATCTCCTCGGTGACCTGCACGTCGACCTCCGACTAGCGCATGCCACCCGGCTCAAGGCCATTTCTGCTGCCAAGGTCAAAACCGACAAGGTCGACTCCGATGTCCTCGCACTGCTCCTCCGGGCTGATCTCATCCCCGCCTGCGCCTGGTCGAGAAGTGTGCCAGTGCAAAGAACAGCATCGAACGCCTGCTCGAGAAGTTCAACGTCGCATGCCTCGCCGAGCTGGACGAGGCCTACCGCCTGCAGGCTGCCTGTCATGAAGCGCAGATCGCGCTGCTCGCGGATCAGATCACGACTATAGAACGCGCTCTCCATCCCCACCTCATCCCGAATGACGACATCCAACGCCTGCTCTGGATTCCCGGCATCGGCAAGGTCAACGCGTTTACCATCTACACCGAGATCGATGGCATCGAACGCTTCCCCTCGGCCAAACAGTTCTTCTCCCACTGCCGCCTCGTTCCCGGCGCCGACAACTCCGCCGGGCGCACGCGGCATCGCTCGGGCTCGAAGGCGGGCAATCGCTACCTCAAGCTCGCGTTCAGTCACGCCGGCATCCGCGCCGTCCAGTACAACCCGGAGATCCGTGCTTTCTTCAAAGCCAAGGCCCGCAAGAAACCGATCCGGATCGCGCGCACGTTGGTCGCGCTCGAGCTGGCGCGCATCGTCTATCACGTCCTCACGGCGCACGAGGACTTCAATGGGCAGTTCAAGGGTCGAGCGCTGAGTCATCGGAAACTCGCGCAGTGGCCACGCCGGGCAAGCCCACCCGCCTAACTGAGTCCGCAGCACGCGGGCTCACGCGCTTGATTGGGAAGCCCGGCGTTGTGCCAGGAACGTATCTGGGATCGCCTCGGTGCGAGGCGACGACTCGCGCGCAACCGTAGCGAATCGGCAAGCCCATAATGGTGTTTGGACGCCACTGCTCGTGACGCTCCACGCGATACCACCGGCAGACGCCACGTCGCGCTCAGGGAAGTTGAACAGCTGCGAAAGCAAGAAAGCGGCGAGCACGCTCGCCGCTAGGGATACTGCGTCCACTTGACAGGGCACTTTTTAATGGTGTTAGACGGCGGCTCATTGAGGCGTCCGCCCGACGCCCAATGCGCTGCGAATCAGATGCCCGGCCTCGTCAGCGCGAGCTGCTTCCACCATGATAGCCAGCTGATCCGAGCCAATCGCGCCACGCGATCCGAGCGTGGCGTATTCGTTCTTCACGAAATGGTGGATGGCGGCAGCGTCCAGCGCCAATCGAAGGACCGCTAACTCCTCGTGGCTGGCAGGATGATAGACATCAACGAAACTCTGGTTGCCTTCTTGCACCGGCGTTCCCTTTGCTGCCGCCGTCTAACGTCCTTGCGCTTGAGCTGCAGGCAACTCACTGGCGGGCGAGCCACCGGTACCTGCACCGCGCATAATCAACTCTTGCCGAACGTGCACAATCCTCACCCGGCGCACAAGCCAACGACCTCCTTACCAGCCGGCAGTGGAGGTATTGTCAAATGTTGTGGATCGCGGTTTGATCAAGCGGCAACCTTTCGATCCGTTTTCCCTCGGTCAGTTTCCTGCATGCCGTCTCTGAACCGTGCTCCTGCCAACACC
>JAZDCY010000100.1:0-14789 GCA_036679645.1 Gemmatimonadota bacterium | reverse complement strand
GGGTGGGGGCGGGGGCGGGGGCGGGGGCGGGTGTAGTAGCGGGAATTGTGGGCTCCGCCGGAACCCCGCGCGCCTCGTTGCGAAAACCCTGAGCTGCATCCCGCTCCACCTCGAGCTGAGCGATAGGTCTGTCCTCCCGTAGCGCCACGGGGATGGACTCGCCGCTCCGCTGCACGAAATCACGTCCCAGCCACCCGACACCCGCAACCATCACGGCGGTGGCAGCCAGCGCCATGATACGCAGTGTACCGCCACCGGGCCGGCGGGCGCGCGCTGCTCGGTCGGCGATCTGGTCGAACGGCGGAGGCGTGATCTCGGCCGGGCCCGATCGGGACAGTATTGCCCCTGCCTGATCGCGCTCGACACGCAGTCGGTCGGCGACTGCCCGGCACTCCCCGCACGTGGCCAGGTGACGTTCGACATCGGGACGCATCGCGCGCGCATCACGCTGTTGCAGGTCGAGATACTCGACAATCTGCGCCTCATCCAAGTGCTGCATTATGTCCCTCCATGGCCTCGTGCGCCTCGATCAACCGGCGCCGGGCTCGCGTGAGGGTGGTACCCACCGCGCCGCGGGCCAGGCCCGTCTGCGCTGCTATTTCGTCGTAGTCCAGACCCGCGTCCCACAGGAGCAGGACCTCGCGGTCCCGTTCGCTCAACCGGGCCAATGCCGCTCGTACGGCCTGGTGTTCCTCGTGCCTCTCCAACTCGTCCTCCGGTGTCGCGCTGTGCGCAATATCCTCTGACGTGACCAACTCCAGGTGGCGTTTGCGTACCGCGGCGCTGCGTGCCTCGTCGCGCGCCAGGTTCGCGGCAATGGTGAACACAAAAGCTCGGGGCCTGTCCGAATCGTGCTCCAACGCCCGCACGAACACCTCCTGCGCGAGGTCGCAGGCCCGGTCCGCGTCCCACACCTTGCGGTGAAGGAAGCGAACCAGGTCTGCATAGGTTTCCCGGTACACCGCAGCCCAATTCGTCGCCACGAGCTGGAATCTAGGGCTCCCTATCGCGCGCGGAACCGGCGAACGAGGTCGTCGATCCCGACGGCGTCCGTACGCCCGCGCGGCCCTATCTCAATGCTGACCTTCCGGCCGGCCACGATGACCCGCTGGAACCGGGCAAACACGTGCCGGAGTTCTGGAGCCCGCTCGAGCAGGGCAAAGTACGCGGCGCTGTATGCCTCGATAGTCACCACCGTAAGCGAGTCGCCGTGGTGTAGGTCGGTCCAGACGCCCTGCTGTTCCACGAACACACGACCGGCCACGTGCTGCGCCTGCGGGAAGTGCCCGCGTGCGAGCATGTCCTCGTCGGCCTCGTTCAGTTCGGCCACCGTGCGCACCTCGCGCCGTGCCCGGTCGGCCTTGGCGCTTGCTACCGCGCCGGCACCGACCGCCATGGCCCTATCGGCCGGCCTCGGCGTCATTGGGGGTGCGTTCCGGGGCTGCTGGCGTCCGCCGTTGCGCAAGCCTTGCCGCGCCACTGCTTCCGGCTCCTGCACGAGATACGATGTGTACTCCGAGAGCAATCCGTAGCGCAGAGCCGTCTCGCGAATCTCTTCGATCAACTCATCGTTGGGACCGTTGAGCCGGACTACCTGCTGCAACACACCGATCTTCCGCGCGGCCCAGAGCTGCGTGATGAAGTCGTTGGCGTCCTCATGGTCCGGGAACACGGACCGCGTGGCGTACCGCTCGGTTTCGCCGTTCCTCCGTCCGGAGACGCGCAGGTCGCCCGTTCCGGTGCGCTGGTAGCGCCCGAAGATCACGAGCTCCTCACCGGCGAACAGATCGGGAAGCCGCTCTGGATACACCTCGGTGACGCGAACTGGCCCCGAGAATGCGAGATCGGTGAGCACCGGGTACTGGATTTTGGCGGTGAGAAGGCCGAGCGCCTGCTCGACATCCTCGTGCGGCTCCACGTATTCAGTCGTGCCCCTGCCGGCGGCGGAGAGCCGGTCGAGCAGGTACGTGTTCACGTCGTACCCCACGCCGAACGCGAACACCCGTGCCCGGCCGTGGGATCGCTCTGCCATCTCGGCAATGCGCTCCGGGTTCTGCTCGCCCACCGACGGAAGGCCGTCGGTGAGGAATAGGACGATCGGCAATCGCTCTATGGGACTCGAGAGGCGGAACGCTTCCTCCAATGCGCCGGCGATGTTCGTTCCGCCGTTCGCGGTGAGCCCGTCAATCCACTCACTGGCAGCGCGCACGGCATCCGGGGTGGCGCGTGTCCACGATCGGCTCTGCGCCCGTACTCGGTTGCTGAACGCAATAAACCGAAACCGGTCCGCCGGCCCGAGCGTGTTCAACAGTTGCTGCAGAGCCGCGCGTGCCTGCACGATCTTCTGACCGGACATCGATCCGGATACGTCGACCACGGCCGTGATGTCGCGTGGCTCGACCGCTCCGTCGACCGTACCGGGAGACACGGTCAGCATGAAATAACCGTCTTCCCCAATCGGTCGGTGTGTCACCACGGTGAGACCCACGACATCGTGGACAAACGGTAGAAACAGTTCGAAATCGCCCGTGAAGCTGGTTGGCGGGCGCACGGTGAGTTGTCCGTCCCGCCGTGTGGTCTGCAGGCCATGCGTGGGCGAGAACGGATCACCGTAGATATCGGCGCCATCGGCTCGGAGCACGAACGTGACTGGGGCGCCCGTCTGGTGCCGCCGGGGACCCGGTTGTCCCTCCACGCGGGGGTCAGCCGGACCGGTGCGGCCGCCGGCCGCGTAACGGAACTGGAGCGCGTCTCCCGCTCGATTCAGGACTTGGGTGTAACGGAGCGTGATCTTGCGAGTCTCACCTGGATTGATCGGGAAGACGCGCGCGCGGATCAGTCCATGCCCGGCTAGCTCGATAAGCGCCGGGTCGCGTTTCCGACGAACGATCTCCTCATAGATAGAACGCGCCTGTTGGGCGTCCATGGTCTCGCCCCGGAGTTCCACGTCGCCCTGAAACAGCGAGAAGTTGCTGAAGACGGCTTCACCGGGGAGCGGGTAGAGGTAGTCACCCTCTCCCAACGTGCCGCCACGGTTGCGAAACCACTCCTCAACCTCGACGCGCGCAATGCGACCGGTGACGTCGACACTCACGACCGTCCGGACCTTCACTACACCGAAATCGGGCATCGGCCGGGTTGGCTCGATCCATCCCTGCGCATGGGCCGACGTACCGGCCATGGCGAGTAACACTATGGGAATAAAGGACTTCATGGTCTCCCCGCTGTTTGGGTTCTACAAGGGGAGACGGATGAGGCGGTGGGGATTGCACAGGTGGTGAAGAGGGCGATGTAGGGGCTACGCCCCCACCATCGCCGGTTGTGGTTTCAGTCCTTGATGAAAACGCAGCCGGGGTGTCCTGTGTACTCGTCGTCGTCCTCAAAATCGGGCCAGTCGTAGCACAACTCGGGTTTGGCCGATCTGCCGTTGGGCCGTGTGCGGTCGTGTAGTGCGCAGCGAATGCCATCGTCCATCAAGTACCCGCACGCCGAAATGACCTCGCACTCGAGCGCTCGCTCGTCGGTGCGCTTGACCTTGCAGAGGTACGGAGACTTTCGGGCGCGCAACAACCGTTCGATGCGACCGTCGCGCTTCCCAACCAGCAGATCGAGCGTCACATCTCTGCAACACGCGGCGCCGACCTTGTTGTCCGCGGTGCGGCACGGTGCACCGTCACACGGGTTGTCGGTCTGCATGATCGGTAGGGCTCGCCGCGCAGCTCGTTTGACCCGCAGAGTCACACGGCGCACGCGACGTCCGTGGACTATGGTGAACTGATCTCCGCCGTGCTGAAACGTGCGCGCGACGACCGACGTTCCCCGAGGGACTGGTCCGCGGAAACCGTGCGCGGTACACCGCGCGGTGCGGCCGCTTCCTGCCGCGGCTTTGAGGTACTTGCAGGGCACCCGAACCACCGCGTCCGAGACAAGCTCTCCATCTTGCGCGTACGGTTTCCCGAACGAGATCCGCTCAGTATGGCCGAGCATCCACGTTGCGGCTGCGTCGAGTTCCGTGGGCGTGTCGTCTTCGAGACTGGCGATGCGCACCGTCACCGACAGTTCCTGGCAGTGACGACCCATACGTGTACAGGGTGGAGGGGGCGGCACGCTGGCGTTCTCCCTGTGTGCTGGGATCTCAGAGCGGCTCAGCGCGGTGCGTGGAACACCGGCGTAAGCGTCGCCGCGCGTCCAGGGCCGCTAGCCCTCAGTGAACGGACCCACGAAGGAACCTGGATCGGGAGTAAAACGCAAGCTTATTGGGAGGGCGGCGGGCTACACTACCAACCCCTCTTCGGCCATGATACATTTGTTGCTGATTCGAACCCCCGCCGCCAGCGCCTGCCGTCGGCGGGGTGCCGTCTTTTCTGACCATTTTTTTGAGGAGCGAATACTATGCGCAAGCTGTTCGCGGCTCTGGCGCTCGTCGGACTCGCCTGTGGCGGCGAGGGTGGAGAGGATGCGTCGACTCCCGCCGCGGGCGATGCTCAACCGGTCCTGGACCAGGCCGCCCCCGTGCCCGCCCCCATGCCTGCCGGGGTGGCGACAGGGACCGTTCACGAGGTCCGCATGCTGCTGGCCGACGACGGCCGCTATGTGTACGAGCCCGAGGAGCTCGCGATTCGTGTCGGCGATACCGTTCGCTGGATCAACGAGTCGGGCGGACCGCACAACGTGTCGTTCTATGCGGACAAGATCCCCGCAGGAGCGGCGTCCTATCTCGACGGCGCGATGGGAAACAAGATGTCTCCCCTGACCGGCGAACTCATGATTCAGGAGAATCAGGCATACGAGATGATCTTCGCCGGTGCGCCGACAGGCACGTACGACTATTTCTGTACGCCGCACGAAATGCTTGGCATGAAGGCATCACTGACGATCAACAACTGAGTCGGGATGAGGGCGGAATGCAGGGCCGCACGGGCCGCCGGGCGCGTGCGGCCCTGGTTCGTTGGGTCATGACCGAATACGCTGACCGGCGGGTGGCACTCCTACTCGTCGACGGCGCGCGTCACGATGTCTTCGAGCACCTCGTGTCGGCTGGCGATCTTCCCAATATCAGCCGATATCTGCTCGAGACCGGCGGCGCGGTGCCGGCGACGACTGTTTTTCCCTCCACGACCGGCGTGGCATACCTCCCATTTCTGACGGGTTGCTACCCGGGCACCTGCAATGTGCCCGGTATCCGGTGGATTGATCTCGCGCGGTATGGTGGGGACTGGATTCGCGAACGGAAACACGTGCGCAGCTACTGCGGACCGCAGGGCGAGTGTCTGAATACGGACATGCCGGACAAGATCCCTACGCTGTTCGACCTGGAGCCGGATGCCGTCGGTCTGTGTACACCGTTCACACGCGGGCTCGGGCCGGGTCGGGAGCGCCTGGCAGGCAGCCGCAAGTTCTGGGGGGCCGTGGCCCATTACACCGGTGGGTACGAGCCACTCGACGTGGCCGTCGGCCGCGAGCTGTGCCGCCTCGCGGGACGGCATCGGTACGTCTTCGCGGTCTTTCCCGGTGTAGACGGGGTGACGCATTTCTTCGACCCGTGGCACTCCGCGGTGCTGGACAGGTATCGCGGGATCGATCGAATCATCGGCGAGTACGCGGCTGCGGGTGGGTTTGACGGCGATCATCTCACACTGCTCGTGAGCGATCACGGCCTCTCGCGGGTGGACCAGCACACCGACGTCAGTATCGAGTTGGAACGCTACGGGCTTCCCACGCTCCGGCACCCGATCGTGTGGCGCCGGAACCCAAAGGCCGCCGTAATGGTTTCCGGAAACGCATCCGCTCAGGTCTATCTGCGCCCCGGCACCAAGCGCACGACGCGCTTACGTGTGCCGGAAATCGAGGCGGGTGACGTCGACGGCATTCCGGGCGATCTGGTGACGTTTCTGGCGAACCTCCCGGGTGTCGCGATGGTCGCTGGGGTACGGGGCGGGGACGATGCGTTGGTCCTCGTCACGCGCGACGGGCGCGCGACGCTTACACCAGCTAATGATCGACGAATTGCGTACCACCCCGAAACAGCCGACGTGCTCGAGGTCGGTGGCCCAACCACGCTGGCGGACAGGGAATGGCTGAGACGCACAATAAATTCACCGTACCCGGACGGCGCCACCCAGCTCTCCCAACTCTTCCGGTCTTCCCGGACGGGAGATCTGATTGTTGTAGCGGAGCCGGGGGCCGACCTGCGGTTCCGTTGGGAGATGCCAGAGCACCGATCGGGCCATGGGAGTCTGATCGCGGAGCACATGCGATGCCTGGTGGCGAGCAACGTGCCACTTTCGGGGCCGCTGCGCACGGCCGATCTCTTTCCGCTCACCCTCGACTTTCTCGGGATCGAGTGCCCGCGGCAGATCGACGGCGTAATGCCATCGGTCGCGGGATCGCCCAGCAGATGAATTCCATGCATGAACGTCTCTTCGTCAGACGACACGGGAACCTGGCATGGGACGGTGTCGTGCGTGGGACTGGGGTCGTGGCACTCCTGGCGATTCCCGTAGCACTGGTTTTCCCACCGGCAATTGGTGGGCTGGTGGCGTTTGTGCTCGTCACCATCTGGGTCAATGGGCCGCTCGGAATGTTCCTGCCGGCCACCTACGAGCCGATCCTCATGCTCTTCGGCAGGATCTACTCGCCGTTGCTGATCGGATTCCTCGGTATTCTTGGCACGCTCTATATCGAGTTTCTGAATTACTACCTGTACAGGAAGATCCTCTCGATGCGGGCACTGGCCCACGCGCGGGAGAGCCGCACGGTGCGTCGCGTGGTTGGGCTCTTTGAGCGGGCGCCGTTCTTCACCGTGTGGCTCTGTAGCTGGTCGCCGTTTCCCTACTGGACCGTGCGCATCCTGGCGCCGATCGCGGAGTACCCGGTGAACCGGTATCTGTTGGCGACGTTCTTGGGGCGGTTTCCCCGGCTGTGGTTTTTTGCCGCGCTGGGGCTCTGGTGGAAGATCAGCCCGCAGGCACTGGCCACCATATCCGTGGCGTCGATTGGGCTTGCGCTGCTGGTTTGGTGGTTCAATTCCCGCCGCAGGCCTGCCGGGGAGCATGACACCTCGCCCAAAACGGCTTGAATCTGGATGGAGGCTTGTAACATGCGAAGCAAGAGCGGCATCCTGACGGTGGTTGCGGTACTCCTCGGTCATGGCGTGGCCCTACAGGCTCAGGATCAGGCGACCACCCGAATCGCCGTGGAGGACAACCTGTTGGTCATCTCAATTGGTCCGGTCGACCTGCCCCTGCCGGCGGAGGGGCAGGGTGATTACAGCATGCAGATGCGTCAGGCAATGCAGATGGGCGATCGCATGCAAATGGGTGGAGACGCCGCCGCCACCGAGGGTGGCGGGCACCACGGAGGGATGATCATGCCTCCCGTGCAGGAGGTCAGAGTCCCCTTCGACGCCTACATCTACGGGTTCGGCTACGAGGTTGTCGATGGGCAGGGCAACGAGGTCCCAACCCAGGTGCTGCATCACCTGAACGTGATCGATCCACTCCGCCGCGATCTGTTCCTGCCGATCTCGTATCGCGTAGTGGCGGTCGGCTCGGAAACGCCCCCTATGCAGATGCCGCGATTCCTGTTTGGGAACCCGGTAGTCGCCGGGCAGCCCCTGGTGGTCGCGGCGATGCTGCACAATCCCACGGGAAGAGCCTGGGAGGACGTCACGGTGCGGTTCTACTTCAAGTACATGCGCACCGGCCGGCCGTGGCCGCTCTTTTCTGTGTACGGATTCCAGATGGACGTTGCGTTCCCGGCCGGTGACAAGGACTTCGATCTGCCGCCGGGTCTGTCCTCAAAGTCGTGGGAGGGTAGCCCGTCGCTCGATGGGCGGATCGTCGCGATCGGCGGTCACATGCACCCCCACGCGGTCAACCTCGTGTTTGAGGACGTCACCGACGGCAGACAGATCTGGGAAGGTGTGCCCGTTCTCGATGAAGAGGGGCAACTGGTCGGTGTCACCGTCGGGCGGCTGTACCGGCGGTTCGGTGTCCGTATCCACCGCGATCACACCTACCGGGTTACGGTGACGTACGACAATCAGAGCGCGGACACGATCCCCGCCGGCGGTATGGGGGTGATCGCGGGTCTATTCATTCCGTCGGCGGATGAGTGGCCGCTCGCCGACGAGACTGACGAGTTGTACGTGCTCGATCGCCGGCACTACCTGCGTGAGGTGAGCGGCTCGATTGCCGAACTGATGCGGTCGGATTCGACCGCGGCGGACGGCCATAACCACCAACACAGGTAACCGGCGCCCGCACGCACCAGGAGCCGGTCGGTGTGGGTCAGAGCCAGCCGACGCTGCGGTACCACGCGACGGTTTCGGCGAGGCCGGCGGCCAGGCTGTAGTTAGCGGTCCAGCCAGTGTCTCGCTCGAGCGCGGCCGCCGAGCAGGTCCACGCTTCCGCCAGGAACTCGTTGGCCTTGTCTGCAGAGAGCAGCGTCGTGCGACCGACGACGCGCGCGGCGGTTCCCGTGAGCCACAGGCCGGCGCGTGCCAAGAGCCCCGGGATGGGGAGGACGAACGGCGTCGCGTCGGGCCGGTTGCGCACGGTCCGGTGAATTGCCGTCACGAGGGCACGCGAGCGGACGATATCGGGGTGACTCGCGAAGTACGTCTTGCCGGCGGTGTCTGATGCCAGTGCGACGGCGAGGAACGCTCGCGCCAGGTCCTTTGCGTAGACGACCGAAAGTTCCTGTTCCCCGTCACCGAACACTGGAGCCACGCCCTTTTGCGCCATGCGGAACACCTTGAGCATCTCCGTGTCCCGAGGACCGTATACCGTCGGGGGCCGCACGACGGTCCACGGTAGCGACGATCCCCGCACAGCCAACTCGCCCGCAAGCTTGCTGGCACCGTAGTGTGTGACCGGGTTTTCCTGCTCGCCTCCCTGAAGCGCCCTGCCGCGGCGTGAGGGACCGGCGGCCGCCAGCGAGCTCACGTACACAAACCGCCGCAGTGGCCCGCCGGTGCTGCGCGCAACCTCCAGCAGCAGAGCCGTGCCTCCCTCGTTGATCTCGAAGGAGTGCGCCCTGTTTCGCGCGGCGATGAGCCCCGCCACATGGAACACCACCTCTGCCCGTTCGATTCCCTTGCGCAGTGCGGAGGCATCGGAAAGATCGCCACGTACGATGTCAGGCGAGCGGGACGAAGGGAACAGGCGTTCGGCTTTGGCGGGACTACGAACGAGACATGTGACGTGATGGCCGGTGTCCAGCAGGTGATCGACCAGGTGCGATCCGACGAACCCCGTCCCGCCGGTGACGAATGCTCTCACAAGGGACGGTCGTAGAGCCGCAATGTCTTGTATGGCTCGAAGCCAATGCGCAGCAGCCCGTTCTTCATCGCGACGTTGTCATCGAGAATCCAACCGCCCTCCGCCCAGCGATAACCAAGGGCGGTTCCCTTTTCCCAGATCCAATGATACATGAGCGCGTCGGCGCCCGTCTTGCGGTATTCCGGTAGCAATCCGAGAAGGAGAATGCGGATCCGCGTGATCTTGCGGGAGGCCAGCAACACCTTGATGATGCCGGGAAAGATGCGCCCGGAAGGGTTTTTCTTGAGGGCGACGTTCAGATCGGGCAACGCAGCGGCGAACCCGATCACCTCACCCTCCCGTTCGACGAACACCACGAGATCCGGCACCAGGACGGGTTTCAGCTGCTTGGCCAGGTGGTCGATCTCGGCGTCCGTCATGGGGATGAAGCCCCAGTTCTTTTCCCACCCCGCATTGTACAGCCGCTTGATATGCTCGATCTCCTGGTCGAACCGTTTCATGTTGATGCGCCGCAGCGTGATCTTCTTGCGCTGCGCGAGGAGCTGAGCGGCGCGAAGCAGACGCTCGGGCATCGTCGGGTTTGTGCTCTGGAACTGCAGCAGGTCTTTGGCACGGGAAAACCCGGCCGCCTCTACGAGCGCAACGTAGTACGGCGGATTGTGTGGGTTCAGGACCGTCGGAGGTGTGTCGAAGCCGTCAACTAGCAGTCCGCACTCGTCGTTCGTGGAAAACGACGTGGGCCCGCGCATGAGCGCCCGGCCGCGTTCCTCGAGCCAGTCCGCCGCCGCGCCGAACAGGGCGTTTGCCACCGGCTGTTCGTCGGCGCATTCAAAGAAGCCGAAGAACCCCACGTTCTCGTCGTGGAACTCGTTGTGCGCGCGGTTGTCGATCGCTGCGATCCGACCGACGATCTCTCCTCCCGCTCTCCCGCTTTCCCTTTCCGCCAAAAAATACTCCGCCTCGGCATGCTGAAAGAACGGGTTCTTCTTCCTGTCCAGCATGCCTTTCACGTCCATACGCAACGGGGGGACCCAAAGCGGGTCCCCTCGGTGCAGTCGGTACGGAAAATCGATGAAGCGCTTGAGGTCGGCGGCCGTCCGAACGGGCCGCACGCGCACACTTCCCGTCAAATCACCCCCGTCTCGCGTCCCAGTTGCTCGAACTGCCCGAGCACGAAGTCTATCTGGTCAACGGTGTGCGTCGCCATGAGGCTCGTCCGGAGCCGGCAGCCGTCGTGCGGGACCGCCGGCGGGACGACGGGGTTGGTGAACACACCCGCATCGAAGAGGCGCCGCCAGAAACGGAATGTGTGCTCGAGCTCACCGATCAGTACAGGAACGATAGGCGTCCGTGTGGGTCCGATATCGAAACCGAGTTGCCGGAACCCGGTCTGCAGGCGGCGCGTATTCTCCCATAGGTGCTCGCGGCGTTCGGGCTCGTCTTGCATGACCTGGAACGCGGCGAGCACGCCCGCGGTGTTCGCCGGCGGTAGCGCCGCCGTGAATATGAACGGCCGGCTGTGGTTCTTGAGGTAGTGTACGACTTCGTCCGGCCCAACCAGGAACCCGCCGACCGATGCCAGCGACTTCGAGAACGTTCCCACGATTATGTCGACCTCGTCGTTGAGGCCGAAATGCGCCGCCGTACCGTCGCCGTGCGGTCCCATTACACCGAGCGCGTGCGCGTCATCGATAACCAGTGCAGCGCCGTAGCGCTGGGCCAGACGCACGAGATTGGGAACGTCGGCGATATTCCCCTCCATCGAGAACACGCCGTCGACGGCGATCATCGTTCCACGGTTCTCGTGTTTCTGGAGCAGGCGCTCGAGTTGGTCGAAATTGCAGTGGGAAAAGCGCTCGGTATGGCCGAATGCCATCTTGGCGCCGTCTACAATAGAGGCGTGGTCGAGCTTATCCAGCAACACGACGTCCGTGCGTCCGACAAGCCCGGAAATGAGCCCCAGGTTCGCCCCGTACCCCGTCGAGAACACGAGGGCGGCTTCCTTGTTGAAGAACTCGGCCAGCCGTTCCTCGAGTTGTATGTGGAGATCCATCGTCCCGTTCAGGAGCCTGCTCCCCGTGCAGCCAGATCCGTACTGCTCGAGCGCCCGTTTCGCCGCCTCGAGGACGCGCGGGTGGTGGGTGAGGCCGAGGTAATTGTTCGACCCCATCATCACCTTCTCGTGACCGTCGATCACCACAACTGTGTCTTCGGCCCGCTCGATGGGTTTGAAGTAGGGATAAAGCCCCTGCGCCTCGATCTCTCTGGCGCGGGTGAAGCTCTTGCATTTGTCGAAGAGCTGGATTTGCTGTAACGTCTGCGTATCCACAACGCCTCGGTGGGTTGAAAGTGCGCCCGCCACGGTCCAACTCCCGGTTGGCAAACCCTGTGATTTTAGCCCTGTTGCGACTATCACACAAGAGCCCGCGCCAGCTCTCTATCCTAGTGTTTCTAGTGGCTTTAGGGCTCTCGACGCCGGCTGTTGGGCAGGAGCCCAGTGTCCACGCGGCCCTCTCCCTACGCGACGTGGCGTCGATCGGTGTCGCATCGGTGCTATACGTGACGCCACGCGTCTTTCACATTGGGCCGGGGCCCTCGGACTGTGCTCCGTGCGACCGCTCCGGACTTCCGGCGTTCGACCGGTGGGCAATCGCCGAGCCGAGAAGGGGCTGGGGCCGGGCGAGCACCGTGTTGCTGGTTGGGCTGGCCGGCGTGGCCGGAGCGGAGCTGGCGAGTACGCCGGCCGGGGCGCGGCACGCCGTGGCGATTGTGGAAACCGGGGCTTGGGCGGTCGGGTTAGCCGAGATGTTCAAAGGTATCATCGGGAGACGCCGGCCGGTCCTCTACACGGTTGAGGCCCCGGCGGCGGTGAGCGGGCGGAATAGTCGTCGCTCGCTCCCGTCCGGACACACGGCGGCCGCGTTTGCGGTGGCTACGAGCTATTGGCTCAGCCGCCGTACGCTCCACGGGAGCCCCGGCGTTCCGGGATGGGTCGCGGTTGCCGCCGCAGCAGGTGTGGGGGTGATGCGGGTTACGGCGGGCAAACACTTCCCGTCGGATGTCCTGGCCGGGGCGGCGCTCGGGGCGGGAACAGCGGTCGTCGTACATGTGCTGAAGTTTTGACCGCGGAATGGCGCAAGGTGATGGCGACGCTTCTCCTCCCCGGGTAGCTTCCTGCCGGTTCTGTTCTCTGTGAGGTCTGTGCATGTGCTTTGCTCTCCGTTCCGTTATCCATCGCCCCACCCAATTCGCGTACCCCCGCGCACCGCGCACGGCGCACCGCGTACCTCGGCTGCGCACCCTCGGCCTCCTGCTCGTAGCGCTCGGCGCAGCCAGCACCGCGCACGCCCAGGAGTTCGAGCTCACGGTCGACAACATCATGCGCGGCTTCGAGCTGGTGGGCCGCGCGCCGCAACTGATCGGATGGACGCCTGATAGCCGATACATCTATTTCCGTTGGCAACAGCCGGGTGTCGACACGAATCTCGTGGTCTATCGGGTGCGTCCCGATGGCGGAGATCCCGAACGGTTCGAGGGGGCGGATCGGGATACGATCGTCGCCGGGAACGCTACCTGGTCGCGCAACGGCCGCCGTGCGGTGTTCAATCGGGACGGCGAGCTGCATCTCTGGGACGGGCGCACTGTCCATCGATTGACGCGCACGTTCGAGCGGGAGTCCAACCCGCAGTGGGGGCTAGACGAGAACACGATCTACTTCCAGCGTGGCTCGAACATCTTCGCCATCGACCTCGAGTCGGTCGAGCAACGGCAACTCACCGACATACGTCGTGGCAAGGAGCCGCCCGAGGACAGCGAACCGGAAGGGCAGCGAGCCTTCCTGACCGAGCAACAGGAACGGCTGTTCGATTTCATTCGTAGCGGCCGCTACAAGCGCCAGCCGTGGAACCGGGAGACGCCAGAAGATTCGACGCGCCCCAAACCGTTCTATCCGGGGGAACATAAGAATGCCTCCGGGCTACGGGTCACTCCCGACGGGCAGTTCGTGCTCCTGAACGTCAGCGAGACGCCGCGCGACCGACGCCGCGTAGAAATGGCCGTCTGGATTACCGATGACGGGTACCTGGATACGTACACCGGACGTACCAAGGTGGGAGATAAGCCCACTGAATCGCGGGCTGCCGTACTCGATGTTGCCACCGGTGCGGTCACCTTCGTCGCCGACAGCGTAGGGGAGGGCGACCGGTCTATCTCTGGCATGGCCGTCTCGTCGAACTCCAAGTACGCGCTGCTACGCGTCGAGTCGCTCGACGATGAGAACCGCTGGTGGGTGGTCGTGGACCTCGAGAGCAAGGAAGAACGGATCGTAGCGCACGAGCATGATGACGCGTGGCTGGGGTTCCCCGGGCCGTTCGTGCCACGGCTCGGCGGATTCCTGAACGATGGGGAAACCGTGTGGTTCGGTTCGGAGCGGACCGGTTGGACGCACCTGTACACGGTGCCGGCGGCGGGTGGAGAGCCGCGCGCGCTCACGAGCGGAGAGTGGGAGGTCCTGGGCCTGCGGCGCTCGGAGGACGGGGAGACATTCTATCTGACCGCCAACCGCGAGGGATTCCAGGAGGTGCACCTCTACGCACTTCCGGCGTCGGGCGGGGAATTGCGTCGCATCACAGACGCGATGGGACGGCAGGATGCGACACCCTCACCTGATGGACGCTGGCTCGCCATGCTCCTTTCGGTCGCGGATCATCCGCCGGAACTGTACGTGCAGCAGAACCGGCCGGGTCGTGAAACGCGGCAGATCACGGAGAGTACGACAGAGGAGTGGCGCCGCGGTCCGTGGATCAGACCTGAGATCGTCATGATCACGGCCGATGACGGGGTCGACGTGCCGGCCCGGCTGTATCGGCCAACGGGGAATGCCGGGCCCATGGGCCAGCGACGTGCCGTCGTGTTCGTGCACGGCGCCGGTTACCTGCAGAATGTCCACAATTGGTGGTCGCGCTACTTCCGGGAGTACATGTTCCATCACCTGCTCGCGGCACGCGGCTACGCGGTACTCGACATGGACTATCGGGCCAGTGCGGGCCACGGCCGCGACTGGCGGACCGCGATCTACCGCTTCATGGGCGGGCGCGATCTGGACGATCAGGTTGTGGGAGCCAAATGGCTGGTTGACAACATGGGCGTGGATTCCACGAAGATTGGGATCTACGGTGGGAGCTACGGTGGGTTTATCACCCTAATGGCCATGTTCACCAAGCCGGGCGTCTTCGCCGCCGGCGCGGCGCTCCGGCCCGTGACCGACTGGGCGCACTACAACGACGGCTACACCTCAGGCATCCTGAACGCCCCGCAGGAAGACTCGACAGCGTATATCCAGTCTTCGCCCATCTATCACGCCGAGGGCCTCGAGGGACACCTCTTGATGGCACACGGCATGGTGGACGACAACGTGCTCTTCTACGATACTGCCCGTCTGGCGCAGCGGTTGATCGAGCTGGGCAAGGAGAACTGGGAGGTCGCCATGTACCCCGCCGAGCGGCA
>JAZDCY010000010.1:0-2561 GCA_036679645.1 Gemmatimonadota bacterium | reverse complement strand
AACGACGTGACGCCGGGCACGGACCAGATCGCGTACCAGCTCGTCACGCGCCGCGACGGCCTGACCAGCGCCCCCAGCGCCCCGACAACCGTCTACCTCGGCGTGCCGGGCGATACGGGCGCGATGTCGATGGCGGCGTGATTGGGGAAGAGACTGAGAGACGTAGAGACGAAGAGACGAAGTGGAGAAGAGACCCAAGCGCCCCGCGATGCGGGGCTTTCTTTTTGCGCGCTGGAGTGGTGTTGGCGTGCGCCCGGCGGGGCGGTCCTCAGTCTTCCCCATCGTCCGGCGCAAACCCCTCCATGTAGCGCAGCTCGATCTCGGTGCCGTCGAAAAGCCCGAGCCCCAGGCGTTGGCGCGCGTCGGCCAAGTTGATGCCCTCGACATCGGGGACGTGAAGGATGTAGGTACCCGGTTCGAGTTGATCCTCTGTGCGGTACCACACGACCATGTTGTATCGGCTCAGATCGGGCGCGGCGTTCAGCCTGTCGAGGTGACCAAACGCCGGATCGATTATGGGGATGAGCCACCCCTTGTACCGCGGTCGCTCTCGCGGCAGCACCCGCACGGCTTCGCCCGTCGTGTGCGAAAGTGTGAACCAACGCTCGCCGGGCTCGTCACCGAAGTAGCTCGTCCTGGAAATGTAAGAGACCGATCGCCCCAATTCATAATCTTCCCGAGTCTCGACGATCACGTCGATGTAGACGCCATGATCGTCGATGCGACCGCCGGCAATCGCCACGTGCCCACCATCAAGCCCCGGCGTCTCAACGGTCGGTCGCACCTGTGCGTAGGCATCGGGTTCAAGCGGCTGTGGCCACGGCGGTTGGTGCTCGCCCACCCGCCAGTAGGTCTCGCACCCCACGCTGCACGCCAGCACTCCCGCCATTGCCAGACTCAGGAATCGTGCCATGCGCGCCTCCCTGGCTGGTGACATGATAGTCTCCGTTGATCGGCCCGCCCGGCAGCGTCGCCCCGCGACGCGATGCCCCGATGCCGCGGGGCTTTTTTATGCGCCCTCACCCCGCTGAGTCTTCTGGTCCGCCTGCCTCTTCCGCCCCCTTTGTCCCTGTGTCCCTTTGTCACTCTGTCCCCTCTTCGTCCCCCCCTTCCCACACTCAGGACACACGTCGCCCGGCAGCCCGGCCAGGTCGTAGCCGCAGTGCGCACAGATGCCCGCTTTCGGAGACGACGCATGGATGGCCGCAACCGCCAGTGCGTTGCTTGCCGCCGTGATGGCGTAGATCAGGAGCGGCGGATCGCATTCACATGCCATGGCCACGACCACGCCGAAACCGGGTATGCACGCGCTCGACATGTACCCAACCACGATCAAGGTCCTCTTCCGCTCACCCCTTTGGGTTCGCGCGATGGCGATCGTGGCGACGTTGAATACACCCCACGCGGCGATGAACAGCCCGGTCACCGCGCCCCGGATCATGTCGGATGGCGGCTCACCGGGAATCGGGACGAGGATGCTCTCGCCCACGACGTATAGCCCTGCAAAGACGATCGTGACCACATTGAGAACCACGCTCGCCACGATCACAATGCGTTTCCAGATCATGCGAAGAACCTCGACGAGTGGGATGCCGCGAACCTCACAAGTCTATCAGGTCATCCGCCCGTTCGTCGCTCGGACCCCCTCCGCCTCGCGGACTCGGCACCTCCCCCGCACGCGGGGGAGGGAACCCCCTCCGCCTCGCGTCATTCGGCACCTCCCCCGCCCCATTTCCATTCGGCGACGGGGGAGGGAATCACTCTGTCTCTTCCGCCCACTTCGTCTCTCCGTCTCTTCGTCTCTGCGTCTCTTCCCCTCTCCGTCTCCTCCGCCCCCTTTGTCCCTTCGTCCCTTTGTCACTCTGTCCCTTTCTCCCCCCTTCCCCCCTACCCTCCGCCCATGAGCAGCGAGTACAAGACCGACGCCTTCATCTCACGCACGCTGGCCGACTGGGCGTGCAAACTGAACTACGAAGATCTCTCGCAGGACGCTGTCGAAGCAGCGAAGCGGTTCTGGTTTGACTCGCTCGGGTGCGCGCTTGGTGGGAGCCAACAAGAGGACGCGAGGATACTGCTCGGGCATCATCGGGAGATGGCATTGGGAAGCGACGCAGCGACGCAGCGACGCAGCGACGAAGGGGACTGCTCCTGCTTCGTCTCCGGCTTTCGCACCAACCCCGTCGATGCGGCGCTCCTGAACAGCCACATGGTGCGGGCGACCCGTGCCATCCGAGCGACCTGATCTGCGGCCCGCTGGCGCTGTGTGAGACTCTCGGGCTGGGTGGCAAGGACCTGATCCTTGCGACGGTCATCGCGTACGAGGTCGAGATGCGACTGGCCGAGGCGGGTCGGCCGGGCGTGCGCGAGTACGGGTGGCACCACGCGACGCTGACCGCCTTCGCGGCGCCCATCGCCGCGGGGCGCGTGCTGGGGTTGACGCCCGAGCAGATGGTCCACGCGATCGGGATCTGCGCCAGCCGAACCTGCTGCCTCGGGGCCGTGACGGCGGGCAAGCTGACCAACATGAAGAACACGGTGGACCCGTGGGCGACGCGGATGGG
>JAZDCY010000001.1:0-18343 GCA_036679645.1 Gemmatimonadota bacterium | reverse complement strand
GTCCCCCCAGAGTCCCCGGCCGAACCGCTGGCAACTGGGAGCGAGGGTTGCGCTCGTTGCGGGACTTAACCCAACATCTCACGACACGAGCTGACGACAGCCATGCAGCACCTGTGCACGGACTCCGAAGAGGGACCGATGTTTCCACCGGCTTTCCCGTGCAAGGGGTCGCTCCCCCCGACGCCTAGTACCCATCGTTTACGGCGTGGACTACCAGGGTATCTAATCCTGTTTGCTCCCCACGCTTTCGCGCCTCAGCGTCAGCATCGGCCCAGCGAGCCGCCTTCGCCACCGGTGTTCTTCCCGATATCTACGCATTCCACCGCTACACCGGGAATTCCACTCGCCCCTACCGTGCTCTAGCGAGGTAGTATCAGGTGCAGCCCCGGAGTTGAGCCCCGGGATTTCACACCTGACTGACCAAGCCGCCTACGCGCGCTTTACGCCCAGTGATTCCGGACAACGCTCGCACCCTCCGTGTTACCGCGGCTGCTGGCACGGAGTTAGCCGGTGCTTCCTCTGGAGGTACCGTCGCCCCCGGTCAAGCCGGGTATTCGTCCCTCCTGACAGTGGTTTACAACCCGAAGGCCGTCATCCCACACGCGGCGTCGCTGCGTCAGCCTTTCGGCCATTGCGCAATATTCCCCACTGCTGCCTCCCGTAGGAGTCTGGGCCGTATCTCAGTCCCAATGTGGCTGATCATCCTCTCAGATCAGCTACCCGTCGTCGCCTTGGTAGGCCGTTACCCCACCAACAAGCTGATAGGCCGCGAGCCCCTCCCCCGGTGCCCGAAGGCTTTCACTCCAAGGCCATGCGACCCCGGAGCCGTACGCGGTATTACCCGGCCGTTAGGCCGGCTATCCCCCGCCGGAGGGCAGGTTGCTCACGTGTTACGCACCCGTCCGCCACTAACTTCGGAGAGCAAGCTCTCCTCCGTTCGTTCGACTTGCATGTGTTAAGCACGCCGCCAGCGTTCGTCCTGAGCCAGGATCAAACTCTCCAATAGAGAAATTCGATTAGCTCCTCGAACGACTGATCGTCCGAATCACAAAAAATCAGAGTACTTCCCTCACCGACAACCGTCTGATCGGCCGTCGTGTCACAGGGCCGCACATCTTTCCAATCCCGTTTCGCTTCGATTATCAAAGAGCAAGCTGCGCGGGAACGAGAAAAATTCCTGCGTAGCACCGTATTGTAGACGGGCTGCCACCCCCAGTCAAGGGGGATAAATGACCGAATCGGAGAGGGTTACAGCCATCAGTGCCGCGCCCGCGACGCCACGCTACTTGGCAACAGGTCCCAGATGAAGCGGGCCGGGACGCCAATCTGCCGCTGGATGCTCATGCCCCGGTCATCCTTGGCCTGGCCGGCGAAGTTCACCGCCACAACCAGCAAGTCGCGGCCGATGATTGCCCCACCACTCGAGCCCCCGATCGAGCCGCCCACGGCCGAATAGATGATCGTTCGGGCCGTCGTGTCGCTGACCGAGGCCATCGCCAGGTGCGGTTGGATCTGCCGGTGCTGACCCTGCGCGTCGAGCATGGCCAAATACCCAACCTGGCGAAGCAGTCCGATGAGCAAATCTTCGGTTCCGAGCGCTTCTGCCTTGCCATCCCGCACCTGCTGGAGACGTTCGAACGCCGGGCCCAAGTTGCCCTGCTGGATCCACTGGGACTGTGCCTGCTGGCCCGCACGCACCATGGCGTCGCGTATGGCGGGATCGCCAACCCGCCCGGTCGTGAACTCCGCACCCCCCGGGTAGCCGAGCATCACGACATCCTCGCCGGGCACCACGTTCGCGCGCGTAGCAACGGGGAGCACTGGGACGCCGGATGGTCGGGTCTGTAGCCGCAACAGCCCCAGGTCGGGGGCGTTCTCACCGCCTTGATAAACGCCCTCGACGGTGAAATCGTACACCTTGTCGCCCGGCGGGAAATAGATGCGCGAGCGGCGCGGTTGCGACTCGAAATGCTGCCCGCCGATCTCCAGTTGCTCGCCCAACCCCATCTGGGCCACGTGCCGGTTGGTTATTAGCCATCCCTCCGCATCCACCAGGAACCCGGTGCCGTGCCCCGCCATCTCGAACGGCACACCGCCCGACGTGGTGAGGCCGATCCGGCCGTCCGCGTTACCCTGCAGGTGGAGCCAACTCCCACTCGCGTCGCGGTAGCCGTAGACGACCTGGATAATCCCCACGCCAGAGGCAAAGCGCTGCGTGACGGTCGGTCCGAAGCGCCGATCCTGCTCTACCGCTGCCCGCTGCTGGGCCAGCTCGCGCTGTCCCTGCGCCACCTGCTGGCGCATCTCGTCCGTCTCCGTCCGCAACGATTCCGACGCCATCTGCCATTCCTCGGCCTGGCCGCTCAGCGAGGTCAGCTGTTCCTGCAACGCCGCGCGGGCACCCCGCTCCGACTCCAACACGCCGGTCAACTCGGCCAAGGCGCCCTCGAGACCGGCCTGTTGCCGCTGCCCCAAGATGTAGACGCCGGCGATCGCTATGACGGCACCCACCGCGACGCCGGCGATGATCATGCGGTTGCGCCGGGAGGTCCGATCGGCCGCGAGTCGGACGAACTCCTTCATGATCGACGTCTGCGATGCGCGTCCGCCGGCGCGCTGGTCGGCGCCGGCGCGCGCCATGTGGTACAACCCTGTGAGTCCCGATCCCGACCCGGCGCCCGCGGCCGGTGCGGCGGCCGGTGCGGCGGCCGGTGGACTGACGGTGGGCGGGGCTCCGAGCGCGCTCTCGGGCACGAACGCCGTGGCCGGGGCCACTCCTGCGTCCACCGCCTCGACGCGCGCGGTGGGACCGTTGGGCCCAAACATCAGCGTCTGGCCCGGTGCCAGCTCGATCACGTCGATGCGTTGTCCGTTGACGAACGTACCGTTGCGGCTTCCCTCGTCGCGCAGGTACGCCACACCGTTTTCGACGTACACCTTGGCGTGGCGTCCCGACACGACCACTTCGTCAGGCAGGAAAGTGACGGTACTCCGCGGATTACGGCCGATCGTTATCTCCTGTTGCTGGACCTCGATCGTCGTGCCGGCCTGACTGCCGGTTACGAACACCAAACGCACGCGCATTTGCCGACTCCGGGACACGGGGGTGTTGTCGAGGAGAATCTACGTGGTGACCCACGACACGCTAGGCGCGGCGGGCCTCGCGAAAACGAGCAACGGCGGCACGCTGATTGCCGGTCTCATAGACGCCGGGGATCGCTCGTATTCTCGGTGGGGTAACTGTATCTTGGACCAGAGTCAGGAGGTCGGCGGTCCATGTCCCAGACGTTCTGCACAAAATGCGGCGGTACGCTCACGCTCGAGCACAAGTTCTGCGCTCAGTGCGGCGAGACGAATCCGGCGTTTGGCGCGGACGCTCCCCCTTCCCCGAGCGACGGTGGGGCCGGGTGGGACATGGTGCTGGACGCGTTGCGCAAGGCGACGCGCGGCGAGTTCGACATTGGTGGGGAGTTGGGGCACGGGGGGATGGCGGCGGTGTACCTGGCCCACGACATCGCGCTCGATAAGAAAGTCGCCATCAAGGTCATGGCGCCGACCCTCATGGCCGACACGACCATGGTGGACCGCTTCCGTCAGGAAGCGCGTACCGTTGCCAAGCTCGAACACCAGAACATCGTAACGGTCCATGCCGCCAAGCAGGCCGGCGGACTCCACTTCTTCGTGATGAAGTACATCGAGGGACGCGAACTCGGGGACGTACTGCAAAACGGACCGCTCCCACTCGGCGTCGTGCAGTCCATCATCTACGAGATTGGCCTGGCGCTGTCGTACGCCCACTCGGCCGCGCAGCCGGTGATCCACCGTGACGTCAAGCCGAGCAACATCATGCTCGATGCACGCGGCAATGCGGTGCTCACCGATTTTGGGATCGCCAAGTTGAAAGGTGGCCGCAGCCACACAATGCACGGCGCCGCGATCGGGACGCCTCAGTACATGAGTCCCGAGCAGTGTCTCGCGCAGCCGGTGTCGGCGGCCTCCGATCAGTACTCGCTCGGCATGGTCGCGTATCACATGCTCAATGGCGAGCCGCCCTATCACGGCGATCCGCTCACGGTGATGCGCAAGCAGGTGGACGATCCTCTTCCGCCAATCGAACGCCTGCGGGAAGGCCCTTTCCCCGGCGAGGTGCGCACCGCCCTCGAGCGCATGCTCGCGAAAGATGCAGCGGACCGCTTCCCGAACGTGCTCGACGGGGTGCGCGCCCTTGGCGGCCACCCGCTTCCTCCAGGAGACCCGATCAAAGAAGACATCGTACGGCTGGTGAACACGCCGGACTTCGTGCCGCCCACCGAGGTGTTCACGACACCGATGAGTCCGTCGCCGCAGTCGGCCGCGCCGCCGCAGGTCTCGGACCCATCGCTCCCGACTCAGCCAATGGTGGCACCCCCCAGAGATGAGACGCCGAGTCAGGAACAGATGGAGGCTCCGACCGCGCCATTCCAGGCACCCAGCGCGCCATCAGAGCCGCCGGAGCGGTCGACCGCCCCGGCGGCAGTCGCCACGAGTGACGCTGGTGCGTACCGCCCCTCAGAAGATCTCGTTCCTGGGACGGTGGCAGTCGATTCGGTCGGCACCGCACCAGCGACGGTGGCGGTGCAAGCAGAACCGGCCACCGTGGCTGGGCGTGCCCTCCCCGTCAAACTCATCGCGGGCGTCGTGGCTGCGCTGGCGGTGGTGGTCGTGATCGTGATCATGACCCTCGGCGGGGGGGGAGGGGGAGGTGGAGGCGAAGGTGGATCTGGCGGAACGCTGTTGGCGCTGGTGCCTTCCGAGTTTGGGCTCCGGGTCGATCAGAGTCAGCAACTCCAGCTTGCGGGGGCCTCAGGGACCGGTATCGAGTGGGTATCGAATGATGAGACGGTTGCGAGCGTCGATGCCAGCGGCCGCGTGGTCGCGATTGCGGCCGGCAGCGCCGAGATCGTCGCGCGTTACGGCGGTGACTCCGCCATAGCTGTCGTCAACGTGGCTTCCGACGACGCGCGCCTCACGGAGATCGCGCTCTCGCCGTCCACGGGGCAGGTGGTAGTGGGGCGGACACGGCGTTTCCGGGCGGAGCAATTCGATCAGAACGGAAACCGACTCCCCGACGAGGCGGTGGACTGGGCATCCGCCAATCCTGCGACGGCGACGGTGCGCGCCGATGGGACGGTGTCGGGTGTTGCGGCGGGCGTGACGCAGATCCGCGCGTCGCGCGGCGGCATCTCCTCGACGGCGACGATCCGCGTGCTCGCGCCGGAGCCGGTCGCGACGGGTGACCAGGGTGCAGCGACACCCGCCCGCGCCATCGTAGCGTCGGTCGAGGTCCGACCACGCACGATCAACCTCGCGGTAGGCCAGAGCCAACGGATCACCGCGCGGGCGCTCGACGCCGACGGACAGCAATTAGAGCGCACGGTGAGTTGGCGCACGCAGGATGTCGCGATCGCGCGTGTAACGACGAGGGGCAACGTCACGGCTGTGGGCGCCGGTGAGACCCGGGTGCTGGCCAGCGCCCAGGGAGCCGAGGATGGGGCTCGTGTGCTCGTGACGCGGCCCGCTCCGGTAATCAAGCCGCCGGTTGCGGTCAACACGCCCAGTGACACCGCACGGCGGGCGCAGCCCCGGGTGGAGCCGCGCGACACGGCACGCGCGCCGGCGGTGCGAGACACGGCCAAGCCACCGGCTCCGCGCGACAGGGCCGTGCCCGCACAGCCAACACCTGTCGCACCGACGGTGGCGCCATTCACCGGACTCGTAGCAGGCGGGTCCCACACCTGCGTCGTGGATGGCCAGGGCGCGTCCTGGTGTTGGGGGCGCAACGCGGAGGGTCAGGTTCAGGGCGGTGCCGGCGAGCGCGTGCCCCGTCCTGCAGCGCGGAGCGGGGCCGCCGATACCATCGTCGCCGGCGGGCGGCACACCTGCGCGCTGCGCGGTGGCCAACTGTCCTGCTGGGGGCGCAACAACGACGGACAGTTGGGATCGCAGGACCGCAGCGCCTCCACATCGTCCGTCGCCACTACCCGCTTCCGGATGGTGTCGCTCGGGAACGAGCACTCGTGTGGTCTCACGTCAGCGGGCGAGGCCTTCTGTTGGGGCAAGAACGACCGGGGCCAGTTGGGTGATGGCTCGACCAGCAGGCGTACCGAGCCCACCGCGGTCTCGAGCGACCAACGCTTCAGGCAGGTGGTCGCCGGTGGCCGTCACAGCTGTGGTCTCACGCGCGCCGGTGAGGCGATCTGTTGGGGTGACAATTGGTCGGGCCAGGTCGGCAGCAGCATGCTGCAGCACCTTCCGTCACCGACCGGAGTTTCCGGCGATCAGCGCTTCACGCAACTCGCGGCAGGCACTGAGTTCACCTGCGGTGTGGCGACAGACGGCACCGCCTACTGCTGGGGCAAGAACAACGCGGGGCAGTTGGGCGACGGGTCCACTCGCCAGCGTACCAGTCCGTCCCAGGTTGGGACAACTGGTCTTACCTCGATCGTCGTGGGCGGCGAGCATGCCTGCGGGATTAATCGGCAGGGCCGTGCCGTCTGCTGGGGCCGCGGACGCGAGGGGCAGTTGGGGACGGGCCAGGCCGACAACCGCAGGGAACCCACGCCGGTCAGCGGGAACCACCGCTTCCGTGTCCTGGCCGCCGGCGAGAAGCATACCTGTGGCCTCACGACCGATGGGCAGGTGTTGTGTTGGGGCGCGAACGACAACGGGCAGTTGGGGAGCGGCGGCACCCAGGCGAGCCGCGTCCCCGTAGCCATTACCGTCCGTCAGTAGAACGAGCGGACGCGACGGCGGTGGGGTCCGCCGCCGCCGCCGCTCCGAGAGTTGCTCAGGTTCCTGGTAGCCGCAGCCCGACCTTCACGAGGATATCGGCATTGGCGCTCGAGTCGAACTCGGGGTCATCCCCATCGGGGTCGAACGTATAGACAAAGGTCTCAACTCGCACGTCTAGCGTGAACCCCGGTGCGACGCGCGCGAGAACGCCCAGACCGACGACGCCGCCGAACGCAATCCGATCGCTACTTCCAAGCCCCTGGCTGATGGCGTTATCTTCCGTCCACGCATCCCCACCCCGGAGCGACAATCCGGGTCCCGCGAAGAGGAAGAAGTTGCCCGTCTGCGTGGCGTTGATCCGTCCCGTGATCGATGTATGCGCGATCCACCCGCTCTGATCGATGAACGCGGTAACTTGCGTCCCGCTGAGAGTCTGCGTGATCTGGAATCGGGCGTCGCTGATGCCGATCGACCCGCCAAACTCGATACCGAAACTTGGACTCAACGGCAAGTCGATCATGCCGCCGACGACCACGCCGCTCGTCTGAATGACTTCTGCACCAGCGAGCGACGGGTCCTGGAGATCGCCCAAACTCGACGCGCTATAGTACGCGCCGGCAAAGGGTGTGAAGTGCACCTGGGCAGCCGCGGGTGCGGCCAACAGACCAAGTGACGCGAAGGTCATAGCCCCGCGTGTGCTCAGCCGCGTGAAGAATGCCATTGTGTCTCCGTGTGCAGGTCGCCCGAATATGTGTATCCCCGGGCCGGCGCACAAGCGAATCGTCTAGCGGGCAACATGTTACAAGAACGCGCCCCGGCCGCAAACGACCGGGGCGCGTACTCGCGCTCCTCGCGAGGTCTGCAGCGGCTAACGATCTGGCGGAGGATGCAGCCTCTCCTGGAAACCGTCATTCCTACGCGTGGGCCGAACTGCGGGCTGCTCCAACGTCCCACGGATGAAGGACGGCGGTCCCGGCGGCGCCGAGTTAGCCACGAGAAGCACGATTCCATCCAGGGCCTGGAGGAACGCGTTCATTCCCGGGCGGTCCCAGAACACGAAACCGCCGGTGTAGTTGGATCCGGTGTTGTACCCCCGCACGTTGGTGTTCGGGACCCATCGGTAGTAGCCCATGGCCACCTGCGTCCCGCCGTTGCCCACGACGCAGTTGCAAAAGTTAGAGTCGGGCAGCGTGACGTTGACAGCCATGAGAAGATCCACGCCGGAGTTGTTGGTGATGCGCGGCGCGAAGATCGTATCGTTCCCGATGACGTTGTCGATCGCGAAGAAGAGCAACGTGTCCGTCGGTGTCAGCGGGACGGTGAATGTCGCGATGATCACGTCACCGATGGACGTACCGGAGGTCGTCGTATCCCTCACCAGGTCCCACGTGAGTCGCAGCGTATCGGGCTGCGCCACCATGAAGTTTTGGACGCCGGCCGGCGCGAGCCGTCCCAGGAACGTCCCGCCTGTCGAGATATCCACCGAGCTGGCGAGCTGATTCTCGACGTTGAGCCGGATCTGGACCGTGGTCACCGAGATTGCTGCGGTACCCGTGACCGCTTCGCTCTGGGCGGTGATCGTCGCCGCTCCATCCGCAACCGCGGTCACGAGCCCTGTGGTGCTGACCGTTGCGACCGTGTTGTTGCTGCTCGACCACGTCACGGCCGCGCCGAGCACCGGCTGCGCAGCGGCGTCGCGCGGCGTGGCGGTGAGTTGAAGCGTCTGGCCGGGTGACAGCGACCCGTTGGGCGGGGAAACGGTAACGCTCACCACGCCGGCGAGAACCGTGACCGTCGCGGTGCCGCTCGCGGCAAGGCCCGCCTGCGCGGTGATGGTGGCCGTCCCCGGCGCGACACCAGTCACCAGGCCTGTGGAGGTCACCGTGGCTATGGATACGGCGTTGGTCGACCACGCGAGACCGGATGCCCCGAGCACAACACCATCTTCGTCCCTGACGGTCGCGTTCAGCGAAACCGTTGCCCCCACCTCGATGGAGGGGGTGGCGGGAAACACGTCCACGCTGAACGGTATGGGCACGCTGTCACCGCACGCCTGTACGCCGATCAGAATTGCCGTTGCCGTACCGAGAATGGCGATGGTCGTACGCATTCGGGACCCCCGGGGAGTGAAGCGCTACTGCCGGATGCAATAAGGCGAAGCTAGTGTCGGAGCGCGACTATGCAAGACGCTCAGACGCTCAGACGCTCAGGTGCTCAGACGCCTTGACGCTCGGGCTCAGATCCATCAGCGGCCGTTTGATGCGGCGGCGACCAGATCTCGTACGGTCTGCACCAACGTCAATGGGTGTGCGGGCCGCCGCAGGTACGCCGAGATGCGCACGTCCGAAAAGCGCTCGGCGACCGCATAGGGATCGTCGGCGCTCACGAGCACGATGCGCGCCTCCGGGTCGAGCTCGCGGATCGTGCGTACGGCCTTGCCCGACGCCGTCTCCGAGAGTGCGGTTGCCATGACGGTGGCGCCCACCTCGCCGGCGTGGGCGCGGAACAGCGTCGCTCCTTCACCGGGCTCGGTGGCGGTGAGCACGCGTAGCCCCGCGTGTTCCAGTACGGAACGTGTCTCGTCGAGTACACGCTGCTCCGCGTCGATCAGGAGCACGCTGCGATGGTCGCCCACGCCAGGCGTTTCCTCGGCTGAGTCACCGGCGGCGGATCCGTTGGCCGCCTCGTGGCGCACTACCCACTGGTATCCGAGCAGGCGTCCCTGGGCGTCCCTCCGGCTCGTGGCGGAGAGCTGCCCGGCGAACTCACCCCCCGTCTTGCTGCGGAAGTGTGCCTCGAGAGCTTCCACGCGCCCATCTTCCGCCATGCCCTGCTGAAAGGCGCGGATATCCTCGGCGCGAGGCATTAACTCGCGCGCGTCGAGCCCAATGAGGTCCTCGCTGGCGTATCCGAACAGACCGATGGCAGATTGGTTGGCCTTGACGATCTCTCCGGCGCGCGTGGTGAGGTAGACAGCGTCCCACGATTGATCGAACAGTGCCTGGTACTGGGCCTCGGTCTCGCGCAGCGCCTCTTCCATTTCGCGCCGGCCCTTTACGTCGCGGACCACGGCGAGCACGTATTCCTGCTCTCCCACGTGGTGCCACGTGACCGCGACCTCGACTGGGAACGTGCTGCCGTCGGTTCGCCGATGCACACCGCCGTCGAGCACGAATGGCCGCCGCGCATCGCGCGTTTCGGTGAAGACCAGATCGGCGGATTCGGGTGGCACGACCTGGAACTCGATTCCCAATTCGTCCGCCGCTCGCCCGATCACTTCCGCCCGCTCCTGCCGCAGCCACCGGCAGGCGGTCTCGTTTACGTCGACTACCCGTCGTGTCGCGCTGTCGGTGACGAACATGGCCTCCCCGGCCTCGTCCACAACCGCGCGGAAGCGCTCCAACTCGCGGCGGGCCGTGTCACCGTCGCTGGGGCGGCGCGCCATGTCCCGCTTCGCCGTATCGAGATCTGCGGTGCGCTCCTCGAGCAGCTGTTCCTTCTCTGCGAACGCGGCCCGGAGTGCGATCTCCGCTTGTTTGAAGCGGGTCACGTCCCGCGCGATGATCGTTGCGGAGACTACCTTTCCGTCACGCAGGTTGGCGGACACGCGGCATTCGTACCACGCGTCCGGATCGTGCTGCTGCAGCCCATTCAACTCATGCCTGTCGCCGCGCCCAGAGGAGAACACGCGCCCCAGGCACTCGCGGACCACCTGGTGCTGCTCGGGGAATACCCAGTCGTAAATTTCAGATCCGATGACATCATCTTCGGCGCGTTGTCCCAGCGCCCGATTCACAAAGAGAACCTTGCCGTCATCGCGAACGATGAAGACGAGATCGGGGGGGTAGTCGGGGACGGGTTCCGTGGTTGGGGTGCCCGAAGCGGGAACGTCGATGCCGGCAAGTGCGGGGATCACGCGGGTCGCCCGAGGTGCGGGTGCGGCCACTTCGCTAGACCCGGGCGGCTCAGCCGCCTGACGCTGCTGGAACAGGTGTGCCGGCGTCGGGCGGCTCACGCGCTGACGACGCGGTTCCTGTTCGGCCAGCGGACTCTCAGACACGCAACTCCTCCGTCATCGCAATTCTGAATCGTCGGTCCCGAAACGCCAGGCAAATCAGCCCAAAGGCTGTGAGAAAGCAAGACACATGCCGCCTACGCCATGTAGGCTATGTTGCTGCCAATGCGGTGTTTGCGCGTCGTCATCGAGAAACGACATTAGGTCGCCGTCGCCAGTACACCGCATTTCGCGAAGGGGGCGGCCTTTCGCGGTCTCTTCCGTCGGATGGACCCCGCGGCGGAGGTGGTCTCGGTCCTTTCAGAGTATCGGCCGCTCAGCGATCCCGATAGATGATCCGGAACACGGTTCCGCCGCGGTCGTCTGCCACGTAGAGCGAACCGTCAGGCCCCTGTGCCAGACCTGACGGCCGGTGTAGCGCTCCACCTGGTGACTTGTTGGGTCCGGCAAACCCATCGGCGAAGGTCTCGTAGCTGCCGGAAGGTTCGGTTCCGTCAAACGGTACGAAGGCGATCCGGTATCCGTCCTGTGGTAGGGGCGCCCGGTTCCAGGATCCGTGGAAGGCGACGAATGCCCCGCCCCGGTAGTGCGCGGGGAACTGCGACCCGGTGTAGAACTGCAGTGCCATGGGTGCCCAGTGTCCGGGGAATGCGAGCAGCGGGTTCTTCTTCTCGGCGCAGCGCTCCGGTCGTTGGCCGTCCCCCCCGTATTCGGGGCCGAGCACCTTCGTGCGCGTTTCGGGGTCGTAGTAGCAGTAGGGCCAGCCGAAGTCGTCGCCTTCCTCGATCCTGACGAATTCCTCCCCCGGCTTTACCGCGCTTTCCTCGTTGGTGTAGAGGTCGGGCCAGAGTTGCGAGAGCTGGTCGCGACCATGTTGGACGCCGTGCAGGACACCGGAGCCCGGGTGTATGTCGAGTGCGAAGGTGTTGCGCAGTCCGGTGGCGTAGTGCACGCCGTCCGATTGGGTTTGTCCGAGCCGGTCGGCGGAGAACCGCCACACGCCGGCGCGTGTCTCGCGTTGCGGGCACGGATCGAGGCCGGGGTTCCCCGGCTGCCGGCCCCGCCCTTCCTGACAGGCGTTCGACGGCGAGCCGACGTTCACATAGAGCGCCCCGTCGGTGCCGATCGCGAATCCCTTGGCGGCGTGACCGCAGCAATCCGGTAGACCGGTCACGACGGTCTCTGGCTCGCCTGCCGGCTCGAGCGCTCCCGTGGGCCATGGATAGCGGAGGATCTGGTCGTTAGCGCCAAAGTAGAGCCAGCCGTCGCGGAGGCGGATCCCGGTTCCGCCAAGCGCGCCGTACTTGCGAATCTCGTCGGCGACGCCATCGCCGTCGGTATCGCGCAGCACGGCGAAGTTCGCGGGTTCCCCACCCCGGCGCGAGCGATTCAGTGCCACGAATACGTCGCCGTTCTCGGCGACCGCGATATGCCGCGCCGCGCCCAGGTTCTCGGCCACGACGATGGCGCAGAACCCATCCGGGAGCGTTAGCCCGCCGTTGTCGGGGGCGCACGGCGGGCGGGCGGATTGCGCCAGCGCAGGTGCAGCCATGCTGAGGGCGATGCCGGCAACGGCTGGTGCGAACAGGGCGCGCATGTGCATTTCTTGTCTCCAATGCGAGGCGGCTGGCCGCTGGGACTCTCCCTTGACGGCGGCGCGTGGTATCCTGAAAGTGTACACCTGCCCCTTGGCGCATCAAGTCGGCAAGCCGCGCGGCCACGCTTGCGAGCGCGCGGCGACCGCCCATGTTGGAGGGGTCTCGCCCACCGGCTGCTCCCCGAAAGAGAAAGCGTACGAAACGGAGATCAGGTCGGATCTCGAGAACTTGCGATACGCGCAGGAGCAATTCCGTGTCGATAGCGGTCGGTTTGCCCACTCAATCGACGAGATCGGCTCGGCGTTCGTGATGCTGCGCGACGTGACGATCAGCATCGACCGCGCCGACTCGGTGTTGTTCACCGCTACCGGAGGGCACGCGCTGCTCGCCGAGCGGGCATGTCATCTCGAGGTTGGGGAAGCTACACGGGACTCGCTCTGGTGCTACGACCGCTGAGCGAATAGGCGGAAACAACTGCCGGAAGAATTGTCCGGGTCGGAGAAGCGCGCGCTATGTAACGGCGTTCCGCGCAACAAAAAAGAGCCGGGAAATCCCGGCTCTTTCTCTTGTGGTGCGGGCTGTCAACGGTCTCGCTCCGTGGCAGGTTCGATTTAGGAAGGTCCCAGGGCTTACCGCCCGACGGCCGCGATGACTAGGTGAAGCACGATCTGTGCCGTGCGGCGGCGTGGCTTTGCAACTCGCGGCGACGTGCACGCGTAATGGTCATATGGCCGGACGAACGCGTGATCCGCGTTACACTCTCACTGTTGGCAGCCCGCCGTTCGTGGGGCGTCGCTACGTGAGTGGCGGAAGAGTCCGCATCGAATGGACGGACAGTGGAAAGTGGCGGCAGCGAACTATCGGGCCCAACACTGTCGCGAACCGCCAACGCGCCGACGAAATGCTGCATGACACCCTCCGACGATTGCGCGATGCGGCGAAACAATCGCAGCCTGGCTCAGCGGACGTCGAACATACGGTGTTCTCGCAGACCGTGGGCGACGCGTTGCGGGCGCTCGCGCTGGCGGCTCTGGATCTCGCTGATGTGATGGTCGAGCGGGTCGAGCGTGCGCTGGATATCAGAGTTTCGGGGCCCACGCCGCCGTAGGCCCGTAGCTCATCTCACGACGACGTGGGAGCCGAGCGCCGGGCGCGGCGAGAACGCGGCGCCGGTTGTTGGGCTTCTGCCCGTTTGGCGATGAGGTAGCCGGGATCGCACTCCAGTGCCCCCGCGAGCTTCTCCAGGTTCCCAAGACTAACCGACTGCGATCGTCCGCTTTCGAGCCGCGATATCACCGACTGGTGAACACCAGAGCGGCGGGCCAGTTCGGCCTGGGACCAGCCGTTCACCTCCCGTAACTGTTTGATGCGCAAGACGATTGGCGTCATGAGTTCCTATGCAGTCTTGCAAGGCTCACGAGATATTTCCTTCTGTCAGGGACTTGACGGCTATGCAATGATGCATAGATTTTGCCCCCCTTGGTTGAACCGATTTTCACCCGCACGTTGCGGGCCACACTCGGGAGGCTTGAATGGCCAATTCCCCAGCGCTTACCGATCTCGTGTATCTGGAGTTGCGAGATCGCTACGATCGGCTCGAACGCCGCTCGGGCGGAGGCGGAGGCGGGGGCGGCGTGGCCATGAGCCCGCCCAATCCGGAGCTGGCCGAGGCCCTCGCACGCGTGGCGGAGGCGCGACAGGGACCTACGTCGATGCGGGCTCGAGTCCACTATGCCGGTGAGACGTACGAGTACCTCCTGCAGCGCTGGCACGATCCGCAGTGGCGGGCGCTCGTCACGGCGTCGCGCGCCATGGAGCGGCATGCCAACGCGCCCCGGCGGGAGCGGTCGCAGCGGTATGCACGCTTTTTCTCTCAGGCGCTGTTGGCTCCCAGCGACGTCGCTTAGAGGCGGTGCTGAAGCGCGTTACGCCATCTGACACGCGTGCGGTACTATCTTCCCCGGACTTCTTCGTTCGGAGGTCAACGCGTGTCCGGTCGTGTCGAGGCTATCTGGATCAAACGCGCCAAGCGTGGTGTGATGGATTCCGTCTCGCGAGCCCGCGCGGTGACGGGTCAGGGATTGGATGGGAACGCCGACCAGGGTGGTGCCCGTCAGGTCACGTTCATCGAGCGCGAGGTTTTTGACGGGCTGCGTGAGGAATTGAGTCCCGATGTCGATCCTGTGCAGCGCCGCGCGAATGTGCTTCTAAGCGGGGTTCGACTCGCGCACACGCGCGACCGGGTCCTGCGCATGGGAGACATCAGGATCCGTATCCGTGGCGAGACGCGGCCGTGCGAGCGGATGAACGAGTCGGTGTCCGGCTTGCGCGAAGCGCTGGATCCGGACTGGCGTGGCGGCGCGTTCGGCGAGGTGTTGGACGACGGGGAGATTGCCGTGGGTGACGAGGTGCGATGGGAGCAGTGAGCGGTATGCGGTGAGAGGGGAGGAGGCGGACAAAACAGCGGGCGCGCGATCGGGTGATCGATCGCGCGCCCGTTCGGCTCTTGTGCCGGTGCCGCTAGCGAATCACGTGCACGGTATCGGTTGAGATCATCTTCAACGGAATCGTGATGCCCGCGGCCTCGACATCCACCAGCGCGCTGAGGCTGTCGCTCGAGACCCCGCCGAGGTAGGTGCCGGTGGCCGAAAGGTAGAGGGTGCCCGTGGTGGTTCCGTCCCCTTGCAGCGTGAACTCAGCACCCATCTGCTCGCCGTGGCCGGACATCGTCACGGCTGCCGCCACCGCGATGGGCAGGGCGCGCACTCCGTCGTGATCCATCCAATCGGCCGTCGTGTATTGCGTGATGGCTCGGACGGTGAGATCGACTTGCCCGGTTGGCAGCAGCATCTCGGTCGTGTCGGTCCACATGGCACCCGGCTCCGCACCCCCCGCCGGAAGCCGCGGGAAGAACGTACGGACGGTATTGGAGATCTGCCGGGCCAACTCGCTCTCCAACGTCGTAGTGACCTCACCCAGCTCACCGGTGGGTGTGAACGACGCGGAGAAGGCGGAACCCACCACCTGATTGCGCTGCGACGAGAAGACGCCTGGGGCGTTCATCTCGAGAATGGAATCGACCGTGAACGTTGCGGTCATGCCTTCGGTGCTCGAGGCGATATCGACCCGCACCCGCACCCGCATGGATGTCGAGGAGCTCGAGGTCTGGCCTTGGAAGTCCTGTTCCTGCGTTCCCCGCGAAACGACGATGTACTGGGTGGTGCTTGGCGTGTACAGCACTCTCGGTGGCGGTTCGGGACTCGCCGCGGGCGTTGCCGCCGGGGCGCTCCCTCCGGCGCAGGCGGCGAGTGCTACGGCACAGGCGACGGTGGTGTACTGGCGCATACGATCCTCTGTGGTTGGTGCGCTTCCGCTCTCGACGGTTCGGAGAAGCGCACGGTGTGTGCACGCCCCCGGCAGGACTCGAACCTGCGACCCACGGCTTAGAAGGAGTCAGAGGCACGACAGCCCGCAACAGCGATCGTTGAAAAATAAGGACTTGGGACACCACCCCGCCAGTCAGCGTCAGCCAAAAACAGGGGGGGTGTCACCGCTAGCGTCACCGCGGGCAGTCCGCGCCAGGTTGCTCGTCACTGTCGTCGAGTCGGTGTCTCTCGCTCATAATCTCAGTGGCCAGCTCACGGAGTCCAAAGACAATCGCAACCAACTCCAAGGTACCGATAACTTCGAGCAGTTTCCCCGCAACAGATACCTTGCTCATGCAGACGTGCCTGTCCGACTCCTGCCCGGTCATCATGAAGCGATTTGTCCGGCCAGTGTATAGCTCCATTGCCGTTTCGTATGCACCATGAACCAGCGAGTCGTAGCTCTTCTTGAGGAACTCCGAAACCTTCACGAACTCTTCCCCGGATTGGCCCGTTCGTCTACGAGACGCCGGTGCGCCTTGTGCATGTCCTTCCTGCCGACGTAACCGTCCCGTTCACGCCGGGCAAGATCGTCAGGAGTAGTTGACATTGGCTTGAAAAAGTCGTGAACAAACTTGGACTGGGCCGTTGTCATCTCGCCCTTGAGCATCCCTTCACCGAGGAATATGACCTCCGTCGCGAAGTCAGAAACGGTCCTCAGCAGCGCCCCGCACTCCACCGTGAAGCGTCGGTCGGCCAGTTGCAGAGCCGCAGCGATCCCGCTTGCCATGCGGACCGCTTTGGCGACCAGAACCACTCTCGCGGTCTCCTCCGGATGCCGCCACTTGAACCCACGAGGTTCGTACACCTTGATCGGCTCGGGGAGTTCTCCGGCGAGCTTGTCAACCCAGCCGGGGAGTTTCGTGATTATGGCACGGCTAGTGGGAAAATCCATCGTGGCCGCTAAGCTAACTGCGAGGTGCCGCGAACGGGACTGGCCGCGTACGAACACACCGAGCCCCCGCTGATCCGCCGTTGATCGCTGGGCGCTACCCTGACCGCGACACCCCACCCGAGGCGGAATGATGAGCAGCCAGACGTGGATATGGGACGTCGACCTGTACCCGGCGGTGCCGCCGGTACGACGTGGCGATGAACCGGAAGCGCGGTTACCTGAGCGAGTCGCAACGAGCGTGATGGCCGAAACGCGGCCATCGGTGCCGAGCAAGTCGTCCGCGAATCGTGCGCCTTCGATCAAACCCGATCAACGGTGAACGTCGCTGACACGGTCCCAGTGCAGTAATTGCCGGAATAAGAGCCAGACAACCGCGCTCCGTTGTTCTGAATCTGTGCTGATCCTGTGAATGTGCCAGCGCACGGGTTGTTCTGGTTGAGCGTTACGCTGACATTGCTACCGCTAACAGTCCCGCTCAGGGTACCAGAGCTCCCTTGACCAATCCATGTGCCTGTAACGTTTGATCCAGTGTGCGAAAGCGTGAAGGCGATGGTCATCGTGAACGGTTGCCCACTGTCCGTGCCGCTGGCTGTGCCTGTGTAGCTCCCAGAGATACTCAGCGCCGCGGGACCGGTTGGGTCGCCATTACTTGTTGAATCGCCGCAGGCCGCAAGGACCAGTATCGACGTTGCCGTCGCTAAGCTACGCAAGGCTGGCATCTCAAGATCTCCCCAAAGTCGTCGGGCCGGGCGTCTTTGCTGGCGTCTGGAGCGACGGCAACGCGAACACGACCACCGACGGATTTGTCCCGTTTTACGTTGGCCTACTATAGGATGGCTTGCTGCTTCTTGAGAATCTCGAACTCCTCCGGCGTCCAGTAGGTATCGCGCTTCATGCTTCTAAGTTTCGGCTGCAAGGGCCCAACCAAAATATCGGCTTCGTGTTTTGGGTTGCCTCGCCACCAATACCAGTAGGTCTTGGAAAGCAGGGCGATCATGGACGGAGGAGTAAGCACAACCAACAGAGTGATTAGGACCAGGATCACACCCACCACATCAGGAGCTGAACCACCACTGACAGAGTCCATGAAGAGAATCCATAGAGGAGCCACTACAAGCGAAGCAGCTAGCAGCGCCCATCGAATCGCAAACTTGCGTCTTCTCGCTTGTCCAAAACACAACGGACAAAGGAAAACAGTTACTCGTTCAAAATCGGCATACGTCTTTGTTACGATGTGCTCCACGGGAGTACTCCCGGTACGCGAGGATTCGGACACCTTGGTGCCCGCTACCCAAGTAAAGCTCTTCCCATCATCGTCAGATGACCGACCGCAACCGTCACATTTCATATTGTGGCCCATTTATGGGAATCGAACCGTTCCCCACAAGAGTTGTAGCAACGCAATGACAAGCGTGTCTCCACGCATCCCAAGGCTGTGTGAGTATCACCGGCTACTGCCAACGAATTCCACGATCTGCCTGAATGTGTCCTTTTCGGAAGTGATGTAGCGCCAAGCAGTGTTGCGCAGGTCAAGTCCCGATTTTTGTGTAAAAGCTGAGGAAGCTCCTCGGTTCGATCATCACGCTGCCTGATCCAACTCTTTGTTCTCGAGCAACGACACATCGACGTAGCGACGGTC